>DASSXQ010000200.1:0-2090 GCA_035703725.1 Rudaea sp.
ACGCCGTTCTGGCGCAAACTGCGCGCGCAGTTGCAACCGCGCCCGGCAGTGCCATCGCCGGCGTGGATTTCGTCGCGCGTACTGGCCGACAGTGTTGATCTGGACGCGCTGCATCTTCTGCCGCGGATTGCCTGGGATGCCGCATTCGCGCAGCACTGGCGTCCCGGCGAAGGCGGCGCGCGCGAGGCACTGGACAAGTTCTTGATCGAAGCAGTCAGTGACTATCCCGGTGACCGTGATCGACCTGACCGCGTGGGGACGTCGCGATTGTCGGCGCACCTGCACTTTGGCGAAATCAGCCCGCGGCAGATTCTCTGGGCGCTGTGGGAAGGTGCGATGAATGCTCGATCAGCGTCGCGCGAAAAAGGTGTCGAGACGTTCCTGCGTGAATTGGGCTGGCGCGACTTCTCGCATCATTTGCTGTTTCATTTCCCGAACACTGCACAGCAAAACCTCAAACCACAGTTCGACGGGTTTGCGTGGGCGCGCGACAATTCCGACGTGCTGGCGCGCTGGCAACGCGGTCAGACGGGCGTGCCCATTGTCGATGCGGGCATGCGTCAACTATGGCAAACCGGCTGGATGCACAATCGTGTGCGCATGATCGTGGCCGGTTTTCTCACCAAGAATCTGCGCCAGCACTGGCTGCATGGCGCGCGCTGGTTCTGGGATACGTTGGTTGATGCCGACTTGGCCAACAATACCCAAGGCTGGCAATGGAGCGCCGGTTGTGGCGCCGATGCCGCGCCGTATTTCCGCATCTTCAACCCTGTGGGCCAGGGCGAACGCTTCGACCCGCACGGTGATTACGTCCGACGCTGGGTCACCGAACTGGCCAACGTCACCGCGCCGTTGATCCATCAACCGTGGAAGCAGCCTGACATCTTGCACCGATCCGGATATCCATCACCCGTGGTGGACCTGCGCGAATCGCGCGAGGCCGCCTTGCTGGCGTATCGACAAATGCGTGGCGATTCGGTTTGAGTTGGTTTCCTGCGGATTTCTTTTTTCCAATTCACCCGGCAAGCGCGGCTCGCTTCCCCGATTCAAGCCGAAGCGCGCTTCGCTTTTGCACCCTCTCGCCCGGTTCATCAGGGGCGAGGGCTCGGGTGAGGGGACGCAGTGTGGCATGGCGAAGCGATTCGCAAGTGCGAGGCCTTTCCCGCTTACCCAACCCTCTCGCCAAGCAAGTTTGAGGAACTTGGCTTCATCGAGGTCGCCGCCACGCATTCGCGTGGGCGCCGCGTTGGGATTACGCCATCGCCTGAATCGTTTGATTATTCTTCAGCATTGTTTTCGTCGGGCGCCAACGGATGTCGGCGCAGCAGTGCCGCCAGCACAGGCGGTGCAATCATCGCGGTCAGCAGCGACATGGCCACAATCAAGGCGTAGACCCGAGCGGAAAATACGCCAGCGGCCAGACCCAGACTGGCCACAACCACGCCGACTTCGCCGCGTGGAATCATGCCCACGCCGACAATCAACGCGCTGCGCTTGCCCAGCGACAACGCACCGAGAAAGCCGCCTGCCAGCTTGGACACCACCGCGATCACGGTAATCAGCACCAACGCCAGCAGCGTATCGAGGTTGGCCAACTGCGCAAGCTCCACCTTGCTGCCGGTCATGACGAAAAAGAACGGCGTCATCAAGGCCAGCAATGGTTGAGTCTGATGCTCGATGGTTTCGCGATGCGGCGTCTCGGACACAATCATGCCGGCGAGAAATGCGCCGATGATCGCTGCCAGGCTGAATTGCGTGGAAACAAATGCCAATCCCAGACATAGCGCCAATACCAGCGTGAACGGCGAATGCGGATTGATCGGTGCTTCCAGCCAGCGATTGGAACGTCGCATCACCTGCGGGCCGACCAGACCAATCACCAGCACGAAACCCACGGCTTCGGCCAGCACCACCGCGAGGTGGCTCACGCGCAATTCGCCGCCGGCTTGCAGTGCGGTGACCACGCCCAGCAGCAACATGGCGAGGATGTCGTCGATCACGGCAGCGCCGAGAATCACACGGCTTTCCACGCGGTGCAGCGCGCCGAGTTCCTGCAATACACGCGCCGTGATTCCGGCCGATGTTGCAAC
>DASSXQ010000273.1:0-22033 GCA_035703725.1 Rudaea sp.
CAGAAGACGGTGTTGTACTTGCCGAAGAAGCGATCGGAGATCCAGCCACCCAACAGCGGGAAAAAGTACACGCCGATGACGAATGTGTGGAACACATCCTTGGCAATGCCAACGCGCTCGGCTTCCGGCGCAAACAACAGCAGGCTGCTGATGAGAAACGGCGTGAGAATGTTGCGCATTCCGTAGAAGCTGAAACGCTCGCATCCCTCATTGCCGATGATGTAGCCAATCTGGCTCGGCAAACGGCCGTGCCTGTCGACAGCCAACGTACTCGAACCCATGCCATCATCCCCGGATACCCGACTATGGTTAGCCTACCCTACTGTGCGCAAATAACCCATGGCCGTGGACCCCATCAGGTCGCTGCACCCTTTGCAGGTTATTGAACCAGACACTGCAATACTGCAATCATTCCGGATCACGATTGCGGAGCAATGAGATGGGACTGTTTGGGAAGAATGCAGGGGAAACCGTCGAGATACTTGGCAAACCATTGTGTTGTGTTGTTTGTCAGGCAACCACATTCCACCATCGCCGCGCACAACTCAATACCGCGGCAGCCACGTTCCTGAATTTCGACTGGGCCAATCAATCGGCCAATTGCTATGTCTGCGACAAATGCGGCCACATCCATTGGTTCGTGCCGGTTTGAACGTGATCGACAAGGATCCCATTTGCCGACCACGGTTGCGCCACTGATGTTTTTGTCCCGTGATGCCGTGAGGGCAAGCATGGCTGCAGCGAAATATCGGAGAAAGGTTGATAATACGGCGAGACCTGATTTGTCGGCATCCAATTGAGAGAACTTCGACTTGAACTATTCACCCGAGCACCTGAAAACGTGCGCCAATCAAATCGTCGCTACCGGGCGCAAGCTCGGCATGCAGGGTTTGACTCCGGCCACCAGCAGCAATTTTTCGATGCGCCTGGATGACGGACATATTGCCGTTACCGTTTCCGGTCGTGACAAAGGCGCACTAACGCAGGCCGACATCATGGTGGTCGACATGCAGGGCAACGCCGTGGACTCCGACGCGCGTCCGTCTGCCGAAACTGCGCTGCATGCGCAGATTTACCGGCAAATTGACGGCGTGCAGGCAGTGCTGCACACGCATTCGAAAACGCAGACTGTTGCGTCGCGCTTGTTCGCCGCGCAAGGCGTCGTGCGCATTGCCGGTTATGAATTGATCAAGGCCATCGCCGGTCAATCCACCCACGCAACGCAAATCGATGTGCCCGTATTTCCGAATACCCAGCACATGCCGGAGCTGGTGCAGCTGGTCGATGCCTGGATTGAATCGGGCAAACCGTTACATGGGTATTTGATTGAAGGTCACGGAATCTATGCCTGGGGCCGCGACATGGCCGAAGCGCAGCGCCATATCGAGGCATTCGAATTTTTGCTGGGCTGCGAACTGGAATTGAGGAGATTGCAATGAGTCGCCTGCGAGTTTTTTCCGAATCCGGCGATACGCCACTGAAAACCTTGACCACGCACGCCGAAATCGCGCGCGAGCTCGCCCCGCTGCGGGTGCGTTTCGAGCAATGGGCGACAACCCATCCTCTGTCTCCAGGTGCCAGTCAGGAGGAAGTGATTGCCGCCTATCGCGCCGACATCGAGCGATTGCAGCGCGAATTCGGTTATCAGGCGGTAGACGTCATCAGCTTGAATCCGGACCATCCGGATCGGGCCGCGTTGCGCCAGAAGTTTCTCAACGAGCACACGCATTCCGAAGACGAGGTGCGCTTTTTCGTCGCTGGTCGCGGCCTGTTTACCTTGCACATTGACGGCAAGGTGTATGAAGTCCTGTGCGAACAAGGCGACTTGATCAGTGTACCGGACGGTACCCGTCACTGGTTTGACATGAGCGAATCCCCCTTCTTCATTGCCATCCGCCTGTTCACCAACAAGGAAGGTTGGGTAGCCCAATTCACCGGCAGCGATATCGCCACAAAATTCCCGCGTCTGATGCCGGATGCTGCATTGCCGTCAACCGGGAAACAAGGCAATCCGGATCGCTGACATGATTCGCGCAATCCTCACCGACATTGAAGGCACCACCAGCTCTTTGAGCTTTGTTCGAGACGTGCTGTTTCCATTTGCGCGCAAGCGCTTGCCCGCTTTCATCGTCACTCACGCGGACAAGGCGGAAGTTCAGCATTGGCTGCATGAAGCCGCACGCGAAGCCGGCCTGATTTCCGCTTCGCAGGATGCAATCATCGCGCTGCTGCAACGCTGGATTGATGAAGATCGAAAATCCACGGCGTTGAAGGCGTTGCAGGGAATGATCTGGAAGCAGGGCTACGAGAACGGCGACTATCGCGCACACATTTATCCGGAAGTAGCGGCGAAATTGCGCGCATGGCGCCAACAGGGACTGCGAATCTACGTGTATTCCTCAGGCTCGGTGGAAGCGCAGAAACTGCTTTTCGGATTCAGCGAAGCGGGTGATTTGCGCAGCTTGTTCGACGGCTATTTCGACACGCAAACCGGTCCCAAACGCGAAACTCGATCCTATCGAAGCATTGCTGCGTTGATTGGTCTGCCGGCGGGAGAAATCGTGTTTCTTTCCGATATCGAAGCCGAACTCGATGCCGCGAATCGAGCCGGAATGAAAACCGTATTGCTGGCGCGAGCGCCATCCGCATGTCCGGCGCAAAGCACACACGTCTGCGTCAATGACTTCGATGCACTGGATTTCACCTCGGCGTGATTGATCTGTACCGGCAAATCTCCTGTTGCTGACGCAAGCCCCGCATGCATCGCCGTCTCGTCATCGTGTTCATCGTGTTTTGTGCCAGCGCCGTGCTTGCTTACATTGCGTTGACACCCATCCCCGCAAAATTGCCCGCGCAAGCGGTGGCTTCAGCACAACCCGCCTCTGCGAGTCTTGCAACCGTCAAAGCCTACCTGCATGCCATTGCCGGCGATGCGGGCAATGATGACCTCGATGCAGCCGAAAATGACGAACTCTGGCCGGACGATGCGGCATCACCGGAACAAGTTCTGTATTCGCAGGCAAGCATGGTTCGCGCTGCGACCGACAAGCTCGCAGCGCCAAGAGCCAACAAGGTCAATCTGTATCTGCTCGGATTTGCCGGCGACGGCGAAGAAGACGTATTCCGAAACGAGGCAGAGTATGTGGCGAAATTGTTCGACAAGCGTTTTGATGGCAGCGGCCATGGCCTGATTCTGGTCAACAATCCGCATACGCTTGCGCGGTATCCGTTGGCCACGTTGAGCAATCTTGAATTGGCGGCAAGGCAAATTGCGGCGAAGATGGACCGCGATCGCGACATACTGATGGTGTTTCTGACCAGCCATGGCTCGCCGGATCATCTGCTCTACGTCAGCATGGACCCACTGCCGCTGGATCAGATTGCACCCGAAGATCTCGCGCTGGTTCTTGCCGAAACGCGCGTGCGTTACAAAGTCGTCGTCGTTTCCGCATGCTATTCCGGCGGATTCATCGATGCGATCAAGGGTCCGACCACGCTGGTGATTACGGCAGCACGCAAGGACCGATCCTCTTTCGGTTGCGGCACCGATTCGCCGATCACGGATTTTGGCCGCGCGTTTTTTGTCGATGCCCTGAACCAGACCGATTCAATGACCAGCGCGTTTGTCGCGGCTGCCAAGCTTATCGATCAGCGGGAAGACCGCGACGGCGAAAAACACTCGCAACCGCAAATTGCCAGTGCACCCGGGATCGAGGCACAACTCGCAAAATGGCGCCACGATATTCATCTGGGACCACAGGTTGTTTTCGAGCGCGATAAAAAAACGTTGATGCCGGCGGAACCGGCGCACCGGCAGTAAGCACGCGCGAATCAACTACAGTTCGTCGGCTGCAAACAAGGCAGAATCCGCATGCGCCTTGGCACGAAGCGCACCCGCAGCAAGCACCACGCGATCACGACCCTCGGCCTTTGCCGCGTACAAGGCACGATCTGCGCGACGCACGAAATCCGAGGGCACAATGCGCATCTCCGGCGACCAGACCGCGACACCGACACTGATGGTCACATGCGTACCGGCGCGCGCAAAGCGATGCGGAATCTCCAGGTCGCCAACCGCCTTGTGCAACGCCTGCGCAATGTGTTGCGCTTGCGCCGCGCCGGTTGCCGGCAACAGGACCGAAAATTCTTCACCGCCGTAACGCGCCAGTTGATCGCCGGGCCGGGTAACTGCGGCATTCAATGCGGCGGCGATGCGTCGCAGACAATCGTCGCCCGCCAGATGCCCGTAGCCGTCGTTGTAACCCTTGAAATCGTCAATATCCAGGAGCAACAGGGAAAGTTCGGATTGTTCGCGTCGTGCACGACGCCACGCACTGCGCAGCGCCTGGTCAAACCGCCGCCGATTGGCCACGCCCGTCAAGCCATCCAGAAACGAAAGACGACGCAGGGACTCGTTTGCCTCGCGCAATTGCATATTTGCGCGCTCCAGCGCTTCCGACTGTTCAGCAACTTCCCGGTTGAATTCCGACAAGCGTTGGTTCGTTGCAGTCAGATGAATGGCACCTGCCACTTGCGCTGCAAGCGCGTCGAGCATGTTGCGGTTTTCATCGGTAAATGAATCCAGACTGGCGCTTTCCATGTCGATCAAGCCCAACAAACGTCGCCGAAACCGGATTGGCACGACGTATTCGCAGCGCACTGCCGGATTGCCCATCACGTAGTCCGTATCCAGACCCACGTTCGGCACGAACTGCGCCTCACCGGTACGAAATGCGCGTCCGTTTATTCCCATCCGGGTCGGCCATTGCGGCATGGAATCCTCGATCAAAACGGAGATTCCCGTTTCTGCTTTCAGCCATAGTTGATCGCCGGTCTCATTCACCAGCATCACCGCGCACAGCTCAAGGTGGAAACGCTCATGAACATAGTCGGAGATGCGCTGCAGCGCCGCATCCAGTGAACCCGCATCAATTGCTTCGCGCAGCAATTCACTCATCATCTGCAGCAAGTCGATGCGTTTGCGCAACTCGAGATTCATTCGGGCCGCACTGATCGCCCCGGCAGCCTGAGCCGCAACGGTTTCAAGCAACAACTGCTGGCCGGCAAACGCATCCAATCGTGCGCTTTGCGCGTCGATCACGGCGATGACTTCGCCGTTCTGCAGCACCGGGACGCACAATTCGGATCGCGTGCATGACATGTTCCCAATGCAATTGGAGCGCTGGTTTGTGTCGGCCACGAGCACGCTGCACCCCGTCGCGACGGCCTCGCCAAGCACGCTGCCGCCCAACTCGCCACTTTCGTCGACATGCATCAATCCGGGCAGATCGGTTTCCAGCGCTTCGCAAAAATACGTGTGCCCACCGATATCCACGGTTGCACAGGCAACGAATTCGCAACGCAAATGGCGTTTGATGGCGCGCACGATCGCATGCAGCATTGGCCGCAGGCTCTTGTCACGCAATGCAATGTGCGCTACCTCATTGACCAGCACGAGATCGGAGGACTCGTGCGGATCCGGCTTGTCGGCTGTATCGGTGTTCATTGCACTCTCGGTTCGGCAAGCGCGTCCAGATTGACCCGAGTGCAAGCCCGGCGTCAAGCGTACCGATTCGTTTGCTGAACCGCGGCGTACAAAGTCGCCTCAAAGCGGAAAACCGGCCTGATTTGGGCTATTCGCAACGTCCCGATGATCACCGGCAAATGGCTCCGTGGCGTTTGGCAAGTACCCCGGCAACCTGGTCGAGCGACAAGCCCCGTGCGCGCAGCAATACCTGCAGGTGATAAACCAGATCCGCCGCTTCGCCAAGCAAGGCAGCATCATCCTGAACAACGCCGGCCAATGCCGTTTCCACACCCTCTTCCCCGACTTTTTGCGCGATCCTGCGCACGCCGTCATCGAACAGTCTGGTGGTGTAGCTTGCGTTCGGTCGCTCGCGTTCGCGGCTCTCGATCAGCGTATCGAGTTGCCCCAGAAATGCCAGGGCGGTCGTTGCTTCATCGCCAAAACACGTGTCGGTCCCGCGATGACAAACGGGTCCGCTCGGCGCAGCAAGAACCAGCAGCGTGTCCGCATCACAGTCCACATGAATCGACTTCATCTGCAAAAAATTGCCCGAAGTTTCGCCCTTGGTCCACAACCGCTTGCGACTGCGACTGAAAAAGGTGACGTCGCCGCCATGCTGCGTCTGCGCCAACGCATCGCGATTCATGTAGCCGAGCATCAACACGCGCCCGTCGCGCCAATGCTGAACGATCGCCGGCACCAGTCCGTCGCCTTTTGTCCAATCAATAGTGTCTGCGTCAAAACTCATGTGCGCACCTGGATACCTGCCGTGTGCAGTTGCCGTTTCAGTTCGGGAATGGCAATCGCGCCGGAATGGAACACGCTGGCCGCCAGTGCCGCGTCGACGTCTGCCTGCCTGAAAACATCGATGAAATGCGCCTGCGTGCCGGCTCCGCCGGAAGCGACCAGCGGTACATGGCAACGCGCGCGCGCCGCCTGCAATTGCTCGATGTCGTAACCACCGCGGACGCCATCGCTGCCCATGCAATTGAGCACGATCTCGCCAGCGCCGCGGTGTTGTGCCTGGTCCATCCAGTCGAACGTGCGCAAGGGCAATGCCCGGGTCGCGTCCGGGTTGCCCGTGTATTGACGCACGCGCCATGAGCCATCAGCGTCGCGCAAACTGTCGATGCCGACCACGACGCATTGCACACCAAAGGCGGCAGCGAGTTCGTCGATCAATTGCGGACGCTCCAGCGCTGGCGAATTGATCGAAATCTTGTCTGCGCCCGCATGCAGCACTGCGCGCGCGTCTGCAACGCTGCGAATGCCGCCGGCGACGCAGAATGGAATATCGATTTCGCGTGCGACACGGGTCACCCAATTTGCATCGACACGGCGCTGCTCGGGGCTGGCGGCAATGTCGTAGAACACCAGTTCATCGGCGCCGGCATCGCGATAGCGCAGCGCCAATTCGACAATGCCGCCCATGACCACGTGATCGCGAAAGCGCACGCCCTTGACGACTTGTCCGTCGCGCACATCCAGGCAAGCAATGATGCGCTTGCTCAACATGCCAATGCCTGCGCAATGCCGAAGCGCCGCTCGAGCAATGCGCGGCCAAGGATGATTGCCGCCGCTCCCCCATCGCGCACGGCACGGACGTCCGCCAGATCGCGCACCCCGCCCGACGCCTGAATCGAAACCTGCGGGACGCGTTCCAGAAGGTGGGCATACAGATCAAGATTGGGACCGGACATCATGCCGTCGCGATCAATATCCGTACACAGAAGATGCACGCACCCTGCAGCAGCCAATCGCGGTGCCAGCTCGTCGAGCAAGGTGTCTGCGTCTTGCGTCCAGCCTGCGCTGGCAAGACGCCACGCGCCATGGCGATAGCGCGTATCCAGGGCAATGGTCAAGCGCTGCGGACCGTAGCGTTGCAACCATCCAGTCACGCGTTCCGGATCGCACGCGGCGACGCTACCGACAACAACCCGATCAGCGCCGGCATCCAACAGGCGCTGCAGATCATCTTCATTGCGCACGCCACCACCCGTCTGGATGCGCAAACCGCATCGAGCGAGCGCGACGATGGTTTGCAAATTGTCGGGATTGCCGCTGCGCGCGCCATCCAGGTCCACGACGTGCAGCCACTGCGCGCCGGCCGCCGCGTACTCGGCAGCCAACACGATCGGATCGTATGGATAGGTTGTTTCGCGTGCGTAGTCGCCTTGACGCAAACGCACGACTCGCCCACCACGCAGGTCAATTGCAGGAATCACGCTGAAACTCATTGGCGCAAGAACTCCTGCAACAGTCGCGCGCCGCAGGCAGCCGAACGCTCGGGATGAAATTGCATGCCGAAAAAATTTTCCCTGCGCACCATTGCCGAAAATCGTTCGCCGTGTTCGCTGCTCGCGATGGTGTGCACGGAAATCGATGCGGCGTAGCTGTGCACGAAGTACACCCACGAATCTTCGCCGACCGACGCCGTCATCGGCTCATTGCGCTCGGCGCGTATCCGATTCCAGCCCATGTGCGGCACACGCAAACCTGGCGTCGAAGGGATTTTTCGCACTTGCCCGGGGATGATCCCGAGGCATTGCGTATCGTCTTCTTGCGAATGCTCGAACAGCAACTGCATGCCCAGACATACGCCAAGCACCGGTTGCCGCAATGATCGGATCACGTCGATCAGGCCGCGTGCGCGCAAGCGCAGCATTCCAGGTCTGGCTGCGCCGACGCCCGGCAAAATCACATGACTTGCGGTTCGGATGCGCCCGACGTCATCGGTCATCGTCGCCTCGACGCCAAGGCGTTGCAATGCATAACGGACCGAACCGATATTCGTGCCTCCCGCATCGACCAGTACGACGTCGCGTCGCACCGGCGACGAACGCTCAACGCGATCTGCCCCAAGCGCGCCCGGGAGAGAGGGCCGGATGAAGGACGCCCGCCGAGAATTGCCGCACTGTTGCAGCAATTCCAGGCGCTCCGCCCTCACTTCAGCGCGCTCACCCGTCGCGAACAATGGAGCAGAGAAACCAGCAGTCTGACACTCGTCGCAAAATGCAATCACAGCGCCCCCTTGGTGCTCGGAAGCGCATCGCCACGTCGCTCGATTGCCTGGCGCAGGCACCGCGCGACGACCTTGAAACAGGCCTCAACCATATGATGGGCGTTATCGCCGCGAATGCTCAAGTGCAGATTGGCACCCAACGTCTCGCACAATGAACGGAAGAAATGCGAGACCATTTCCGTGGAAAGTTCGCCAACACGTTCACGCGGAAATTTTCCGTCGAGCACGAAACAGGGACGTCCGCTCAAGTCCAGAGCGGCCGAAGCCAACGATTCGTCCATCGGCAACGTGAAGCCATAGCGACCGATACCGCGCTTGTCGCCCAGCGCCTGGCGCAACGCCTGGCCCAGCGCCAGGGCGCAATCCTCCACGCTGTGGTGTTCATCGACATGCAGGTCGCCCTGGCACTGCAGTTGCAACCCGAAGTCGCCATGCTTGCCCAGTTGTTCAAGCATGTGATCGAAATAACCGATCCCGGTGGCAACCGTGGCATCACCGACAGCATCCAGATCAACGCGCACTCGAATGCAGGTTTCTTTCGTGTCGCGACAGATCTGCGCGACGCGCGGCGCGTCGCACAACGCATGCGCGATGGCGTTCCAGCCCATGCCGTCGGCACCGACGCGCAGGCCGCGCACGCCGAGATTGGCGGCGAATTGCAGGTCGGTGTCACGATCGCCAACCATGGCCGATTGGCTGCGACTCCATGCGTCGTCGGCAAGATAATGCCGCACCATGCCGGTTCCCGGCTTGCGCGTGTCGAGGTTTTGCGTCGCAAAGCTGCGATCGATCAAAACCTCGGCAAACTCGATGCCTTGCGATGCAAGCAAGCGCAACAAGAATTCGTGTGGCTGGTCAAAATCAGCCTGCGGGAAGCTTGGCGTACCAAGCCCATCCTGATTCGTCACCATGATCAATTCGTATCCACACGCAATACAACGGCGCAAGGCAGGAATCACCTCCGGCAACAGCATCAACTTGTCGAGACGGTCGATTTGTTCGTCGGCCGGCTCCTCGATCAGGCAACCGTCTCGATCGACAAACAGCAGCTTGCGCT
The DNA here is from genome assembly GCA_035703725.1 of Rudaea sp. Classification (GTDB taxonomy): domain Bacteria; phylum Pseudomonadota; class Gammaproteobacteria; order Xanthomonadales; family Rhodanobacteraceae; genus Rudaea. The sequence goes on from DASSXQ010000273.1 coordinate 9,607, forward strand.
TCATGTCTGCTCCGTGCCCATGCCAATCGCTTCGAGCAACCGAGAGTTTTCCCGCGGCGTGCCGATGCTGATGCGCAGAAATCCGTCGAGTCGCGGATACGCAGACAAATTGCGCACTACCACCCCGCGCCGAAGCAATTGGCGATACACGGCGGTCGCATCATCGAATTGCACCGCGAAAAAGTTTGCCTGCGAACGCAGCACGCGACGCACGCCGGAAATTTGCGCCAATGATTGGCCCAGACGTGCGCGTTCACTGCGCGTGATCACGACGCGACGACGCATTTGCTCCTGCCCGTCGTCATCGAGCCCGGCCAGTGCGGCGACCAGGCACGGTGTCGGCATCGGATACGGCGGCATGATCCGGCGCAACAACGCGATGATTTGCGCATTGGCCAACAATACCCCGATACGCGCACCTGCCAACGCCCAGGCTTTGGAAAGCGTACGCAGCACGGCAAGATTTTCATGTGCATCCAACAGGCTCGCCGCGCTGACTGCGTCGGAGTATTCGATGTACGCTTCGTCCACGACAACCAGGCAGCGCCCCGCCAATGTCGCGGCCATCCGAGCGACATCGGCAAGCCGCATCACGTCGCCGGTCGGATTGTTTGGGGAACACAAGATCAACAATTTCGTGGAGGCAGTCAGGTTACGCAAAACCGCATCGACGTCGACCCGGAAATCTTCGTTCAACGGAATCGACAGCACCTGCGCACCTTGAATACCCGCGCACACCGCGTACATGCCGAACGTCGGCGGACAAATCGCAATGGCGTCGCGACCAGCCCGACAGAAACCGCGCACGAGAAGGTCAATTGCCTCGTCGCTGCCACGCCCGACCAGAACCTGGCGCGGATCGACGCCGTAAAGTCGAGCGAGGCGCTCGATCAATTGCGGTGGTTGCGGCTCGGGATAGCGGTTGAGTTCGCGACCTTCGTCGCCCGGCGGCGGCCACGGCGATTCGTTGGCATTGAGCATGACCGTTGCGGCGCCAGCCTCCATGCGTGCGGACGAATACGGCGTCAATGCCAGCAACTCGGATCGTGCCAGATCGAGAACGCTCATGTCGGCAATTCCTGCGCGGCGAGGCGCAACGTCACCGCACGCGCATGCGCATGCAGCCCTTCGGCGCCGGCCAGCGTTACTGCGCAAGCGCCGATACCGCGCAGTCCCTCAACGGACAATTCCTGTACCGTGATCTGCTTTTGGAAACTGGCCACGCTCAAGCCACTCAGGGCGCGTGCATGACCATGGGTCGGCAGCACGTGATTGGTTCCGCTGCAGTAGTCGCCGACAGACTCCGGCGACCAAGCGCCGAGAAAAACCGACCCGGCATTTTCGATCAATGGCAACAACGCGCGCGGATCGCCAACGTTGATGATCAAGTGTTCAGGCGCGTACTGATTGCTGATTTCCACCGCTTGCACCAGCGAGGTCACGCGGATCAGACGACTGTTCGCGAGCGCCTGTCGCGCGGTTTTCGCCCGCGGCAAATCGCGCAGCTGAAGATGGATTTGCTCGACAACCGTGGCGATCAATGCATCATCGTCGCTGAGCAGAAACACCTGCGAGTCCGGCCCATGTTCGGCCTGTGCCAGCAAATCCGCTGCGACAAACGCGGGATTGGCTGCAGCGTCGGCAATCACCAGCAACTCGGATGGGCCGGCAGGCATGTCGATTGCCGGCCCACCGGTCTGCGCAGAAACCTGACGCTTGGCTTCGGTAACCCAGGCATTGCCAGGCCCGAACAATTTGTCGCAAGCCGGCACACTTTGCGTGCCCATCGCCATCGCTGCAATTGCCTGTGCACCGCCGAGCTTGAAAACGCGGGTCACGCCACACAAGCGCGCACAGTTCAAAACGGCGGCATCAACACTGCCGTCCTTGCGCGGCGGTGTGCAAAGAATCACTTCGCGACATCCGGCAAGTCGCGCCGGTATTCCCAGCATCAGTGCGGTTGATGGCAACGGTGCGCTGCCTGCCGGCACGTAAAGCCCGACACGCGCAATGGCGCGCGGCAAGCGTTCGCAAATCACGCCAGGTGCCGTTTCCACGCGCAGGGCCTGTGCCGAACCGGCCAGATGGAACATTTCGATGCGCAAGGCGGCCTCGGCAATTGCCGTCTTGAGTGCGACCGGCAGCGCCGCGTCGGCTGCGGCGAATTCGGCTTCGGCAACCTCGAATGAATCCAGCAGCGCACCATCCAGCCGCGCCGTGAATTCGCGCAAGGCAACATCACCGCGCCTGTGCACGTCCGCAATAATTTCACCAACCGCGCCGGGGAATTTCGTACTGGATGGTTGACTTGGACGTTGCAATGTCGCCGCACGTTGCGCAGCCGTCAGGGCATTCCAATCGAGCATTTTCGCAACTGCATCGTCGACGCCGCCAAAATCTTGCAAAACCGGATTCATGACAGCATCTTCTCCACCGGCATTACCAGCATGGCGTGCGCACCAACGCGCCGCATCGCTTCCAGATCCGACCATCCAATCTGCCCGCTGCAAACCGCTTGCAGGGAAATCTGGTCCGGGCTTCCCTCGATCGACAGCACGGTTGGTCGGGGTTTGCCAGGCAGCAAATCGGAAATGTCCGATAGCGCCGCGCGCGGTGCCTGCAGCATGATCAGACGCGACTCACGCACATTGAGGACGCCGTCGAGTCGCCGCAACAGCAACTCCAGCCGATCACCACGTTCATCGTTCGGCGTCGTTGCATTGCCGGCAAGCACGGCTTCGCTGGTCATCACCGTGGCGACCTCGACCAATTGGTTGGCAACGAGTGTGGACCCGCTGGACACCAGATCGCAGATTAAATCGGCCGTGCCCAGACGCGGTGCGATTTCCACCGAACCGGACAGTTCCACAATGGTCGCGTCCACGTTGTGACGGCGCAGCCAGTCGCGCAGCAAATTCGGGTAGCTCGTTGCAATGCTCTTGCCATCCAGTTGCATTACATCGCGCCACGGGATTTCCTGAGGCAACGCGATCGACAACCGACACCCGCCAAAACCCAGCGCACGCAACTCGCTGAACGGCGAATCCCCGGCGCACCCCAGCGCGTATTCCTGCAATACATTGCGGCCAACGATGGCCAGATCGCACACGCCGCCGGCAATCAAACCGGGCATGTCGTCGTCGCGTACCAGCACCAGATCGATCGGCAGGCTCTCGCCAAAGCAAAACAATTTGTCGCGGCTCTGACGGAATTTCAATCCGCAACGCGCGAGCAGATCGCGCGCCGGATCTCCCAACCGACCTGACTTCTGCACCGCAATGCGCAAGCGTTCACGTGTCTTGACTTCGCTCATTGGCGTGCCCGGTTCGAGGCAGCCGTCGGCTTCGCGGCGCTGCCACGCCGCTTCACACTGGCGCCCACGGCCTGTCGATCCACCGCCGCCTGATAGCCGCCGTTGCCCTGAACGAGAAATCGCGCGACACGACCAATCGTGGTAACGCTTACTGCCGTGCGCTCGTGGATTTCCCGGTACGCCATGCCTTTCAGCAAATACGGTACGACGCGCCAGCGATCAGCCAGTGCTTCGAGTTCCGCCGGCGTGCACAAATCCCGCATGAATGCGCGCATCAAGTCGATGCGATCCAACGACAGCAACGCCCGACACAACCCCTCGACGGGATCTTGCAGCGCCAATTCCGGTTCCACCGATCGATGTTTCATGGCTCACGTCCAATGCAGTAATGTACTAATGCGTTATTACATTGACGCAAGAATATCAGCCAATGGCGGATGTGTAAATGGTTGACGCGCGGTGGCCCGGCAATGGTCGAATTGGCTTGCCCCCGCATCGTGCGCGAAACGGACAAAATGCCTCAGCCCCTTTCCACCGTTGCACCATGCATCGTTCCATGCGCAAGCACCGTTTCGCGCGCACATTGATTCGGCGCGGCGTTGCTGCTGAAAACTGCCGCTTTCATCGACGCCACCGCGTGCTCTGCTAGAATGACAGGTTCCCGGCGCCGCGCTCGCGGCGCGTTTCCCGTATTTTCGGAGTTTCCATGTCTGCTTCAATTCTCAAATCGCTCGGTTTGGCCGAAATCGAATCCGGTACATTTTTGGGCAATGGCGAGTGGTCGAAGACGACCGACGCCGGCACCATCGAAGTCATCAATCCGAGCACGCACGACGTCATTGGTCGCGTGCACGCGACATCGGCTGCTGACTACGAAACCATCATCGCGCGCGCGCAGGAAGCGTTCCAGATTTGGCGAATTACGCCCGCACCGCAACGCGGCGCAGCCATCCGCCTGTGCGCGGATGCCTTGCGCAAGCACAAGGATGCGCTGGGTTCTCTGGTCGCGCTGGAAATGGGCAAGATCAAGCCCGAGGGCGACGGCGAGGTGCAGGAGATGATCGATATCGCCGATTTCGCGCTTGGCCAAAGTCGCATGCTCTACGGCAACACCATGCACTCTGAGCGCCCCGGCCATCGCATGTATGAGCAATGGCACCCTCTGGGTGTGATCGGCATCATTTCCGCATTCAATTTTCCCGTCGCCGTGTGGGCGTGGAATGCATTTGTCGCAGCGGTTTGTGGCGATATTTCCATCTGGAAGCCGTCACCGAAGACACCGCTTTCGGCCATTGCGTCGATGAAGATCTGCAATGCAGCGCTCACGGATGGCGGGTTTCCGAATCTGTTTTTCCTCATCAATGACGCCGGTGTGGAAATCGCCAAGAAGTTTGTGGACGACCACCGCATCGCGTTGATCAGCTTTACCGGTTCGACTGCGGTTGGGCGCCATGTCGGCGAGCGCGTGGCCAAGCGCATGGGCCGCAGTTTGCTGGAATTGGGCGGCAACAATGCCATCATCGTGGATGAAACCGCCGATTTGAAACTCGCCATTCCGGCCATCGTCTTTGGTGCAGTCGGTACGTGCGGACAACGCTGCACGTCGACCCGCCGCTTGTTCGTGCACGAGTCGATCTATTCCAACGTGGTCGATACGCTGGTCGCGGCATACAAGCAGGTTGAAAAGAAAATCGGCGATCCGACTCAGGCCAGCACGCTGATGGGCCCGCTCAATAGCCCGGAGGCGGTAAAAAATTATTCAGCAGCGATTGCCAAGGCCACGGCGGCAGGCGGCAAGGTGTTGACGGGCGGCGAAGCGTTGAGGGATCGTCCCGGCAACTTCGTATTGCCGACGATTATCGCCGGACTGAAAAATTCCGACGAAGTCGTGCAGTCGGAAACCTTCGCGCCCATCTTGTACGTTATGCCATTCAAGTCCATCGACGAAGCGATCATCGCCCACAACGGCGTGCCCCAGGGATTGTCGTCGGCCATCTTCACCCAGAATGTCAAGGCGGCCGAAGCGTTCCTGTCCAGCGCAGGTTCGGATTGCGGCATCGCCAACGTCAATATCGGCACCAGCGGCGCGGAAATCGGCGGTGCGTTCGGCGGCGAGAAGGAAACCGGCGGGGGTCGCGAATCGGGTTCCGACGCATGGAAGGTATACATGCGCCGACAGACCAACACCATCAACTACTCCGATGCGCTGCCATTGGCGCAGGGAATCAAGTTCGAGTTCTGATTCCGGTGACCCGCGGCGGTCGCCTTATCGCAATTTTGTCCGGTACGCGACTGGGCGGTTGCACGCTTGAGCGAATATGCGCATGTTGTTATCATGCGCACATCGCGATAGGGAGTGCAATACCATGAAGACAGAGCGCGTTACGCTACTGATTTCGCCCAACGACAAGCGCGAATTGCAAAACCTCGCAGAGGATCGCGGGATCACGGCCAGTGAACTGGTACGCCGGGCCGTGCATGCGTTTGGCGCCACATCCGCCGACGAAACCCAAGAGCTGGCGGCACTTACAGCCGAATTGCGCGCAGCCATTCCCGGCATGCGCAAGAGTCTGCGCGACGCCAACCTCACGGCCGAACGCGCGATAGCCGCGATCGGCCGCAGTCGCGGCGCCGTGGCGAACGAACCATCACGCCAAGTCGCTGAAGCGCGCAAACGATATCGCGCCCGTTGAGGAAGCAATCATGGGTGTACTCGCCGACGCAATTTCCGTATTCAAGGAAGTCATGCAGATGCAAGGTGATCTGCAACGACTGTCACGCAACGTCGACACGCTGACCCAAATCATGACCGATCTGGATCGCCGCCTGATCCGCATTGAAACCATGGTCGAGATGGCGGGCAAGCGCAGTGAACCGCGCAAGTTGCCGAAAGCTTGATGTGTATTCCCTAGCCCGCCCCTTCCTGTTTTGCCTGGACGCCGAACGCGCCCACGAGCTTTCGTTGACTGCGATTGCCGCAGCATACCGCACCGGATTGAATCCGCTGCTCGCGGCCAGGACGAGACCCTTGCCGACCCAGGTATTCGGAATTGAATTTCCCAATCCGATCGGACTTGCTGCCGGTCTGGACAAGAACGGTGCGCATATCGATGCATTGGCGGCACTGGGGTTCGGATTTATCGAAATCGGTACGACGACTCCACGGCCGCAACCGGGCAATCCGAAACCGCGGATGTGGCGCCTTGCGCAACACCAGGCGGTCATCAACCGACTCGGTTTCAACAACGACGGTGTGGATGCCCTGCTGCGCAATGTGGAAAAAGCACGCTTCTCGGGCGTGCTTGGCATCAATATCGGCAAGAACAAGGACACGCCGAATGACCGCGCAATTGGCGATTATCTGTATTGCCTTGAACGCGTCTACGCGGCCGCGAGCTACGTCACCGTGAATATTTCCTCGCCAAACACGCAAGGCTTGCGCGAGCTGCAGCAAGCCGACTCGCTCAAGCGATTTGTCGCGGACTTGCGCGATGCCCAGGAATCACTGGGCGCGAAACACGGCGCACGTAAACCGGTATTGCTCAAGATCGCGCCGGACCTTTCCGAGACCGAGCTTGACGCCATGGCGACAGTGCTGCTGGCGGCAAAGATCGATGGTTTGATTTGCACCAATACGACGATTGATCGCCCTGGAATCGGTGCGGCAGCGCACGCCGAACAATCGGGAGGTTTATCCGGCAAGCCTTTGTTTGACAAGGCGACGCAGGTTCTTTCCAGAATGGCAAATCGCGTCGGCGGCAAAATTCCGTTGATCGGCGTTGGCGGCATTACCAGTGGCGCCGACGCGGCAGCAAAGATCACGGCCGGCGCAAAACTGGTGCAGTTCTACACGGGCATGGTCTATCGTGGGCCCGGCTTGATCGGCGAATGTGTCGAGGCGATTCGTGCGCGCAAAAACAGCTAGCTCCATTTGCCAAAAACGCCGCGTCACGCTCGGCTGCCTCTCCCCGAACCGCTGCCCTGCTTATGGCTCCCTCGCTCCCAGACGCTTCGTGATGATCGGCTACCTCTCCCCAAAGCGCCTTGTGCCTGCGGGAAAGCGCTGCGATGAAGGGGCGGATTTTGATGAGCTTCAAGCGTTCGCGGCGCCCGAGCATTTTCCCTTCACCCAAACCTCTCGCCCACCGTTGGCAATGGGTGAGAAAGCGAATTTCTGCGTACCCGACCCGCGTCACGGCGAAGCCGCATGAGCCGACACATTGCCGGGTGCGCCAGCGAATCGGGCTACACCGTTGTCGAAAATGCGTCGCTGCAAGGACGCACCACGTTTCGTGTGCCGGCACGCGCCGAGTTGTTGATCGATGTGAATCGAGCCGATGCCCTGCCCGAACTGTTCAATCTGCCTGCGCTGCAAAACTGCGAGACGCTCGTGCTGGGCGGTGGCAGCAATGTGCTGTTTGTCGGTGACTGGCCAGGTGTCGTGGTGTCGATGGCGACTCGCGGAATCGAGGTATTGGATGACCGCGGTGACGCGGCAATCGTGTGCGTGGCTGCAGGCGAGAATTGGAACGATTTCGTACACTGGTCATTGGGCCACGATTACGTTGGCCTGGAAAACCTGGCATTGATTCCCGGCAGCGTCGGCGCGGCTCCGATCCAGAATATTGGCGCGTACGGGGTTGAAGTGGGCGAATTCATTCATCGTGTCGACGTGTTCGACCGAACGCAGAAAGCCTTCGCCCATTTGACGGGCGCACAGTGCGAATTTGCGTATCGCGATTCGGTGTTCAAACGAGACCCGAACCGCTATCTCGTCACCCGCGTCGAGTTTCTGCTGCCGCGCACGCGCGAATTGCGGCTGGATTACGTCGGTGTTCGCGAAGAACTTGCGCGCATGAACGTGCAAGCCCCAAGCGCGGCAACGGTTGCCGAAGCCGTGATTCGACTGCGCACACGCAAGCTTCCCAATCCCGCACTGATCGCCAATGCCGGCAGTTTTTTCAAAAATCCCATCGTCTCGGCCGATACCGCCGACCAACTACGCCGCCAATACCCGCAAATGCCAATTTGGGATGGCGCAGACAATTCATCCAAACTGTCCGCGGCGTGGCTGATTGAAGCTTGCAATTTCAAGGGCTCGCGTGAAGGAGATGCGGGCGTTTCGACCCAACACGCACTGGTTTTGGTCAACCACGCAAACGCTACCGGTGAGCAAATCTGGACGTTGGCCCAGCGCATCCGCAAAACCGTTCACGAACATTTCGGTGTGCAACTGCAGCCTGAACCACAGGTTGTCGGCGGCGATTGAATGGCGTCGCAAGTCAGGGGCCGGCTGGCTCTATTCTTTCGCAGCAACATTGATTCGACTCATGAGAAAAAAGGGGGCGCCGGCTGGATGGCGACATGGCCTGGACAAGCCGTAAAGCGCTTCTTAACAAGTCGTTATGTAAGCTGGGACCAAGTCCATCCGAAGTCATTGCACGTGGGAACCTGATCGGCGCTCACTCGGGCTCATTTGTCCGTGGAAGCGGCAGCTTGGCTTCCACAACATCTGCGTTTAGGATGTTCGGCTGCACACCACGCCCGCATGACGACCAAACCGCGTCCGGCCTGACGAATAATTTGCCATTGTCGTGGCACGCCACTTTGCATGTTTCCCGCTACTTCATGATCCCGAGGAGTTTCGCGTATGAAGATTGTTTCCCTCAAACCACTCGCGTGTGCCATCGCGCTGGGCATGGCCGGCATTACCGGTGTCGCTTGCGCGGATAATCCCGCTCCGGTTCCTGCGGCAGCCGCAGCCAGCGATGTATTGCGCGCCACGCTCGACAATGGCCTGCGCGTGGTAATCGTGCGCGACACGTTGGCGCCGATGGTGACCACGCAGATCACCTATCTTGCGGGTGGTTACCAGACACCGAAGGGTTATCCCGGCACCGCGCACGCGCTGGAACACATGATGTTCCGCGACAGCAAGGGCATGACCGGCTCGCAATTGAACGAGATGACCGGCAAGATGGGCGGACAGAACAATGCGTTCACCACCAACGACGCGACGCAGTACTACTTTGTCACGCCGGCATCGTATCTGGACATCCTGCTCAACATCGAAGCCACGCGCATGCGTGGTGCGTTGCTGACCGACAAGGATTGGGGTCTCGAGAAAGGCGCCATCGAACAGGAAGTGTCACGCGATATTTCCCAACCCAGCTATCTCGCGTTCGAGAAAGCCGAGCGCGTGCTGTACGCCGGGACGGGCTACGAAGAAGATCCACTGGGTACGCGCCCATCATTCGACAAGACCACGTCGAAAATCCTGCGCAAGTTCTACAACGACTGGTATGTGCCAAACAACGCGATTCTGGTCATCGTCGGCGACGTGGACCAGCAGTCCACACTCGCGGAAGTGAAGAAGCTTTTCGGCAACATTCCGCGCAGTGCCACACCCAAGGCGATCACCCCCACGCTCGAGCCCGTCAAGGCACAAACCATCGCCAGCACAACGCCGGAAGGCACCGGCTCGGTTTGGTTCATGTATCGCATGCCCGGACAGACCTCGAAAGACAATGCGGCAGCGCAAATCCTGATGGACGCGCTCAACAACGCGCGCAGCGATCTTTCAGAACTTGCCGCGCAAGGCAAGGTGCTCAGCGCCGAGGCTGGCGTGCAGCCATTCAGTTACGGCGGCATTGGGATCGTCGATGTCGGATTTCCGAAAGGTGGCGATGCCAAAATGGCACAGCAGCATCTCGAAGACGTCATGGCCAAGCTGCTCAAAGATGGCGTGCCGGCCGATCTGGTTGACGCGGCCAAGCGCTCGGAACTGGCTTCGTTTGAATTCAACAAGAACAGCGCAGTGACTCAGGCCAGCGCCTGGTCGCAGGCACTGGCGTGGCAGGGGCTCGACTCTCCTGCTCAGGCCGAAGAACAACTGCGCAACGTCACCGTGGATGACGTCAATCGCGTCGCACGCGAATACCTCAAGCCCGATCAACGCGTCACCGTGGTGATGACGCCCGATCCCAACGGCAAACGTCCACCCAACAGCTCGGGCTTCGGCGGCACGGAATCGTTTGGCGGCAACGACAAACTCGATGTCGCTTTGCCGGATTGGGCGACCAAGTCACTGGCAAAACTCGAGATGCCGCACTGGACGCTGAATCCGACCGAGACGAAACTCGCCAACGGCATCACCTTGATCGTTCAGCCCACGACAGTCAGCAAAACCGTCACCGTGGTGGGACATGTCGACAACAATGCCGGTCTGCAGGAACCGAAGGATCAGGAAGGCGTTGGCCGCCTGCTGGGTTCATTGTTCGACTATGGCAGCACCAATCTGGACCGCACGGCATTCCACAAGGCGCTGGATGAAATCGCGGCAACCGAATCCGGCGGCACCGATTTCCGCCTGGCCGTACCCACCGCCGGGTTTGAACGTGGCATGCAATTGCTGGCCGACAATGAACTGCATCCCGCGTTGCCGCAGGAAGCATTCAACGTGCAACAGAAAACCCTGTCGCGCACGCTGGCTGGCGAATTGCAATCGCCGCGCTACAAAATGTTCCGCGCACTGGAACAAGGTCTGTTGCCTGCCGGCGACCCGGGTTTGCGCGAAGCGGTTCCCGCGACCGTGGACAAGCTGACGTTGAAGGATGCCAGGGACTTTTTCGCCAGCAGCTATCGTCCCGATTTGACCACGATCGTGGTTGTCGGTGACATTTCACCGGACCGGGCCAAGGAAGTGGTGACGAAGTATTTCGGCGACTGGAACGCCAGCGGGCCGAAACCGGACGTGGTGCCAAAACCGGTGCCGTTGAATCCGCCCAGCTACACGGTCGTGGAAAATTCCTATGCATCGCAGGATCAGGTGCTGATGGGACAGATGCTCGCTCTGAACCTGCATAATCCGGATCGTTATGCCTTGACGCTGGGCAACGATGTGCTTGGCGGCAACGGCTTTGCCTCGCGCTTGATGGTGGACATCCGGGTCAAGCACGGCTACGCGTACGGCGCGGGCTCGGGCATGAACTTTCAGCGCTCGCGCTCGATGTTCTACATCCAATATGGCAGTGACCCAGCCAAAGTGCAGCCGGTAGATGGCTTGCTCAACGAAAACCTTCTGGCGATGCAGAACACGCCGGTGAAGGATACCGAATTGAACAATGCTCGCCAGTATCAAATTCGTTCGATTCCGGTCAGCGTTTCCAGCGTCAATCGCATTGCCCGCTCCCTGTTGACCTGGAGCTACAACGGCGAGCCGCTGAACCAACCGATGGTTGCCGCCAAGTACTACCTCAACCTGACCGCCGAGGAAGTGCAGGCCGCATTCAAGAAATACCTGCACCCCAAGCATCTGGTGCAAGTGGTGATGGGGCCCAAACCGCCAAAGCACTGAGGCCTTGAATCCTGGTTGATCGACAGACAAAACCCCTCTCCCGACGGGAGAGGGGTTGGGGTGAGGGCCAAAGGCAGGAAACCTCCTGATTGGCACCGAAGGTCCGCTACCCGCACCGTTCGCCCCGAGCTTGGGCCGCAAGCCCGAAGTCGAAGGGCTGATTCGACTTCACTTCGTGTAGCCATTGCGAAGTTTGTCGAACAGCCAAGCTCGTACGCCTATCGCGTGAATGCCGCAGCTTCAATACTCGCACCGCCTTGCGACGCCTGTGAGTTCTGCAACTTCAGTCACAGTTCACACCATCAAGTTCAGTCACGGTAGCGCCTGATTTTCAGGTCTGTCGGAGATTGTTCATGGCTGTCGTCAGTGCCGCCCATGCTGCGGCCCATGCGCGTCGTCGCGCGCTGAGTCTGGTGTTTGCCAAGCTGGGGTTCGGCGTCTCCACCGCCCGACCGATGCGACGTGACGGCAAACCGTCAATCGCACCGCGCGTGCGCGTGCCAGACAAAGCGCTGCTGGCGCAAACCGCCGATTCTCCACCGGTCGCGACAAACTGGCTCAACCGGGCAACGTTTGGCTGCACCCGAAATGACATCGCCGCATTCAACGCTTTGGGCAGCAATGACGCCTCGCGCTGGACAGCATGGCTCGCGCAACAACTCGATCCAACCAGCATCAATGACACCGCGTGCAATTCGCGCGTGGCCTCGGCAGGTTTCAACACACTGGGTTTGAGCGATGCGCAACTGTGGGCGAAT
>DASSXQ010000292.1:0-3344 GCA_035703725.1 Rudaea sp.
AGGTCACCTATACGACTTGATGCCGATCCCGTACACCGAAGAAGCGGTGGATTGGGTCGCTGCGCGCATTCGTCGCACCCAGGATATCGTCGGACGTCGCATTGCCGTGGAGAACGTTTCCACCTACGCGGCACCGGGCCAGGAAATGAGTGAAATCGACTTTACCAACGCCGTGCTGCACGCCGCCGATTGCGACTTGCTGCTCGACGTCAACAATGTCTACGTGAACAGCGTCAACCATCGCTACGATCCGGCAGCATTCGTGAAAGCATTGCCGCGCGACCGTATTGCGTATATCCACATTGCCGGTCACTACAACGAGGCACCCGATCTCATCATCGACAGCCATGCTGCTGCCGTGGTCGATCCGGTCTGGGATCTGCTCGATCTGGCTTACGCCCAATTCGGCGTGTTGCCGACGTTGCTCGAACGCGATTTCAAGTTTCCGCCACTTGCCGAGCTGATTGGCGAACTCGATCACGTGCGCGCGATCCAGCACAAACATGCCGAAGCCACGGATAATCGTCATGTCCGCAGTGCCTGAGCACGGCCGCACCCATCGCCTGCAATACCAGTTCACCGCGCATCTGCGCGATCCGCAGGGCCATGCCGCTCCGCCAGACGTCGAAGATCGACGCATGGAAATTTATCGCGATCTGGTATTTGCCAACATCGAGATGTTCCTGTCATCGAATTTCCCGGTCATTCGTACCTTGTACGATGATGACGACTGGAACGTACTTGCGCGCGATTTCCTGCGCGAACACCGGTTCCACACCCCGTTGTTCCCTGAATTCGGTCGCGAGTTCCTGCGCTATCTGGAAACCCGCCAACAACGCGGCGCGGACGACCCGCCGTTTCTGCTCGAGCTGGCGCACTACGAGTGGGCGGAGTTGGCCATCAGCCTCGACGAAAACGATATTGCCGATGTTGCACACGATCCACACGGCGATCCACTGTCCGGAATTCCGGTCGTTTCGCCGCTGGCCTGTGTGCTCGGCTATCGTTACCCGGTGCATTTGATCGGACCGGAATATCGACCCGATGCCGTTCCCGAGCAACCCAGCGTGCTTTTGCTGGTGCGCGGTCGCGACGATGAATTGCATTTCCACGAAATCGATCCGCTAACCGCACTGCTGATCGAAAGGCTGCAAGCAAACTGCGAATTGACCGGTCTGCAATGTCTGGATGCGCTGCTTGCCGAGCGCGGCGAATCGGGCAACGACGATTTTCGCCAAGCCGGCCGTGCCGCAATCACCCAATTGAAATCACGCGAAGCCATCCTTGGCACACGCGTTGGTTGCATGCTTGCAACAATCGAAGGAAGGGGAAGTCATGGCTAACTACGGCTCGGTTGCGATTGGCACCTGGGAATCGCTCAGTGCACGACTACGCGGTATTGGTCAGCTCCTGCCGCCGTTGATTCTGCGTGTGATCATGGCTTGGGAGTTCTGGCAGTCCGGAATGGAAAAATATACCGGCACCAACTGGTTCACCGACATCAAGGATCGATTCCCGTTTCCATTCAATTCCATTTCCACCGACACCAGTTGGGCCATGGCTACCGGTTTCGAACTTGGCGGGGCAATCTTGTTGATCTTCGGTTTGTTCACCCGCTTTGCCGCCTACTGCCTGCTGGTGTTGACCTTTGTCGCCACCGCCGCAGTGCATTGGCCAACCATGCTCGGAATGTGGAGTGACCTGGCCAAAGGCTACGCGATCACCGACATGGGTCACGGCAACTTCAAGTTGCCGCTGCTGTTCGTTGTCATGTTGCTGCCGATCATCTTTCAGGGGCCGGGCAAGATCAGCCTCGACTTTTTGCTTTGTCGAGCACTCAAGGCGGATGCGATGCCCGCACCGATCGCCGACGCTTGTGCGTGGAGCCTTGCCCTGCTCGCCATCGGCATTCCGTTTGTCCTGTTGATCCCGACGTTCGGACTCGGTTTGCTGATCGCAGCACTGGCACTGTTCTTGTTCGGACGTTTCGCGCGCGCGTAGCGTCCGATCATGGCGTGTCCACGGCGCGAGACTTGAAGGAAACGCTGAAGAATTCTTTGTTCGTCGTCCCGGCGACGGCCGGGATCCAGTTCTTCCTTCGATTTGCCAGGACAAACTGGAAACTCCCGCACCGACCATCGCGTCGACGACGAACAATTCAATGTTTCCTTGACCGCTTTTGCGTTGCGTGGTGTCCGACAGAAAAAAATCCGTTCGCGTTGAGCGAAGCTCGCATCGCGAGCGGCGTCGAAACGCCGTGGTCCTTCCACCCAGGTCCTTGGCGCCCGGACTCCGAACAAACCGGAAGTCGAGTTTTCTGGTCCATGCGACCAGCGCCTGCGTTGTGATCTTCAAGCCCGCCGCGTATCCTGCCCGAATGTCTGAAACAGCGCCGAGATACGCCGAACGCTTCCGTGGATTCCTGCCTGTCGTGGTCGACGTCGAAACTGGCGGATTCAACTGTGATCGTGATGCACTGCTGGAAATCGCTGCCGTCATCGTGCGCATGGACCCCCACGGCATGGTGCATCCGGACGAACCGGTCTCCACCCACGTGGAACCATTCCCCGGTGCCAATATCGATCCGCGCGCATTGGAAGTCACCGGCATTGATCCGACCCATCCGTTCCGCGCGGCGGTCGAAGAACGTGAGGCACTGGACAAGATTTTCAAGCCCATCCGCAAAGCCTTGCGCGAGTACGGCTGTCAGCGTGCAATTCTGGTCGGCCATAATGCCGCGTTCGATCTGGGCTTCGTCAATGCGGCAATCCGCCGTACCGGCTACAAACGCAGCCCGTTCCACTTGTTCAGTTGTTTTGACACGGCAACGCTCGGCGGCCTCGCGTATGGGCAGACCGTGCTCAGCCGCGCGGTACAGGCCGCCGGTTTCGAGTGGGACGCCAACGAGGCCCACTCGGCTGTCTACGATGCGCAGCGCACGGCGTTGCTGTTTTGCGACATCGTCAACCGGTGGAAGACCATGCAGGACCGCGATTCGGACCGCCCGGCTTGATTCGCGAACCCGTCCACGGCCTGGCGCAAGTACCGCGCAGTGCAGGGATTTCGCAAGGGCTCCTGCGCACTGGAACGCTGCTTGGCGGTTCAAGCGCGCTGAACCGCGCAAAAGACCCTGAGCTGCCTCTTTCCTGCGCCTGGTCCATTTTCCCGCGGAGAGGGCCGGGCTCAAGGGCGGACGCATTGCCCTGCCACGGCGGTCCGGAAATCCTGCGCGTTTCTCCCTCACCCAACCTTTTCCCCCAAGTAAATTTGTGCGGAGGGCTTTATTCGTCTCCCTCCGCGGGCACCGCGCCCCTTGCAATTGACCACCAACCGCCCACACTATC
>DASSXQ010000124.1:0-20016 GCA_035703725.1 Rudaea sp.
TCACGATAGTTCTCTGCGCGCCAAGGGGAAAGCCATTATGGCGCAGGAAAACGCCCACGTCGCGTGCCTGATCGCGCGCGAATGCTGGTTTGCGGCCGATTGCATCAATGCAGAGCCAGGAAATACACCGCTTGCCCGCGAACGATGGAAAGCAGGGCGCGGCGCGAATGTTGGGCCAGCAGCTGCTTGAGGTCGCCCATACTGTTGATATCAACCTGATTGACACCGACGATCAAGTCGCCGGGTTTGAGGCCGTTGCCGGCGGCGATGCCTCCCTCGGCGACACGATTCACACGCACGCCGGTGACATTTTGTCCGGCAACCAGATCATCCGCCTCGGACAGTTGCGCGCCAGCAAGGCGTGGATCGATTTTCTCGCCAGCCGACGTCGCCGAGCGAACGGCGCTCAGGCGGGCATTGACGGTCAGGGCCTGACCCTCGCGCAACAATTTGATCGCCACATTGGAGTCGGCAGGCAGGATGCCGACCGCATTGTGCAGACCGGCCTGCCCATGAATCGGCTTGCCGTTGATATCGACGATGACATCCCCGGGCTTCACGCCGACTTTCGCAGCCGGCGAATCGCCACGCACATTCGTCACCACGGCGCCGGCACCCGGCTGCGCGCCCAAGACCCGTGCGATATCCGGCGTCAGGTCCTGGGTCTGCACGCCCAGGTTGGCATGCGCAACCGTTCCGGTCGTGATCAACTGCTGCATGACGCTGCGGGCCAGGTTGGAAGGAATCGCAAAGCCGATGCCGACATTGCCGCCGGATGGTGAAAATATTGCCGAGTTGATACCCACCAGCTCGCCACGCAGATTCACCAACGCGCCACCGGAATTGCCCGGGTTGATCGATGCGTCTGTCTGGATGAAATTCTGGTAGCCCAGCCCGCGCAGACCGGTACGGTTGAGCGCCGATACGATTCCCGAAGTCACGGTTTGACCCAGGCCAAAGGGATCGCCAAGCGCGACCACGAAATCGCCGACCTGGAGTTTGCTCGAATCGGCCATTGGCAGCGCAACCAGGTTTTGCGCCGGAATCTGGATCACTGCAACATCCGTATCCGGATCGGTTCCCACCACTTGCGCCTTGAGCGTGCGGCCATCATGCAAGGTTACCGAAATATCGTCAGCGCCCTGAACCACATGATTGTTGGTCAGCACATAACCTTTATCGGCATCAATGATGACGCCGGACCCCAGCGATTGTTCGATGCGTTCGCGCGGCGCGTTCTGCAATCCGAAAAACTGGCGGAAAAACGGATCGTCCATCAACGGATTGCGTACCCGTATTCGCGTCCTGGAACTGATGTTGACGACTGCCGGGACCACCTGCTTGAGCATGGGTGCCAGGGAAGGCAGGGCCTGACCATCGACCACCCCCGGCAATACGCCAGCCGTGCCCGGGGCCGGACGCACCAGCACCGCAGCGAGTATCAGCAAGACCAAGCCAAAACTGGCGCGCCACAGGTTGGATCGGAATTTGTGGATCGGCATGATTACCTCACGAGCCTGAACAAGACGAACGCATATCCAGACAATGACTTCGCCTGCAAAGTTTCTGCCGTCGGAGGCAATGGCGATTTCCAAGGCGCACAGAGTGCGTTTCGGATGGTCCAAACCTCACATTCCAGCACTACTCGAAATTCCAGCTTCAACTTCTTGATTGAATTTCGGAAAAAAAAGCTTTTGACATTGGCTTTGGCATGGCGTACTTTCTCTTTCGCTGCAAATCACAACATATTGTGTTTGTGGCTGACACTGCAACCCAAATACTTGGGTTCTGCAGCGCGGATGGGCAGCGGCCGGGACAAGCCAAAAGCCGGAGAAAAAAGCCAACGCATACGATTTGATCGCTCAGCGTCAACCGTCCAAAACGCCGGACAAGCGCTGACGGACAGCTTTTCCCCCACGTCGGGCACGATAGCGACGCGGCAGGGTCAAAAATAAATAGAACTTGCGCTGCTTCACGCGGTGCGGAATTTCGGGAGGAACAACACGATGAGCACGGTTCGCAGCGAAGCCCTGGATCGGCGTAGCAAGGAAATACCATTGCAGCCGGCGTCCTACGATATCTGGGACAAAAAGTACCGGCTGACGACCAAACAGGGAGACGCCGTCGACGCCAGTATCGATCACACCTATCAGCGCGTGGCACGCGCCCTGGCCAACGCGGAAACCAGCGCCGACAACCGCAAGCTGTGGTACGACCGCTTCCTGTGGGCGTTGCGCCGCGGAGCCATTCCGGCCGGTCGCATCACTTCCAATGCCGGTGCGCTGGAACACAAGCCGGCGACCTCGACCATCAACTGCACCGTATCGGGCACCATTGAAGATTCGATGGATGGCATCCTCGACAAGGTTCACGAGGCCGGACTCACGCTCAAGGCCGGTTGCGGCATCGGCTACGAATTCTCCACGCTGCGCCCGCACGGCGCTTATGTTTCGGGGGCCGGCGCGTACACTTCCGGACCGATGTCGTTCATGGATATTTACGACAAGATGTGCTTCACCGTCAGCTCGGCCGGCGGCCGTCGCGGCGCGCAGATGGGCACGTTTGACGTGTCGCATCCGGACGTGCGCGAATTCATTCGAGCCAAGCGCGAAGACGCGCGTCTGCGCCAGTTCAACTTGTCGTTGCTGATTACCGACGGCTTCATGCAGGCGGTCGAAGACGACGCCGACTGGCCATTGGTGTTTCCCGTAAACCTCAAGGAAAAAGACGAAATCGCGCTGCACGATCCGAGCAAGGTCGTATGGCGCGAATGGCCAACCCACAACAACTACGTCAGCCGCGAAGATGGCCTGGTTGCGTGCAAGATTTACGGTCACGTGCGCGCGCGGCATTTGTGGGACATGATCATGACCTCGACGTACGATTACGCCGAGCCGGGATTCATTCTCATCGACCGCGTCAATGAAATGAACAACAACTGGTGGTGCGAAAACATCCGCGCGACCAATCCGTGTGGTGAACAACCATTGCCGCCCTACGGATCATGCCTGCTCGGCTCGGTCAACCTGACCAAATTCGTGCGCGATCCGTTTGGTCCGAAAGCCTCATTCGACTGGGACGAATACAAGGAAGTGGTGCGCGTGTTCACGCGCATGCTCGACAACGTGGTCGAGATCAACGGCTTGCCGTTGCCACAGCAACGCGACGAAATCATGCGCAAGCGCCGCCACGGCATGGGTTTCCTTGGCTTGGGCAGCACCCTTGCAATGCTGAAGTTGCGCTACGGCTCGGCCGAATCATGCGAGTTTACCGAGCGTATCGCGCGGGACATGGCGCTGGCAGGCTGGGAAGTGGGACTGAGTCTGGCACAGGAAAAAGGCCCGGCGCCGATCATGAACGAAGAATTCAAGGTCAGTGCGGAAATGCTGCGCAAGCGTCCGCAAATGGCCGCCGATGGTTACCAGATTGGCAACACGATCCGCGGCAGCGTGCTGCACGCGAAGTATTCGAAATACATGGAGCGCGTGGCGCAAGTCGCTCCGGATCTGGTTGCACAACTGGCCGAAACCGGTGCGCGTTTCAGTCATCATTCGTCGATTGCGCCAACCGGCACCATTTCATTGTCGCTGGCCAACAACGCCAGCAACGGCATTGAACCGTCGTTCGCCCATCACTATTCGCGCAACGTGATCCGCGAGGGCAAGAAGTCCAAGGAAAAAGTCGAGGTATTCAGTTACGAATTGCTCGCCTACCGCGAGCTCATCAATGCCGACGCCATGCCTTTTTCGGACGATCCCGCGCAGAAGCTGCCGGATTATTTCGTCTCCGCCGACGACATCACGCCAAAGCAGCATGTGGATATTCAAGCAGCTGCGCAGAAGTGGGTCGATTCATCGATTTCCAAGACCGCCAACGTGCCCACCGACTACCCTTACGCCGATTTCAAGGATATTTATCGCTACGCGCACGCGCAGGGCCTGAAAGGCTGCACCACGTTCCGCTTCAACCCGGCCGCGTTTCAGGGCGTATTGGTCAAGGAGACCGATCTGGAAAACACCCGTTACCGCTTCGAGCTCGAAGACGGAACCGTGGTTGAAGCCAAGGGCAACGAAGAGATCGAGTACGACGGCGAAACCCACACGGCCGCGAACCTGTTCGATGCCCTGAAAGAAGGCTACTACGGCAAATTCTGATCGGCGCGCGCCGCAAACCCGCGTCGCTGTTCACCCCAAGTTCAAAGGCAACATCATGTCCATCAAGATCGACAAGAAAATCCGCAGCTACGAAGTCGTCGTGCCGGAAACCGGCAAAGCCACTGCTGCCGCACCCGTGCCGGCGCGCGCCGAAGTCATCCAGATGCACGAAAAGGTCGAGCGGCCGGATCAGCTCATCGGTGCCACGTACAAAATCAAGTCACCGCTGTTTGAGCACGCGTTGTACGTGACGATCAACGACATCGTGCTCAATCAAGGCACCGAATTCGAATTGCGCCGTCCGTTCGAGATCTTCATCAACTCGAAAAACATGGATCATTTCCAGTGGATCGTGGCACTCACACGCATCATGTCTGCGGTGTTCCGCAAGGGCGGCGATGTCACCTTCCTGGTGGAAGAATTGAAAGCCGTATTCGACCCGCGCGGCGGCTACTTCAAGGCCGGCGGCGTGTACATGCCCAGCATCGTCGCCGAGCTCGGGGCGCTGATCGAACGGCACCTGAAAATGATCGGCCTGATGCACGATCCGGAACTCGACGACCATCAACGCAAACTGATCGCCGAAAAACGGGCCGCCTACGAGGCCCGTGCCAACCACGACAGCGCAAAAAAAAAGCCTGAAATAAGCGCCAAACGCAAGTCCAGCCAGACCATTGATGCCGACATGGCCGGCAACGGCGGCGAATCCGCGCGCAAGACATCAACATCCTCCGCCAAGCCCGAAAGTTCGTCCGACGCCCACGGCAACTTCCCCACCGGCGCCACCATGTGCCACAAGTGCAACACCAACGCCGTCATCATGATGGATGGGTGCGCCACGTGTTTGAATTGCGGATATAGCAAGTGCGGGTGAGTTCAATATGACGGGTGGGCGCACCCTGCGATTGTTCCTGGTGGATGGAACGCCCACCGGATTGATCACCGCAGAGATGATGAATTGGACGGGCCGTCTCTTGACTGGCCCACGAAGCATGATCGCGGAGTTACTGCGGCGTATGGCGCCGATGCTGGAACAATTCGCTGCGGACGATGCTAACCGCGTAAAGGTGGTCAAGCGCGAAATGGACAAGAATCAGAGAACGGCAATCGTGTGGCGGGTGCGGTCTGCGCCAACACTGTTGTTGTTTCTTCGCGGTGCGGTTCACGCCACGCATGTGGGCATGGCTCGCGGTCACAGGTGGCGGCGTTCGTCGCGGCGGTGCTCTGACACCGATGGATGCATTCAGCTATCTGTCGGTATTGCTGTCGATCGTGCTGGGTTTGGCGATCACGCAGATTCTGCAAGGATTTCGCGGATTGATGCTGGCGCGCGCGCAATTGCGCAACTACTGGCCGAGCATCGTGTGGGCGATCATTCTTCTCATGATCGTCGTGCAATCATGGTGGGCGATGTTTGAACTGCGCGAATTCCCGCGGTGGACATTCGGCGCATTCTCCATTGTGCTTGTCCAGACGATTCCCTTGTACTTGCTCGCCGGACTGGTATTTCCGGATATCGCGGGCGCACAACCCGTGGACTTGCGCAAGCATTATTTCGACAACCATCGCTGGTTCTTCACCTTGCTGGGGCTGTTCGTGGTCATCAGCATTGCCAAGACTCTGGTCTTATACGGGCATCTGCCGCCGTCAATGGATTTGGCCTTCCAATTGGTATTCCTGATCACTTCGTTCATTGCTGCTTTGCGCGACAATGAATCGTTGCACAAATTTTTTGCGCCAATTGCCGCGGTATTGGTGTTTGGTTACATCGCCTTCTTGTTTGCGCAACTGCGCTGATGTAACGCGGCGGCGGTTTTCTGGTTGACGAACCTGCTACTTCGCGATTGAATCTTCGTCGGTATGAATTTTTGTGGCCGCATCAGCTTTTGCATCCGGCCGCAGCCACGCAAGCGCGGCACCCATCAGCATGGGTGTGAGTACCGAGCGCGCAACACTTGCTGCAGAGGCACCGGCAACGGCACCAGCGCGCGCCCACCAGCGTGAAGGCAACACCACCAAAGCCAAACCACTGATGAAACCGCCAGCCACAGTCAACGCTTGGCGGTGTTTTTGCAGTCGTTCAAGCCACGGGCGCGAGGAGAGAGCCAATTCGCGCTCGGCTGCTTCAAGTTGCGTGCGCGCTGCGCGTACACGTTTGGCTGGATTGGAATCATTCATGCCAGGCGCTCAAGCAAATGCGCAAGGGCACTGCGGCTGCGCGGCAGACTCAAATTGCGCCACCACCGACGCATCGCGTAAATCAGGCCAAACAATCCGGCCAGATTCAGCACCAGCACAATCGCCATGCAACTGCTCCAGTCGTGCAGCCAGCGTTGAAGTAGCGAAACCAGAAGCGCATCAAAGGTAATACAGATGGCCAGCACGAGTGCTGGCGCGACCAGCAGCGCCAGCACCAGACGCCCAATGCTGGCCTGGGCAAGTCTCGTTTCGCTTGCCAGCAACTTGCTCCAGGCCTGCACATACTGCGAGGCATCCTTGGCCACATCAGCCAGCGTCGGCGTTTCCGGCGCTGAAGGTGTTTGCGGATCGACTGATTGCATCATGGGGCGCTCCCCGACGGGCAGGTATGGGTTTACTGTTCAACGTCGAAACAGCCGTGCCACGGTCACACCGGCAACGAAGGCGATGCCAAACGCCGCCAACGGATGGCTTGTTGCATGCTGGCGTGCGCTCTTGCTGACGTCTTTCGCGCCAGCGACAAGCTGCTCACCATGATCGCGCAGCCACGACTCGAGTGATGCCAGACGCGCACCCACTGCATCGACTGCCTTGTCCAGTTTGTCATCGGCAACTTCGATACCGTCATGCAATTTGTCTGCGGTGGAATTGATGGTGTCTTTTGCGGCTTTCTCGGTTCTCATGGAAGTACTCCTTGAACGGTTGTGGGAAGGCAACGCCCTGACAGTGTGTGTCGGAAACGGTGCGGAATTGCTGCAGCAGCGCAGCGAACAAATCCAGATGTGAATTTGGAAATCCGTCGCTCACGCAATATTTGGACCCGAGGAAAGGCCGCATGTTTCATGCGGCCAGACGCGAGTTCAACCGCCACATCGCTTCGCGACAAATGACGAATTGCGGGTAGTAAGCCTTCAGCAATCGTTTGAGCTTGATGTCGGTTATTTTTTCGTAAGCTTGCTCGGTCAGACGCAATAACTGCGCCTCGCCAAAGCCCAACCCGTTGGCGCATCCGGACAGCTTCTCGCTGCTGAAATTGCAGCGCGCATCCGCATAGATGCGTTCTACGGATTGCGCCGGAGAATCCGAATCAGGCATGCCGACCGGCATTGTTGGAAACCAGGGTGCGACATCGGCGAGAAACTGGCTCTTGACGTCGATGATGTAAGCAAAAGCCGTACGCAACTGCGCGTCGGTCAACGCGGAATAGGCGTGCACAAAAAATGCGTGTCCACTGCCTACGATCCTCACCACTTCTTCGAGCTTTTGCCTATCCGGATTGGGTGCGTGACGATTCATGGTTGAATTCCTCTTGAATTCCTTGCTGGGCATCAAGCCCGCACAACCTGAATGCTTCACATGCCGTGCCAAACGTGAAAGTGTCGTATTATCAGATGTTTGGCACCAACACGGCGGATCAAATCGTTGCATCTTGCATGGATACGCTGTACACCATCATGCAAGCAGCAAGGTCGCCACGCGCTGTTCGACGCGCACGTCACAACACGGGAAGTATTTGCCATGGTCGAAACTCAGGAACTCAAGACTCGCATTTTGCTGGTCGACGACGAACAAAATATTCTGCGCACGTTCCGGTACTGTCTTGAAGATGCGGGACATCGCGTTACTGCCGTAAGCGACGCCGAACACGCCGAACAAGTCGTCCAGGACCAAGTATTCGATCTGTGCTTTCTCGATTTGCGCCTGGGTGAAGTTTCAGGCCTGGATCTGCTGCCGAAATTGCGCCAATACGCACCGTGGATGCGAGTAATCATCGTCACTGCGCATTCGTCCATCGACAGTGCGCTCGACGCAATCCGCGCTGGCGCGGCTGACTATCTGGTCA
The DNA here is from genome assembly GCA_035703725.1 of Rudaea sp. GTDB lineage: Bacteria > Pseudomonadota > Gammaproteobacteria > Xanthomonadales > Rhodanobacteraceae > Rudaea. The sequence goes on from DASSXQ010000124.1 coordinate 8,197, forward strand.
AACCGTGTTCGCCCGAGCAATTGCGCATGGCTGCGACCAAACAAATTCAGGCACGCCAGCTCGAGCTGCGTGTGGAATCGCTCGAAAAGGAAGACTGCGCCACGAGCATGGTGGAAATGGATAGCGCCAATTCGACAATGAAAAAGGTGCTCGAGACAATGCGTCAAGTCGCCGATACGGATGCCACCGTATTGATTCTGGGCGAAAGCGGCACTGGAAAAGGCGTGGCTGCGCGCACCATTCACCACTGCAGTCCGCGTTCCAAGGATCAATTCGTGACCGTGAACTGTCCGTCCCTGTCGGCTGAATTGCTTGAAAGCGAATTGTTCGGCCACAAGAGGGGCGCGTTTACCGGCGCCACGGAAAACAAGCTGGGGCGCGTGGATCAGGCGGAAGGCGGTACCTTGTTCCTCGACGAAATCGGCGACGTGCCCTTGGCGTTGCAGCCGAAATTGCTGCGCTTCATTCAGGATCGAGAATACGAGCGGGTCGGCGATCCGGTCACGCGCCGTTCGAATGTTCGAATCATTGCCGCGACCAATCGCGATTTGGGCGAAATGGTGATTCACAAGCAATTCCGCGAAGACCTGCTGTATCGCTTGAATGTGATCAGCGTGCGCATGCCGCCGCTGCGCGAACGTCCGGAAGACCTTTGCCATCTCGCCGAGACGTTCCTGTTGCGCTATGCGGGCAACTATCGCCGTCCGGCGCGCTCGTTCAGCAAAGCCGCTCTGGATACGATTCGCGCGTATGCGTGGCCGGGCAATATCCGTGAATTGCAGAACGTGGTCGAACGCGCGGTGATCCTGTGTACCGATGCGCAGGTTGATGTGGATATGTTGTCGATTGCCGGTTCCGGGCAAAACAACGGACGACCGCGCATTGGAGCGCCGATGAGCCTGGAAGATCTGGAACGTTCGCACATCCTCGGCGTGATTTCTGCCAGTTCGTCGCTTGATGCCGCCGCGAAGACGTTGGGTATCGATGTATCGACGCTTTATCGCAAGCGCAAACAATATGGTTTGTAAGCCGACGGGTTGCATGCAAACATGAAGCTTCGCTCGCGCCTGATTTTGAGCCACGGCATCATCATCGGGATCATGTGCCTGATATTGCCTTTGGCGTTGTATGCCATTCGCAATCTTGCCCGACAAGTCGACACGCTGGCAGCATCGGACCTGGCATCCAATACCGCGATCGAAAACATCACTCGTGCGCTGCATGTGGAAATCGCCTCGTTGATCCAGATGACATTGAGCGCGACGCCGGATTCCAATGAGGTCGTCAACCCGGGGGTTCCCACCGCCCCGATGCTGGCGGCAAATGCCCACGCCGCAAGCGCAACAAAGGTCACTGCCGCCATTGCGCAGGCGCGTCAGGCTTTCGAACTGGAGTCCGAGAGCAAGGCGTTGGACGCATTCCAGGATCGTTACACGCATTTTGAAAACGCGGTCAACATTTGGAAAACCGGCCGCATGACTCAACCCAGCGCGCAGGAACTGTCCGCCGATTTCGATGAAATGGGGCGGGCATTGTCCGATTTGCGCCAGATCAAAAACACTCAATTGCGCAACGCCACCAGCGATGCACGCGATTTCGGTCGCGACATGATCGCGCTGGTTGGCGCGCTCGCGGGTCTGGCATTGCTGATTGGATTGTTGGCAACCGTTCGCCTCGTGCGCAGCGTGACGTCATTGTCCGATCAGCTCAATGCCATCGGACAGCGCATGAGCGAAGATGATTTCGACTTCGAATACATCGACGGATCGATCGACGAATTCAACACGCTTGGCCACCATCTTCAATCGATGGGAAATTCGTTGCGCTTGTTCCGCGACACCAACATGCAACGTCTGATCATCGAGCAACGCCGCAGCGATGCGGTCCTGGACAGCATTGATGATGGCTTGGTCATTTTTTCCGAGAACGGCCGCATTGAACGAATCAATCCGGTGGCCGAGCGCCAGATCGGCATCGAATACGGGGATGCCAACGGCAGACGCTTCGAGGAAATTGGTGATGCCGGAATCGGCGCCAGTGTGCGCGAGATTCTGCAAACCGGAGAAATCGTGCAGGCCAGGGAACCCGAAATCCACATCGAGCGCGATGGCGAACAACGCATCCTCGCCTATTGGCTGCACCGCTTTGTCGAAAGCGAGAGCGGACGACCGGGTGTCGTGCTGGTCATGCGCGATGTCACGGTGCAACGCGAATTCGACAAACAACGCAGTGAGTTCGTGTTGCGCGCGTCGCATGAATTGCGCACACCCATCACGAGTATTCGCATGGGCCTGGGGCTGTTGGGAGAGAAGCTGAAGTTTACCCCGGGATCGCGCGACGAAGAGTTGTACCAGACTGTGCAACTGGAGCTTGGACGCATGGTGGCGCTGCTCGGCGATCTGCTGGATTTGTCGCGTCTGCGCGAGGGCAAGCAGGTCATGGAACGGTTGCCGACGGACATAGGACCGATACTTGAACAGGCCGTGGCGCGATTCGAACCCAGCGCCATGGATGCGGGGATCAATCTGGAATTGGAAGTCGAAAAGGACCTGCCGCGTTATTCGCTGTCGCAGTCGGCATTTGATCGCGTGCTGGACAATTTGATAAGCAATGCCATTCGCCACACCCCCGCCGGTGGAAGCATCATGCTCAGTGCGCATCGTACGCCCCGGCATCTGGCAATTGCCGTTACCGATAACGGCAACGGGATTCCGTTTTCGCGGCAGGCATTGATCTTCCGCCCGTTCGTGCAGGCTGGGAGCAAACGTGGCGGTGCTGGCCTTGGACTGGCCATTTGCAAGGAAATAGTCCAGCAGCATGGTGGCCAGATCAATGTGTCGTCACTGCCCCAGCACGGCACGACATTCAGCATTCTGCTACCGACCTGAAGCGCGGCACAGCGGCATCATCGGCAACGTCGCAAGCGAAGTCGTGCTTGTTGCGCCGCCCCGGCCCGCCAACCGACGCCGCATCGTGCAAGTCGCAATCGTGCCTTCAAATCGTCTTGCAAGCTGCATTCGCGGCGCTCGTTAAAACATTGTAAGCAGTTGATTGATTTGGCCTATTTGTTTGGCACGCATATTGACTCTCCTTCACCAGCGGCATGATTTGCTGCCCTGGGCGAAATTGCTTCCCCAGTGATTTCAGAAAAGGAGATCCACCATGAAAAATCGTCTACTCGTAACTGCCATTGGTGCCGCCCTGGCGATCGGGTCTGCCGGAATTGCTTACGCAGTCGAGGCACCCAATTCGACGTCGGCCACGTCGCAAGATCAATCGGCCCAGCCGGGAACCGATACATGGATCACGACCAAGGTGAAAGCCGAGCTGATGACCACCAAAGGCATTTCGTCGACGGATATCGACGTAACCACCACCAATGGTGTGGTCACGTTGTCCGGCGTACTGGATACCAAGGCAGAGGTACAAAAATCCATTGCCGTGGCCAAATCCGTCAAAGGCGTGAAGAAGGTTGATGCAGCCGCGTTGAAGACGCGCGGCTGAAACGGCGCTTCGGATTGACTCTTCCACGCAAAACCAATTCAAAGGTGAAATCATGAATCAGGATCGAATCAAGGGCCAATGGAAACAGTTGTCCGGAAAGATCAAGGCCAACTGGGGCAAATTGACGGACGATGATCTGCAGCAAGCCGAAGGCAACGCAGAATATCTGGCCGGAAAGGTTCAGGAGCGTTATGGAGTGGCAAGGGACAATGCCGAGAAGCAGGTCCGGGAATTTCAGGACCGTTTGTAATTTGTCCCACAAGGATCGGGACGCGTCCATGGAGGGACGACTGCGGTAAATGGGCCGCGACCCACCCCTCCCCGCGGGGCGCAGGCTATTTACCGAGACTGTACCGGTACCCGACATGGATTTCGGGTGCCGGTTTTTTTGTCCTGCGTGGTCATTTGCCATTGGTCTCGCGCAATGGTTGCGGTTGCAGGGGAGTGAGGCGAACAAGACGCTCTACAATGGCAAACAACGCGCACAATTTGGGGAGCACCGTGAATCAATCCCGGGAAAATGATACGTCGCTGCATCGCGCGGACGCTTCGGATGCCGATACGGAACAAACCGAGGTTACCGTCATCGAGCGTCCTGCTGCCGAGTCTGGCGCGACACCGCCTGCTCATGCGGAAACCAATCTTCGCGCCATCAAGCGCGCGCTGTTCACCATTGTCGTTTTGTTCGTCATTGGTGCGTTCTACATTGCGCAAGACGTGTTGATTCCAATCGTTCTGGCCTTGCTGCTTTCGCTGCTGTTGTCGCCCATCGTCACCGGTCTGGAAAAATTTGCCCGACTGCCCCGCGCGTTGGGCGGTTTGCTGACGGTGGTGGCGCTCGTTGGCGTCATGATTTACGCCGCAGCGAGCCTGGCACAACCCGCCCAGAACTGGATTGCGCACGCACCGCAAACCATGAGCCGGATTCAACAGCGTTTGCGCAGTTTGCGCGAACCCATTCGCAAGGCGCAGGAAGCGAGCAAGAAAATCGAGGAGTTGACGCAACCGACTTCGCCGACGACAGCGACTACCGTCGTGCGCCAAGAGTCCGGACTGCTGGCGGACATGGCGACGAGCATGCCGCGTGCGCTGGGTTCAATTGCTGCCGTATTGTTGCTTGTATATTTTTTTCTGTCATCCGGCAACGGATTCCTGCGCCGATTGGTCGAGGTCGCACCCGGCCTGCATGAAAAGCGATTGGTGGTCTCGATCGCGCGGGAAGTCCAGCAGGAGATGTCGCGCTACCTGGTGATGGTGAGCCTGATCAATTTCGGTCTGGGTCTGGCGCTGGCCGCCACGCTTGTCTTGCTGGGCGTGCCCAATCCGTTGTTGTGGGGCGCCGTGGCGATGGTGCTGAACTTTGCCCCGTACGTCGGGCCCGCATGCGTCATTTTCGCCCTGGCGCTTGTGGGATTTACCACCTTCGACTCGCTCGGACAAGCACTCGCCGTTCCCAGCGCGTTTTTTGGCCTGACGGTTTTGGAGGGGCAATTGCTTACGCCAATGATCATTGGCCATCGACTTTCGCTGAATCCAACGGTCGTATTTGTCTGGCTGTTGCTGTGGGGATGGTTGTGGGGAATTCCAGGCATCTTGCTCGCGGGGCCATTATTGGCCTGCTTTCGAATCGTGTGTCAGCACGTACGCGTTCTGCATCCGATTTTCATCATGATTGGCGACGATTAGCCCGAACCGCTCACGGGGGATTGTGCCGCGCAAAATGTCATTGGGAATGTGTGGCAGCCCCGAGCGTTTGCGGTGCAGTGATTTCCTATCGCTTGCCACCAAACAGACCGCGTACCTTGTCTTTCCAGCTTGTTGCAACGGGCGCACCGGATTTCGGCGCAGCATCGGCAGGCATTGAGTCAGGCGTACTCGCGCGCGCACGCGGATTGGTTACCTGACCGGACGGTCCGCTAGAAATGCCCAGCAACAGTGCGGCGCTGCGCGCCAGCGAGGCAGCTTTCGGATCGGGTACTTCGGCTTTTTCAGCGACACCGAGCAACTTGTACAACTGCACTGCAAGGACATTTTCCGGCATAGACGCTCTGGCAGCTTCGACTCTTGCGGCTTCGGCGATTGCCGCCTGGGCATTGGCAGCGTCGAGCTTTGCAGCTTCGATGCGTTGCGCCTGGATTCTCGCCGCCTCGGCTTTGGCTGCCTCAGCTTTTTCGGCCTCGAGTTTCGCTGCTTCGGCCTGCGCCACGGCCGCGGCTTTTGCTGATTGAAGTCTTGCTGCTTCGGCCTTGACCGCTTCGCGCCTGGCGGCTTCGAGTCGCTCCGATTCCCGTCGTGCCGCTTCGGCAGTTGCGGCTTCAGCTTTCTCGGCCTCGATTTTGGCAGCCTGCGCCTTGGCCGCCGCGGCTTGTGCCGCCGCCCTTTCTCTTTCGGCTTCCTGCTTCGCCGCTTCCACCTTCCTGGCAGCCTGCGCTTTTGCGGCATCGAGTTGTGCGCTTTCGGCTGCTGGTGCGGGATCCTGTGGGGATTTTACCGGCGCGGCCTTGCCGGCCTTTTTCAATGCCGCTTCGCGATCGGGGAACAACGCAAACAACTTGCTGAAGCCGGCGACGTCGAACACCTGACGAACCGCGGGACTGAGGCCACACAGATACAATTGACCTTTGCCGCCATCAAGTTTTTTGGCCAGCGCGAGCAACACACGCAAACCGGCGCTGCTGACATAGCCGATTCCCGAAAGATCCACCACAAACACGACGGCCTTGGCGGCAAGCAAATCGGCGAAAGCCAGTTCAACATCGGCAGCCGTTTCGGTGTCCAGGCGACCCGTCAGGCCAAGAATGTGAATCTGGTCTTGTTGTTCAATTTGAATCTCGATTGCCATCGCGCAATCAGCCTTCGCGGAATACGAAGCGCGCGGCACCAATCTGGATGACATCCTCGTTGGCCAGGGTGCGCTCGCGGATCTTTTCGGCATTCACGCGCGTGCCATGTTTGGTATCCAGGTCAACCAGAGTGAATCCGCCCATGCTCACGGTGATCTGCGCATGCTTGGGATCAACGCCGGGACCGCCGATGCGGATGTCGCTGCCGGCGGCCGCGCCAATACCCATGGGTTTCAGCGACAAGGTGTAGCTTTGCTTGCCTGCTTCCGGGTTCTGAGGCACCAACCGCGCCGCACGAAAGATCTGTGTGGCCCCACCGCTTGGCGCTGCGGCACGCGGAGCCGGCGGCGGCGCCGGTTTCGGCACGCTGACCGGAGTCATCATTTGCGTGCTGGTGGATTCGGCATCATCGTCGATGGGCGGTGTTGCCGCAGGAATCGGCTTGTGCGGCCTTGGCGGAGTTACCGCCGACATTTGGCCGGTACTCGATGGATCCACCGGTTTTGCCGTGATCTTTGCCGGTTCCTCTGCGGCGGATTCCAGTTCGCTTTCATTGTGGAACGCTTCGAGAAATCGGGCCTTGAGTTCCAACGCGCGTGCGCGCGCTTCGGCTTTTTCCTTGACGGTAGCGTCAATGGCCTTGTTGCGGCGCTGGAATTCCTTGTCGTCGAATTCGCCGAGCTTGTGGCGCAGGACCAGCTCTTCCTGATCGAGCTTGACCGCCTCGTGATCTGCCTCGAAACGATCCAGCAGGCTACGCAGTTTGGCATATTCGTCGCGTGCGGTTTGCTTGAGTGGGGTGGCCTGCTCTTCGAATGCCTGCATGCGTTTGCGATAGTCCTCATGCACGCGCCGATAGACCGCCTCGGCAAAGGTTGCCTTGAGCTCCTCCATCGATTTCAAGCGTTCGCTGAGCTGATCTTGTTCGTGCTTGAGCGACTTGAGCGACTCGATCGAGGCCAAGTCGATCGCGGCCAGCTCTTGCGGCCATGCATTTTCGTTGTCTGCCATGTTGCCTCCGCGCCTTTACCTGTGTGTTGAAATGGGCAGTCCTGCCCGCTTTCAGTCGTTACCTGCGGGCCAAGCCCGCGAACGTCGCCGTCAATGGATCACTCGCATGATCGATCAACGTGCGCTGCATCTGTGGATCGCATCGGCAGGTTGCCTGTTCAACATCCTGCTAGACGCCAATCACTTCGACTTCAATTGAGCCGAAACGCAGCTTGTCGCCGGGTTTGAGCGGAACTGCCGCACCGGTTTTCAATCGTTGCCCATTGATGAATGTGCCGTTGGTCGTGGCCGTCTCTTCGCACAGGAAATACACGTTTTCCTTGTGCAGGATTTTGGCGTGGCGACGACTCAGCGTGCCGGCATCGTTGTAGGGCCCCAGATCGATTTCCGGCTGCGTACCGCTGGCCGGATCCGGTCTTCCAACCAGAAAATCGTTGCGTTGCGGATCAAGAAGCAGCACTTGATCGACACTGGTCACGCGCAGCGCGATTGCAGGAGGCTGTGCTGCCGCGACGGGTTGTTCGGTTTCGCGCACGTCAATCGCCGGTGCCGGTGGCGGCGCAGCGTGTGCCTCGGGTTCTTGTGCAACCGGCGCGGACTTGGACAATGCAATCAGGACCTCATCGAGTCGTTGGCGAATCCGATGCTGGTTAGCCACGAGCATGCGGATCAGACACACACCAATCTGCGGATTGTGCCCAAGCATGTCGGCAAACACCGCCGGGTTGATGCGTAACAAGCGCGCCGCCCCGTTGGCCAAAGCCGTATCGGCATGCTTGCCGTCTTCCAGCAATGCTGCTTCTCCGAAGCATTCACCCGGACCCAGCGTGGCCGTGACAACATCGCCAGCCACGGTTTTCTGGATCAAATCAATCTGACCGGAATCGACGATATACATCGATCCACCGCTCTGGCCTTGCTTGAACAATGCCGTACCGGCCGCTACGTCAATAAAGTTGTCTGTCGTGTCGCTCATCATGCCTATCCGCCAACAGTCGGGCCGCGTCGGCATGATTATGCGCAGCCGCGTGCCGTCGCTGCAAGGCAAACAGGTCGATGCGTTCACGTTCGGGCGTGCGGCGACAGGTAAAATCGCGCACATGTACACATCCATATTCTTTCCGCGCGCCGTGATCGCAGCCGTTGTCTTGCTGACAACGGCAAGCGTTGGTGCCGTGCAAAGCGCCTTGCTGCCGGCATGGGTTTGCGCGCATCCGGATGCGATTTTCGTTGGGGGGTTCGATGCCGACGGGATGGCAATTGCGCAGGATGCTTCCAGCGGCAGTGGCGGAAGTTATCCGGGCAATGCAACGCGCACCATCATCAGCAACGGTACCAATCGAGCATTTTATCTGTACGTGCCCAGCACATACTCACCCAATCACCCACTGCCATTGTTGCTGGTGCTTCACGGACAGAGCGGTTCGCCAGCGACCGCGCCTGCCGCGGCGAAGCAGGTGCGCAGCGATTGGTCGGGCTGGGCCGACAACAACGGGTTTATCGTGCTGGCACCGGTAGCTACCGGTAGTTCAGGAAGTTGGAATCCACCCGTGGATATCCCCATCATGTCCGACGAGCTGGACGACACCTACGCGCGCTACAACATCGACCGCAATCGAATCTATCTGTGGGGGTTTTCCGCAGGTGCCCATTTGGCGCATGCGCTGGCGTTGAACAATACCGATTATTTTGCCGGCTACGGCGTCAGTGCGGGCGGACTGACTCAATATGCCTGCTCGGACAATGGCTCGTTTTCGCCTTCCTGCGCACAATTGCTGGGCGGTGTTACGCGAATCATTCCGGTCGATATTCATCTGGGCGATTCCGACCCGTTGTACACGACCTATGGTTCCGACAACGACCCCGCGCTTTTTGAAGCCTACGGTTGGCTGTTGAATCAGACGCTGTTCTATACCGTGTTCAATGGAAGCCACACTTACACCGTGCTGCAATTGGGTGAAATTTGGGACCATTTGTGTCCACACGCGATTACCCCTTGATGCGTAGTGGCCAATCCAGGCTCGACTTTGCAAATGCCGCTTTGCTGTTGCGGCAGCGCAGCCGCGATTGCTATAATTGCCGGCCTTGCCGACCATTCTGCCGCAGCGTGTGATTTTGCGCCGCGAAGGAATCGGGGTTGTACTGTTCCGATGCAAAATTCCATCGCTGCCGGAAGGCGGCTTGCCATTCGTGTCGTGCTTGCCCAATTGGGCGTCACGATGCTGGCTGCAGCAGGTTTTGCCTTTGTTGGATGGCGTCACGGATTGGCAGCGTTGAGCGGCGGCGCGGTTGTCGCATTGGGGACGACGATATTGGCATTGCGCCTGTTTGGCGCAGGGCCGGCATCGGCGGGAATCGTATTGGGACGCCTGGTGATCGGCAGTCTGCTCAAGTGGGGCATTATTGTGCTCGGCCTGTATGCGGCGCTGGTCAAGGCACAGTTGCCGGCGTTGCCGGTGCTGGTTGGGGTAATCGCAGCACTGGTGCCGCAATTGCTCGGCCTGCATGAAGGCTGGAGCCGGCGGCATTGAAAGTTGGATTGAATGTTGAAACACGGGCCGGTTGCACGGGCCTGATTTGTTGACCTGCTAATTGAACTGGATTGCTAGACCCATGGCGACCGAAGCCACGCACAGTGCCAGCGGCTATATCCTGCACCATCTGACGTATCTGCAGTTGGATTTGCGCACGTGGAAAATCGTGGAGAACTCAACCGGATTCTGGGTGCTGAATCTGGATTCCGTGTTTTTCTCGCTGCTGTTGGCGGCGATCTTCATCATCATGTTCCACAGTGCCGGGCGCAAGGCCACCAGCGGTACGCCGGGCAAGTGGCAGAACTTCATTGAAATGTGCATCGGCTTTGTCGACAGTCAGGTCAAGGATGCCTACCACCACGGCGCGCGTTTTGTTGCGCCAATGGCGCTGCTGATCGGGTTCTGGGTGTTTTTCATGAACTTCATGGATTTGCTGCCGATCGATTTGCTGCCGAAGATCGGCGGCGGCCTTGGGGTGGAACACCTGCGCGTGGTGCCCTCGGCCGACCCGAACGTCGCCCTGGGCATGTCGCTGACGGTATTCCTGATCGCGTTCGGCTACAGCTTCGTCGCCAAGGGTTTCAAGGGCGTCGGCGCGGAATTCCTGTTCCATCCATTTGGCAAGTGGATGATGCTGGTCAACTTCCTGCTCAAGTGCGTGGAAGAGCTGGCCAAGCCAGTCAGCCTGGGGCTGCGACTGTTCGGCAACATGTACGCGGGCGAGATCATCTTCATTTTGCTCGCCTGTTTTACCCTGAATTATTCGTTCACCAGCCTCGGCAGCAATCTGGGCATGATTGCACAGATTCTTCTGGCGACCGGCTGGACCATCTTTCACGTCCTGATTATTTCGTTGCAAGCCTACATTTTCATGGTGTTGACCGTCGTCTACATGGCGATGGCCGCCGACCATCACTGACGTAACTCAATATTTCCTTTTCACTCACCCAGAACGTACACGGAGACAACCATGGATATCAGCGCACTCGCTTCTGTTGAAGGCATGACCGCCATCGCGGCCGGCTTGATGCTCGGCCTCGGTGGCATCGGTGCCGCCATCGGCATGGGCCTGATGGGCGGCAAGTTCCTCGAAGGCGCCTCGCGTCAACCGGAACTGGTTCCAATGCTGCAAGGCAAGATGTTCCTGCTGGTCGGCCTGATCGACGCGATTCCGATCATCGGCGTGGGTATCGCGCTGTATCTGACCTTCGTCGATCCGTTTGCCGCCAAGGTTGCAGCCGCCGCGTTGCCGCACTGACGCCCGAAGTTCAATCGCTTGACGAGGGTTAGCCCGTGACCATCAACGCAACACTCATCGCCCAGATTCTGGTCTTCGGAATCCTGATCTGGTTCACGATGAAATTCCTCTGGCCGCCGCTGATGCAGGCCATGGACGAGCGCGCCAAACGCATTGCCGACGGTTTAAGCGCGGCCGAACGCGCCCAGGCCGAGCTCAAGGATGCTGACGCACGCGTGGCCGAAGAGATCAAGGGTGCGCGTGCGCAGGCGGCAGAAATCGTCGACAAGGCGCACAAGCAGGCCAGCCAGATCATCGACAAGGCCAAGACGGATGCATTGCTCGAAGCCGCGCGCCAGAAAGCCACGGCGCAAGCCGATATCGACGGCATGGTCGGGCGTGCGCGCGAACAACTGCGTGGCCAGGTGGCCGCACTGGCTGTTCAAGGTGCGAGCAAGATCATTGCCCGCGAGATCGATCCGCAGTCGCACAAAGCGCTGCTCGATCAGCTCATCGCCGAGATATAGCCATGAGCGAACCGCTGACACTTGCGCGCCCGTATGCGCGCGCCGCGTTCGAAGCTGCCAGCGAGCGCAAGGCACTCGCGGCGTGGTCGAACCACCTCGCGTTTTCCGCGCAGGTGCTGGGTGATCCGCGCGTGAGCTCGATTGTCGGTGACCCACGTCTGGGC
>DASSXQ010000227.1:0-3664 GCA_035703725.1 Rudaea sp.
GGCGTTTTGAAAAACCGGTTTATACGTTGGCGTTGCGCATACTTGGCGACCGCGAAAGCGCAGGCGATGTGCTGCACGATGCCATGCTCAAGGTATTCCAGCGCATTGGCCAGTACCGCAGAGATGCCCCATTCTGGGCCTGGCTGCGCCAGATCGCGCTCAATGAAGCCTTGATGGGCTTGCGGCGACGGCGCGACGACCACGTGGACGCCGATGCGCAGATGTTGACCGATGATGCGCCCGAACCATGGGTCCATGCCGACGCTACAACGCTGGATCACGCACTTGACCGCCTGCCGGCGACGACGCGCAGTGTGCTGTGGCTGTACCACGTCGAAGGTTACTCGCATGCGGAAATTGCCGCCGCCATGGGCAAGACCACGAGCTTTTCCAAATCGCAGCTCGCGCGCGGCACTGCCCGCATGCGCGCGTTGCTCGATTCCTCACCGGAGTCCATTCCATGTCTGATCCAAACGCCACAACCCGGTTGAAGCTGGGCGATGCGCTGCGCGGCCTGCCGCCAGCGTCACCGGATCGCGATGGCTGGCTGCGGCTGGCCGCGCAGCTGGCAAGCGCACGCTCGCCCCGACGTTCGCGTCGCGCCTGGCCAGTCGCACTTGCCGCCGCCATCGTGCTTGGCGTGCTTGGTGCATTCGCCGTGCATGCACTGCGCACGCATTCCGGTCTTGCGCCACATGCCATCGCGACCAATCCGCCGGCTCGCGCATCAATTCCGGTGAACGGCGAAGAACAATCCGATGCGACAACGACCACATCATCCAACCCGAATCAACTCGACGCCTTGCGCATGCGTTCGCAATCGCTGGAGCGCTGGTTGCGGCAAACCGCGAAATCCGGCTCACCGCTGCAGGGACAGGACCTGGCCGCAGCAACCGAGATTGAAAATCTCATCGGGCTGGTCGATGTCGAGTTGTCGGCCACCGCGTCTTCTCACGCGACAGCACTGTGGCAACGACGCGTCGGCCTGCTCGAGGACCTGGCCGTGTTGCGTTACTCCAACTACCAACTGGCCGCTGGCGGCAAACAGCTTGCCGCGAACGACCGGATCGACTGAGGATCATCGTCATGCATGCAACATTGTGTAAACATCTGGTTTTGACAGTCGCACTGATCGGCACGCCCGCGCTTGGCATGGCAGCCGACACCGTTGCGCCGGTTGCTCCCGACTCGGCCAACGCGCAAGACATGCGCGCACAGCACCGGGAATTGGATCAGCTGCACGAACAAATGCAAGAGCTGTCGCGCAAGATGGCCAATCTGTCGCAAAAAATGGGCGACGTCGGCCCGCGCGCCTACGCCTGGCGCTACCTCGGCAACCCGGACCGCGGCATGCTGGGCATCGTGATGACGCCGGAAAAAGACGGACTGCGCATCGATGCTGTTACTCCCGGCGGACCAGCCGAGAAAGCCGGAATTCACGATGGTGACGTCATCGTCGCCGTCGACGGCAAACCCGTCAACGATCAACGTTCGGGTGATGCCCCGCCGCCATTCTCGTCGCTCAAGATCGGCCAGACGGTCAAACTTGCCGTGCGTCGCAACGGCGGCAAAACGCAACTTGATGTCGGAGTAAAAGCCGAGCGCCGCGAGCCGTTCAATTTTTCCTACGCACTTGGCAATCCATTACCCAAAGACTTCGACAAGAATGTCCGCGTGCAGGTCGAACAAGCGATGCGCCAGGCACACGTCGCCGAACGTGCCGGCGATCAAGTGCGCCATGCGATGGAGCACTTTCGTCTGTCCACGCCGTGGTGGGGCCTGAATCTGGTCAGCCTCAATCCCGATCTGGGCAATTACTTCGGCACCGACAAAGGCGTGCTCGTATTGTCCGCCGACGACGATGCATTCAAGGGTCTCAAATCGGGTGACGTATTGCTCGCCGTCGCCGGTCAGAATATTCAACGTCCCGAAGATGCCTTGCGCGCCCTGCGTGAACAGCCGACTGGCAGCGAGGTCAAAGTGCGCGTTCTGCGTCAGCACAAGTCTCTGACCATCGATGTCAAGGCGCCCGACGTGAAAGCCATGTTTGTTCCGCCGCCGCCGCCGCCGGCTCCGCCCGCGCCTGCGAGTCCGGAAATTCCGCCAACGCCGCCCGCTCCGCCGGCTCCAATCGCACCGCCACCGCCGCCGCCTCGCGGTTCGGGTGCCGTCCACCTGCCGTGAGCACACGTGCCACGCTGCGATCGGATCGATGAGCCGGTGACTCGATCCACACGTTGGCTACAATTGCCGCATCGTTGCACGGATGAATTCCATCGATGCGGCATCATCGCAACATTACCGTTTTCTTGTTTGCCGTGCTGGCACTGGGCGCAGGATATTTTTTCGGGCGCTCACACGCACGCTCCGACGTCGCGCTCACACCCACCGCAGCCGATACGAATACCGTGCGCTCGTCCAACGTTGCGCACACGGCAAACGCGACGATGCACGCGCCGTGCTGACGCTGGCTTCAGCCAGCGATCAACTGGATTGCCATGCGCAGAACATGAATTCCGGAAACGATCCATGCAACCAGTCCAGCGTGATCGGCATGATCCTTCCGCAAAATGCCGCAATCGCGTACCGCTACTATCTGGTCTACCAACTGCTCGGTGACAATGCCAACGCGGCATGGGTTGCATCCCGGATCGCCGGCATTGCGCCCTTGTTGAGCGCCAGAGAAATTGCGGATGCGCAAGCACAAGCGCGAAAGTTGTACGCGCAGATTCGTTCGGTGACGCATTTGCCAAGTGCAGACAACTTGATCGCCAATGAATTCAGCTAAACTTTCAATATTCCGTGAATTGCCTTGAACGATGCAACATCGACGCCCTTTCGTACTGTTACTTGTTGCCGTCCTCGCGTTGGGCGCCGTGTATATTTTTGGTCAATCCAGTGCGCCGAAAAACTCAATACCCGTTAGCGACACCCACCTTGCCACAATCGAGCCGTCTGCGTATCGGGCCGTGAATCCGGCAAAGCCACCGCTAAAGCAAGCAGTTGCCCACATTCGACGACACGGCGCAAGCAACACTTTGCCAGCACCGCTGCCACCACCCGGCACACCGTTGACGCAGGTCTACGATGAACTCAAGTCACGCGCGGATGCCGGCGACTCGGCCGCAGCGTCACGCTTGTATCACGATGTGCGCGATTGCTTCGCCGCCAAACGCCTGCAACGCACGTTGCCCATGCTGATGCAAACTTCGATCCATTTGAAAGCCGACGGGAAAGACTCCGCGCGTGCGCAAGTCATTCAGGAATCCGTTCTTCGGATGACAGAAGGACAATATAAATTTTCGCAACAGCAACATGCAATTTGTGCGGGCCTGAGCGACAATCAAATCGACTCGGTGACACCCATCGCTTTACAAGCAGCAAACCTGGGTGACGCGCGTGCGTTGGGCTGTTATGTCGGCTCGAACCTCGATTACATGCCGGGGTTGCTCAATCACCCGGAATGGCTGATCCAGTTCAAGCAAAACGCTTTGGCGCTGGCGCAACACGGCGTGACCCAGGGAAATTGGCTCGCCGTCCACGCGTTGACCCAAGCCTATATGGGCAACGCCTCGGGGTTCTTGCTGACGCAGGCAACCGGGCCGGACCCGGCCAAGGCTTTCGCGTACATGCAACTCGAAAAGCTCGGTGATCCCGATGCACG
>DASSXQ010000202.1:0-23049 GCA_035703725.1 Rudaea sp.
TTATCCCAAGCAGCCTGCAACTGAAACATAACGTGATCGGCCAGAACACCTTGCCTTGTTGCTTGCAGACCTTATCCCAAGCAGCCTGCAACTGAAACTCAATGCCAACCTTCGGGACGCGCTGCATCAGACTTGCAGACCTTATCCCAAGCAGCCTGCAACTGAAACGTCTGGGACGAATGCGAGCGCAGCCGCGATATGCGCCTTGAACCCGAGTTAACGCGAGTCGCTCGCGGACCTTATTTTGCGCGCGGAGAAAATCGAAATCGCCAAGGCCAAATGGATCGGCAAAAGTACCGCGATCCAGAAGCGGTTGTCTTGATGGGCGAGGAGCGGGGCGAGTTTGAGCAGCACGGTGAGTGCAGCCAGCGTTGCGATGCCGATGCTCAGGCATTTGGCGAAGCGTGAAGGTTGCCAGTGTCTGCCTGCGCTGCGCAGCCACGCAGGAATCAACAGCAGGCATAGCGGATCGAGCAGCAGCAGGTTTTGATTGTGCCAGGCCGCAACGTGGTCGGTCAGGGTCCACAGCGCGATCAACACGCAGCCGCCGAGGCCGAGTGTCAGCATCAGCAGGCTGGCGGTGCTTGCCAGAGTGATGCGCGCCCAAGTGCGTTGGCGCTGTCGCGCGAGAATGAAAAGCATTGCGCCGAGACCCAGGCCGACGGCCAGCGCTTGCCAGAACCAGTTGGGTGGAAATGCCGGTGGCTCGGGCAGGCGGGCCGGGGCAAGCAGGGTTTGATGCGCGACGAGTGGTTGCAGTTTGCCGTTGGCATCGGTTACGCGAATGCTGCGCATGGTTTGCATGAACTGCATGGGTACGAAGCTTTCCTGCCAGTTCGATAGCGGCGTGTCGGAAAATGGGCCGAGGCCTGCATCCATGCCAAGCATCAGCGCGGGTTCCGGGCGCATCAGTCGCAGCGTGTCCATGCGGTAGGTGAAGCCGCGTGATTGATTGGCGGTTTGCGCCTTGATTGCACCATCCAGTGTCATGTTCAGCGCATCGCGCACGCGCGTGGAACAGTTGGCGGTGAAGTAGTCGTATCGGTATTGCGCGTTTTCCGGGCGCGCGTTCCACGCCAGGTAGTTGGCGAGTTTGAGGCGTTGCGCCGGAGTCAGGTTCAAATCCTGTCGGACGATCCAACGGCCTTCTTCGACGTAGATTGGCAAGGATTGGAGCGGATTTTCGACATCGATGCTGTAGAGCATGCGTCCGCGCGCAAAATTGACGTAGAAGTTTTTCTGCGCGAAGTCGAACATGCCGTAGTTGTAGAGCAGCGACGGACCGCCGCCGCGATCCTGCACAAGGATGGCATTGTGGCCGAAGCGTTCCCAGACTTGCGTGCCCGGTCCGAAGGTAACCAGCGAGATGTCGAGATGGCTGCCGGGTTCGACCGCTGCGGGTTGTTGCGCAAAGGCGGGCGCGGCGATCAACAGCCCGATACCGGCGAACAGTGCGAGCATCGAGCGGACAAGCCGTCTTTCCCTGGCGTGCCTGAAGATTGTTGAGCGACGCTCGAGCCATCTCCCCCAAGCTTGGCTGGGGCAGAGCGAGCAATTTCCAAGCCTGCTCGCGCGACCCTGCCTGGATGAGTTGGAGTGCAAGCCGTCGGGGTTGTGATCAGGCATCGTGTGGGCGCACGGCAAATTGCAGCACGCGGCGTGCGTCGGCTTTGGTGACGCGAAACAGGAATCCGCCAAGTACGGTTTCTTCGCCGGGTTCGGGCAGATAGCCGAATTCATCGGTGACCATGCCGCCGATGGTGTCGAATTCTTCATCGGAAAACCGACTGCCGAGTCGTTCGTTGAAGTCTTCGATGGGCGTCAGTGCATTGACCACGAAACCGCCATCACTTTGCAGCTGGATTTGCTTTTGCCGCGCAGGATCGTCTTCGTCGTGTTCGTCGTCGATTTCGCCAACAATTTCCTCAAGCACATCCTCGATGGTAACCAGTCCGGCTACGCCGCCGTATTCGTCGACCACGATTGCCATGTGATTGCGCGACAGGCGAAATTCCTTGAGCAGGATGTCCAGCCGTTTGGATTCGGGAATCATCACCACGGGACGCAGCAGGCTGCGGATTTCGCACTGCGCATTGCCGTTGACGAAACATTTGAGCAGGTCTTTGGCCAGCAGGATGCCGATGATTTGTTCGGCGTCTTCGCCTTGCACGGGAAAGCGCGAGTGGCCCGAATCGATGACGGTGCGCACGATTTCATCGAGCGAAGCATCCGCACGCAGGCAGATCATCTGGCCGCGCGGCAGCATGACATCGGCCACGGTCAAATCCGCGACTTCAATCGCGCCTTCAAGCATCGACAAGGTGTCGTCGGAAAGCAGACCGTTGGCTTGTGCGCTGCGCAATTCATCGAGCAGGTCGTCGATGCTGCGAGGTTCGCCGGAGACCATGTGGCTGATGCGTTCCAGCCAGGATCTTGAGATGGGCTTACTAGGGGGTTCCTCGGTCATTGGTTTTGCGGACATGCCCTCACGGGCGGAACGCCAGTTTAGCCGATTTGCGGCCTGCGGTAGGGAAAACCATGTGATTCAATTGTTTATGAATTTTCCTGGTGCCGATTACTGGTACGGGTCGGCAATTCCAAGCGTTGCCAGGATGCGTACTTCGAGCGTTTCCATGCGTTGCGCATCGGCGGCATTCTCGTGATCGTAGCCAAGCAGGTGCAACACGCCGTGAACGGTCAGGTGGGCAAAGTGGTTGCGCACCGATTTGCCTTGCTCGGTGGCTTCGCGGGCGACGACCGGCACGCAGATGGCCAGGTCACCGATCAGGGGCAACGCGAGGGCGTTTGGCAATTCAGCCGGAAACGACAGCACGTTGGTTGCGTAGTCGCGCTGGCGGTAGCGGTGATTGAGTTCACGGCCTTGGGTTGCATCGATCAGGCGAATCGAGACTTCGATGGGCTTTCGTCGCCGTGCGCCAATCGCCGCTGCCGCGACCCATTGGCGAAAACTCGCCGCAGACGGAACACCGCGGCGCGGCAAACCATATTCGACCGACACGATGGGTATGGCAACCGCCTTCAATTTGCCGTTTTGCTTTTTCGCCGGTCGAGAACGTGCGTGCATGCGTTGGGAGGCCGCGACGAATCAGTCGGCTCTTTTCGGCATCTCGGGTACGGTTTCGCCCGATGCATCGTCGCTGCGTCCGCTTCCGTTCCCGCTCCGGGGATTGCCGTTTTCCGATTGCCGATTCCCGGTTCTTTCTCCGGCCGCCTCGTACGCACGCACAATTCGTTGCACCAACGGATGCCGCACCACGTCCTTGGCCGTGAAAAACGTGAAGCTGACGCCGTCGATATCGCGCAATACTTCGATCGCGTCGCGCAAGCCGGAAGCGATGTGCCGTGGCAAATCGGTCTGGGTAATGTCGCCAGTGACCACGGCAACGGAGCCGAAGCCAATGCGGGTCAGGAACATTTTCATCTGTTCCACGGTGGTGTTTTGCGCTTCGTCGAGAATGACGAAGGCATCGTTGAGCGTGCGCCCGCGCATGTACGCCAGCGGCGCAATTTCAATCACGTTGCGTTCCACCAGTTTGGTCACGCGTTCGATGCCGAGCATTTCATACAAGGCGTCGTACAACGGTCGCAAATAGGGATCGACTTTCTGACTCAGGTCGCCGGGCAGAAAGCCGAGCTTTTCGCCTGCCTCCACGGCCGGCCGCACCAGCACCAGCCGCTGGACGCGGTTTTCATTCAGTGCATCGACGGCCATTGCCACGGCCAGATAGGTTTTCCCCGTGCCCGCAGGGCCTACGCCAAAGTTGATGTCGTGGGTGGCGATGGCGTGCAGATAGCGCACTTGGTTCGGCCCGCGACCGCGCACATTGCCGCGTTTGACCTTGATCGCAATGTCATGCGCGCCATCGGCTGCTTTCGCATCCAGTGCGTCGATGCCCGACTCGGAAAGACGCAGATTGATCTGCGCACCGGTGAGCGTTTCGCTTTCGGTGGCGTCGTACAAATCCAGAATCACGCGCCGCGCAAGTTTTACGGCGTGGTCTGCGCCGCTGATGCGAAACTGATTGCCGCGATTGGCAATCTCCACGCCCAGGCGCAATTCAAGCTGGCGCAGATGGCCATCGAACGGACCGCACAAATTGGCCAGACGTTCGCCATCGTTGGGTTCAAGGACAAGTTCGTGATGGCCAAGGACAGTCATTGGTGATTCATTATTGATGCGGCGCGTGGAACCGGGACAAGGCGGAATCGGCAAGTGGCCGATGGGTGGTGGAAATCGGATACGGTCATTACGCAGCCGCGCGCGTGGCGATGCGTCCGCGCAGGGAATTGCTCATGGTCTGGGTGATTTCGACATCGACGAACTGTCCGACCATGCGTGCGTCGCCGGGAAAATTGACGTAGCGCATGTTCTCGGTGCGACCGGTGAATTCGTTTGGGTTTTTCTTGCTCGGGCCTTCGACAAGCACATTCTGTACGCTACCGATCATGGCGTCGGACAGGGTTTTTGCAGTCGCATTGATGGCCGCCTGCAAGCGCGCAAGGCGTTCGCGCTTGACCGTGTCGCTGGTGTCGTCCGGCAAATTCGATGCCGGTGTTCCTGGCCGGCGCGAGTAGATGAAGCTGAAGCTCTGGTCGAAGCCGATGTCGGCGATCAGTTGCATGGTCTGCTCGAAATCGGCATCTGTCTCGCCGGGAAATCCGACGATGAAGTCCGACGAGATCGATATGTCAGGGCGCACGCGACGCAGCTTGCGAATCTTGTGCTTGAATTCCAGCGCGGTATAGCCGCGTTTCATGGCTGCGAGGATGCGGTCCGAGCCGGATTGAACCGGCAGGTGCAGGTAGGTGGCGAGCTTGGGCACGTTCGCATACGCCTCGATCAGCGAGTCGGAGAATTCCAGCGGATGCGAGGTGGTGAAGCGAATGCGCCCGATTTGCGGCAATTGCGCGATGGCGTGGATCAATATGGCCAGATCCGCCGTGCCGCCATCGAACATCGGTCCGCGATAGGCATTGACGTTCTGGCCGAGCAGATTGACTTCACGCACGCCTTGTTCGGCGAGCGCAGCGACTTCGCCAATCACATCGTCAAATGGACGGCTGATCTCTTCGCCGCGGGTATAGGGAACCACGCAGAACGAACAGTATTTCGAGCAGCCTTCCATGATGGAGACAAACGCCGTCGGTCCCTCTGCGCGCGGTTCCGGCAGCGCATCGAACTTTTCGATTTCGGGGAAACTGATATCGACTTGAGGCTTGCCGCTGGATCGCCGCCCCTCGATCATTTGCGGCAGCCGGTGCAGTGTCTGCGGGCCGAATACCAGATCCACATATGGCGCCCGATGGACGAGTGCTTCGCCTTCCTGGCTGGCCACGCAGCCGCCCACGCCAATGATCACGGATTCGTTGGTTGTTTTCAGTGATTTCCAGCGACCCAGCTGGCTGAACACTTTTTCCTGCGCCTTCTCGCGAATCGAGCAGGTGTTGATCAGGATGACGTCGGCCTGCGTCTCGTCGTCGGTCAGCTCCAGATCATGCGATGCCTTGAGTACATCGGCCATGCGCGCCGAGTCGTATTCGTTCATCTGACAACCGTGAGTTTTGATGTAGAGCTTGCCGGACATGGGGTCAATCGCGGTGCCGCAATGGTGACTGCGTATTGTACGGGGCCGGTGGAGGTGGGGGAAGAACGCAGTGGGAAGTGGGAAGACGAGGAGACGAAATTCTGCCACCCGTCATTGAAGCGAACGCTGGAATCGGGTTCTTGCTCTTGATTCTGGGTGGCAAGAGCAATGAAGCAAGGCACGAAGGGCGCGCCGCACGTGCGGGGCGCAATCCGGTGATTTCCTCTTTTTTGCCTACCGGATATCCTCGCAAACCGACTCAAGAACCCGATTCCGGGTTCGGCTTCGCGGCCCCGGAATGACGGAAGAGACTGTCAGGAATTTTGATTGCAAGATTCCCCATTCCCGTTCCCATTCCCGGCTCTGGGGCACTTGGCAAAATCCGAATAGTGTCAGATACTTGGCTCATCAAGTTGGTTTGGGAACTGAAGTTGGGTCTGTCACGGCTGCCACCATTGCGTTATCTATGCCTGTTCGGTGTGGCCGTGCTTGCGCTGGCGCCGCTCGGCGCGCGTGCCGGTGCGGTGTACAAATGCACCGGGCCGGATGGTCAGATTGCGTTTACCAATACCATCGGCACGTTTACGCATTGTCACAAAGTGGCGCAGTACGCGGATCAACAGGTCAGCAAGGCAAAACCTGCGCCCGCAGCGCCCGTGAAGCCGCATAGCGAATATCTTTCGCAACCGCCGGTAGCCAACTCGGGCGCAATAACCAGCACGGACACGACGGCGGCTGCGGCAAAACCGGAGATCCACCGGGGCGCGGTCTACAAGGTGGTCAAGGTCGATGGCATCACGGAATACACCAATGTTCGTCCGCATCACGGCGCGTACAAGGTGTTGTTCACCTACATCTCGACTTGTTACGCCTGCAATGTGGACTCGAACGTGGATTGGCGCAATACGCCGCTGAACCTGACCGCCTATCACGATGAAATCGCCGATGCGGCGCAGCAATACGGTGTCGATCCGGACTTGTTGCGGGCGGTGATCCACGCTGAATCCGCGTTCAATCCAAACGCGCTCTCGGACAAGGGCGCGCAAGGCTTGATGCAATTGATGCCCGGAACGGCATCGGACCTGGGTGTGGACAATCCGTTCGATGCTGCGCAAAACATTCGCGGTGGCGCACATTATCTGTCGGGATTGCTCAAGCAGTTTGGCGGCGACGAACGTCGCGCAACCGCTGCCTACAATGCGGGCCCGCAAAACGTGCAGAAGTATGGTGGCGTGCCGCCGTTCGATGAAACCCGTGTTTACGTGCAACGCGTGGCGACGCTGCTCAAACGTTACCGCGAAGCCAATCACGCGACGTTGGCAGGCACTGTGGCAGTTGATCCGCCGAAATCGTGATGGCGCGCCTGCCGTTCACTTTCCGGGGTTCCAAGTAACCACTGCTGCGAACTTTCCGGGTGCCATCGCGCCGGTGCCAGACCGTGCAGCGGTTGCCTACGTCACGCCGTCACCATCCGCCACCGCAGCACTGGCGACTCGATTGCGACCTTCGGACTTGGCCCGATACAGGGCTTGGTCTGCGCGTAACAAAATCTCTTCGACGCCGATGTCCTGCGGCAGCATTTGGGCAATACCAAGACTGATCGTGGCTGGCGTTGCCGGCATGTTCTCGGTCCCGGCAAGCGCTTCGACGCGCGCGCGCAGACGCTCGGCAATATCCAGGGCCTGAGCCAAACTGCTGAGCGGCAAGACGGCGAGGAACTCTTCGCCGCCAACGCGGCCAAGCATGTCGCCATCGCGTAGCGCCTGTGCGCACACACTGGCGATTTGAACCAGGACGTGATCACCCACAATGTGCCCGTGATTGTCGTTGATCGCCTTGAAGCGATCGATGTCGATCGCAAGAACCGCCAGCGGTTCACGTTTGGCCCGCGCATCGCGCATCGATGTGGCGAAAAAATGCATGATGCTGCGGCGGTTCGCGATTCCGGTCAGCGAATCGAACGAGGCCATGCGCTTCCAACGTTTGAGTCTGAGTAGCTGGCGAATTGCGAGGATCACCAGCACGGCCAGCAGAACAATCAACAATGCCATGGCAACCTGCTGCCAGTAACGCACGCGCAGCAGGGTTTTCACTTGCCGATCGCGCATTGCCTTTTCGTTTTTGAGGCGGGTGTTTTCCAGATTGCTGCGTGCGGTATCGAATTGCTCACGCAGCATTTGCGCTTGCTGGTTGGCGCGTTGTTGTTCGACGTCGTCATGCGCTTGCAGATACAGTTTGTATGCCGCCAATGCGTTGATCGGCTTGCCGCTTGCTTCGAGACTTTCGGCTTGGGCGCGGTACAACAATTGTTGATAACGTCGATTGCCACTGGCGTTGAACGTGGTTTCCGCATTGTCGTAGGCGTCGAGTGCCTTGCGATACTGCCCCAGCCCCGCCAGCGCACGCCCGCGTTCGTAGTGGAGCATGCCGGTGCTTGCCACATCGCCGGCTGCGTTGAAGTCGGCCTGCGCTTGATCCAGCGATGCCATGGCTTCAGGATATCGTTTCAAATCGTTGAGGACTGCAGCGACGCCCAGTCGGGTCGCGCCAAGCAGTCCGCGGTCGTTTGACGTGACCGCATGGTCGCGTGCGCGGCGCAAGGTATCCAGTGCCGTCGTGTAATGACCGGCTTCTTCATCCGTGTAACCGAGCTGGAGCAAACTGACGATCAGCAATTCCTGATCACCGACGCGCTTTTCATGCTCGATACTCTGATTCAGGTATTCGCGTGCCTTGTCGAAATAGCCAAGGCGTCGATAGGCAATGCCGATGGCCTGCAGGTTCTCGCTCGCCGATTCCGGCAATTCCTGCTGCACGAACATTTGTTGCGCTTCGAGCAAGTCCGCCAGGGCTTTGCCATAGATGCCGAGCAGGGAATAAATGCCTCCGCGGTTGGCAAGGCCCACTGCCAGCAACATGGCATTGTCGCTGCTGCGCGCCAGGTCGATGCCGCGTTCGTAATCGGCCAATGCGTCGCGCGGCGTGGCGATGCTTTCCTGATAATTGCCACGACAAAAATAGAAGCGGATTGCGGCGGCATCGTCCCCGGCATTCAGGGCGTCGGCGAGTTTGGCGTCGGCAAAGTCATAGCCGCGCTTTGGTGCGTTATCGAAATCCAGTCCGCAATTGAGCGTTTCCAGCAATCGCTTGCGATGCGCATCGTTGGCCGGCAACAAGGTTTGCAGTTTGGCCGCGATTTTGCGCTGGGCCGGCGCATCCAGCGTACTCAGATCGCCGTGATCCACACGCTGGAGCAACGCGTCGAACGCCGCGCTCGAGGGCAACTCGGTTGCCTCGGGGACAGGCCCGTTCTGCGGTGCGGCGATGCACGGGCTCCATCCGATTACCAGCGCGAGCAAAAGTCGCGACAACCGAAGTGAACTCAACGCACGCATCATGGCTCCAGGCGAGAAGCGCAATTGTAGCCGAAGGGACTGCGCTGCGGCGTTGATGAACACCCACGACGATGATGGCGTGCGCGGCGGCAGGGCCGCAATCAAGCAACGCGCTGCCGGGAACAGATGCCTGGACTAACCACCGGTCCGTGGCTGCGGACGTTCCTGCAATGTGGCGACGAGTTTGAAAGCCGTTGCGTTGCGAAGCCCGGTTAACGTGACTTTGGTCCCGGGACTCATGCTGGCTTCGCGGTTGCGCAGGGTCAGTTGGTTGGTGATGGGGTGATCGTCCAGGGTCAGGAGCACGTCGCCTTGGCGCAAGCCGGCTTGCGCGGCCGGACCATCCGCGTACACGCCAACAATGGCGACGCCATGGGTTTGCGCTGGATTATTCAGCGAAGCCACATCGGCATACTCGGCACCCAGCCATCCGCGAATGACCCGACCGTGGGCCACGATCTGATCGAGCACGGCCTTGGCGGTGGCGACAGGTATGGCAAAACCAATGCCGATATTTCCCCCCGATGGCGAATAGATGTCCGAATTGATGCCAACCAGTTGACCGTATGCGTTTACCAGCGCCCCGCCGGAATTGCCCTGATTGATGGCCGCATCGGTCTGGATGAAGTCTTCATAGGTGGACAGGTTCAATTGACGTCCGGTGGCACTGACGATTCCCATTGTCACGGTTCGGCTCAATCCGAATGGGTTGCCGATTGCCAGAACAACGTCGCCCACGTTGAGCTGGGTTTTGTCGGCGATGGAAATGCTCGGCAGATTGGCGGCATCGATCTTGAGCACGGCAAGATCGGTTTCGGCATCGGTGCCAATCACGCTCGCACGGGTCGCGCGACCATCGTAGAGTTGCACCTGAATTTCCTCGGCGCCCTGAATGACGTGGTTATTGGTCAGCACGTAGCCATCGGCACGCACGATGACGCCAGACCCGAGACTCTGCAATCGGCGTCGTTGTGGCGAAACAATGGCGATGCCGGGAAACATGCGCTGCAACACGGGATTGGAAGGCACCAGTACCTGGCGGGTGCTGACAACCTTGTCGGCGCTGATGCTGACCACCGCCGGTGCCGCGCGAGCCACGGAGCCGGCATAGGACGCCGCGTTATCGTCGCCGCGCTCGAATGGCATCGATGTGTTACCCGTGTGCGCGGGACTATCGTGTGGAGTCGAATTCACGCTGACGGCTGCGTTGGGTGCCACCGCGTTGCGCACCCGTTGCACCAGGGTTGGGGAAATCACGCTGATGACGAAAGCCACGGCCAGCCCCAACGTGATGAACTGCGCGACGAAAATGCAGAAGCGGTAGAGTTTTTTCATGCGCGAAATATAGCAGGGCCCGGCAACCGGTTGAAAAAATGCTGCTTGTCGGGATGCCTTGCCGGCGCACGGCGCCCGTCGGTGACGTTGGCAATCGACGTGTGGTCCATGCGCGCAGAGCCGGTCGCCAGGCGATGATCGACCTGTGTCGTAGCGGCTTGTTCGGGTTGCAGTTTGACCCGAGTCGATCACTCGCCAGTCCGGTTTGATTGTCTGCGGGCGGGGGCTTGGTTAAACTAAGGCGGTTGTGGGGGAGCGGTCGGATGGCTCCCGAAGCGGGCGGGCGATCCGAATTCATTTTGCTCGGGTGCGTTGCGCAGATGTATCGGTTGCGATACCAGCGGGTTCATTCGTGGGTGATTCGTTGGCGTCGCGACAATCGGTTTGAAGCCATGGCAGGAGCCCGGTTGCAAGCTTTCCAATAATTTTCTGGATATTTCTGGAGTGCCGGATGGCCAATGAGATTGTGGATCAGGGACGCCGACGCTTCCTGACGGCGACGACAGCGGTAGTGGGCGGTGCGGGCGTGCTATGCGCTGCCGTACCCTTCATCAAGACGTGGCAACCCAGCGCACGAGCACGCAGTGCCGGCGCGCCGGTGATGGCCGATATCAGCAAGATCGAGCTGGGCCAGAAGGTCACGTTTGGCTGGCGCGGCTTGCCCGTGTTCATCGTCAATCGCAGCGAGCCGCAGTTGGCGACATTGAAAGCGCTGGATTCACGCTTGAAGGATCCCGACAGCGACAATACCGATCAGCAACCGGCGTTTGCCAAGAACCCGACGCGCTCGATCAAGCCCGAGTGGCTGGTCGTCATTGGCATCTGCACGCACCTTGGTTGCGTGCCGGACTTTTTCGGTGAGATCAAACCCGAGCCGTTCGATCCGGACTGGCAGGGCGGCTTCTTCTGCCCGTGCCACAAATCCCGCTACGACCTGGCCGGCCGCGTGTTCGATGGCGTGCCTGCGCCAGCGAACTTGCAGGTACCGCCGTACACGTTCATGCCCGATGGCAAACACATCAACATCGGGGTGAGCCCGGAAGGAGCTGCGTGATGGCCGCTGTACCGATTCGCATCCAACCGAAAAACCGCGTGCTTGCCTGGGTTGAAGAACGTCTGCCGATCCTGACGTTTCTTTCTTCGCATACGAGTGGCTACTACGCACCGAAAAATTTCAACGTGTGGTACTACTTTGGTTCGTTGGCGCTGGTGATTCTGGTCAGCCAGATTCTCACCGGCATCTTTCTGACCATGTTCTACAACCCGAGTGCCGCAGGTGCGTTTGCCTCGGTTGAATACATCATGCGCGATGTCAGTTGGGGCTGGTTGATCCGCTACATGCATGAAGTCGGGGCATCGATGTTCTTCATCGTTGTGTATCTGCACATGTTCCGCGGACTCATGTATGGCTCTTACAAGAAGCCGCGCGAGCTGGTCTGGTTGTTGGGCATGCTGATCTTCCTGGCGCTCATGGCCGAGGCATTCATGGGCTACGTGCTGCCGTGGGGCAACATGTCGTTCTGGGGCGCCAAGGTCATCATTACCTTGTTCAGCGCCATTCCCGTGGTCGGCGGTACCCTGGTGAACTGGATCATGGGCGACTTCCTGCCTGCCGACGCCACGCTGAATCGCTTCTTCGCATTGCACGTGATCGCGTTGCCGCTGGTGTTGCTGCTTTTGGTGGTGTTGCATCTTGCCGCCTTGCATGAAGTCGGATCAAACAATCCCGAAGGCATCGAAATCAAGAAGCACAAGGATGCTGACGGCAAACCGCTGGACGGTATCCCGTTTCATCCGTATTACACGGTCAAGGATTTGTTTGGAGTCGGATTTTTCCTGATCATTTGCGCGTTCATCATTTTCTTCCAACCCGGCGTGGGAGGCTGGTTCCTGGAACCCGACAACTTCATACCGGCCAACAACCTGGTCACTCCGGAAGCGATCAAGCCGGTCTGGTATTTCACGCCGTTCTACGCAATTCTGCGCATGATTCCGAGCAAGGGACTGGGCGTGCTCGCTTTGCTCGGGTCGATCGTGATGTTGTTCCTGGTGCCGTGGCTGGATCGCGGCAAGGTCAAATCCATCCGTTATCGCGGACGCGGATTCAAGATTGCCCTGAGCGTGTTTGCCGTGGTATTCGTGTTGCTGGGGACCATCGGCGCGGACAAGACGGCTGAGTGGATTCCGCAACTTTTCGGTGCCGATGCCAATATCACCTTCATCGAAAACCTGTTTGGCCGAACTCTCACCTTGCTGTATTTCGGCTTCTTCATATTTTTGTGGGTGTATACCTACTTCGGTTTCGAGAAAACCAAGCCGGTGCCCGAGCGGGTGGCCAGCCATGACTGAGTTGACCATGAACCGTCCTTCCAGACTTGTACTTTGCGTTGCACTGGTTTTCGGCGTGCTGTTTGCCGGCAGCGTGATCGCCGAAGGCACCGAAATGCCCACGGCAAACATCCACGTTGGCAACATTGCATCGTTGCAACGTGGCGCACGCCTGTATTTCAATTATTGTTCAGGTTGCCATTCGCTGAAGTACATGCGCTATTCGCGCATTGGCGAGGACTTGAAACTCAGTGACGACGAAGTCAAACAAAACTTCCTCTTCACCGACGCCAAGATTGGCGACGAGGCCGTGTCGAACATGCCTGCGGACAAGGCGCAGAAATTCTTCGGCAAGGACCCGCCCGATTTGTCTCTGGAAGCGCGTGCCAAAGGCCCCGACTGGATTTACAACTATCTCAAGTCGTTCTATCTGGATCCGTCGCGTCCAACCGGGTGGAACAATACGGTTTTCCCGAATGCCTCGATGCCGAATCCGTTGTGGGAACTCCAAGGCGTGCAACATGCGCACATGGCTGCCGCCAAACCAGGCGAGGAAGCGCAAGTCGAGAATCTTGAACTGGCCAGTCCCGGTCAACTTGCGCCGGCGCAGTTCGATGATTCGGTGCGCGATCTGGTCACTTTTCTTGCCTACGTCGGTGAACCGGCGGCCCTGCAGCGCGAATCGATGGGCGTTTGGGTGATTTTGTACCTGGCGTTTTTCACCTTCCTCGCGTGGCTTTTGAAGCACGAATACTGGAAGGATGTGAAATAGGCGTTGCCGAAGCCCGTGATCGCAAAGACGAAAAAGCGGTGGATTGCCACCGCTTTTTCTAGTCAGTTTTGCACATCGGGTGTACATTCGATGCGACGCACGGTCGGCAGGGGCCGCCCGGCAGGATTGCCCAATGACGGGCAGGGGGAGCAAATATGGCCTTGAGTCAACGATCACGAACGATACTCACACTCTATTCGGCGGCCGATTGTGTGCACTGCCACCGGGTTCGGCTCGTGCTGGCCGCCAAAGGCGTGGTATACGATCTGGTCGAAGTCAATCCGCGTTCACCACCCGAAGATCTGCTTGACCTGAATCCGTACAACTCGGTGCCCACACTGGTCGACCGGGATTTGGTGCTCTACGACACCAGCGTGATTTGTGAATATCTCGATGAGCGTTACCCGCACCCGCCATTGATGCCTGTCGATCCGTTGTCGCGCGCGC
Organism: Rudaea sp.; assembly: GCA_035703725.1. Lineage (GTDB taxonomy): Bacteria > Pseudomonadota > Gammaproteobacteria > Xanthomonadales > Rhodanobacteraceae > Rudaea. The sequence continues at coordinate 13,884 of DASSXQ010000202.1, forward strand.
GTTTGCGCCTGGCGGCGGTACGCATCGAGCGTGATTGGTTGCCGTTCGTTGCCCAAATCGCGGCCGGCGGACGCCCCGGCGAGACGGCACGCAAGCGGTTGCGTGAGGCCTTGCTGTCGAGCTTGCCGTTGTTCAAGGCGGCCAAGTTCTTCCTCAATCCGGAATTGAGTCTGGCCGATTGTGCGCTGGCACCATTGATCTGGCGATTGCCGAGCCTGAATATCTCGCTGCCGCGAGAAGCGCATGTGATCGACGAATACGGTGATCGCATCTTCAGGAACCCGGGTTTCACGCGCAGCCTGACTCCCGAGGAAAAGGCGCTGCGGGAATAAATCGGCAATGAATGGCGTCAGCATGACATCCAATCGCCCGTATCTGTTAAAGGCCATGTACGACTGGATCAGCGACAATGGTTTGACGCCGTATGTTTTGGTCGATGCGGCGGCACCCGGCGTGCAAGTGCCAAAATCGGCCGTCAAGGATGGTCGCGTCGTGCTCAACGTTGCTGCGCGTGCCGTGGCGCAACTGGACCTGGGCAAGGATTTCTTGCGCTTCACCGCGCGATTTTCGGGCGTAAGCCAATTGGTTGAGGTACCGATTGCCGCGCTGCTTGCCGTTTACGCCCACGAAAACGGGCAAGGCATGATGTTTCCTGCCGAAAGCGAACCACCGCCAAACGCGGGGCCCGCCGCCGACGAGCCGGCTGCATCGAAAAAAGGCTCGCACCTGCGCGTGATCAAGTAGCCGATACGCGTTGGCCGGGAGTGCACGAGGAGCATGCGATTCGCTCGGCAAACTGCCAAACCGGCCTGCTCAATGCAGGCGTGGCGGCAGCCGGCACGGGTTCATCCCATCGTTGACAACGACACCCGTGGCAGGTTCAAGTTGCGGCAAACTGAAACCGACCACGCTACCGCCGAGTATGTCCAGCGTGCCGCAATGTCGGTCTGTACCATCGGTGCTCAACTCGAAGCGGTAGCGGCGCAGTAATCGCAACCAGCCATTGCTGCCCCGTTCAAAACGCAAGCGCTGCAACGCAACCGTCTCATCGAGCAATTGCACATTGGCGCGTTGGCACAACGTACGGCCAAGCGCGCGCGCACGTTCGCGCGAACGCAGTGCAGCTTGCCACGCGTAGGCAGCAAGTAAAATCAGGATCAGGGGCAATAGTTCCGGCACCGCTCAAGTGTGCGGCCGCACCTGGGCGTTTACAAGTCGGACCGACCGCGGAAATACCGGGTGACATTCCGAATTGTGTTCGGGATTCACATGTATTCCATGCCGAATTCGCTACAATGCCGACTGGAAATCTGCGGTCGTGGGGCGCATGTGCGACGTCGTGTACCTGGCGGGAAATTGGAACGCGTTCCATTTTCATGTCAGTCCATCGTGATGGTGAGTGTCATGGCCGTAGCTTTGGCAGCAATGCGAAATGCCGGACTACGCTGACGGCAGGCATTGCGCGTTGCCGCAAGTACGCAGCACTGTACTTGCATCGAAGTCCCGGATTGGGGTGCGCAAGGACGTGGATTGGGGCGGCGAAAGCGGATTCATCCGGCAATTTTCGCTATTGCCCCAGCATTGAACACAACGCGGAGAGGGCCGTTTCGTGATCGATATTCCCGGCTATGTAATCAAGCGCGAAATTGGCGTGGGCGGCATGGCCAGCGTGCATTTGGCGGTGCAAACTTCGCTGGAACGCGAGGTGGCGCTCAAGATCATGACGCCCGCATTGGCGGCAGACCCCACGTTTTCCAAACGCTTTTTGCAAGAAGCGAGAATGCTCGCTTCCCTGGCACATCCGAATATCGTCGCGGTATACGATGTCGGGGTAACGTCGGCACAGCAACATTATTTTTCGATGCAATATCTGCCGGGCGGCGACTTTGCGGCGCGCGTGCAACGTGACCTGGACGAGCGCGAACTGACCCTTACCCTGGCCGGCGTGGCCAATGCGCTGGGTTACGCCCACCAGCGTGGATATGTTCATCGCGATGTTGCGCCCGGCAATATCCTGTACGACGCCAACAATAATCCCGTGTTGACCGATTTCGGTATTGCCCTGGCTGCGAGTGGTGGCTCGCGCATCACCAGCACCGGATTTTCCGTCGGCACCAGTCATTACATGAGCCCGGAACAGGCGCGCGGTGGCGATGTTGACGCGCGCTCGGATATCTACAGCCTGGGTGTACTGTGCTATTTCGGTTTGACCGGCAAACCGCCGTTCGACGGCGCGGATGGATTTGCTGTCGCCTACGCACATGTATTCGAGCCGATCCCGCGTCTGCCAACCGGGCGCGGAAACTGGCAACCGCTCATCGATTGCGCCCTGGCCAAAGACCCCAGGGATCGATATCGCGACATCGATGCGTTTCTCGGTGCAATGGCAGAAGTGGTTCCACAATACGCCGCGTTGTTTCGCGAAGATGCTGCCGCGCCAGCAGGCGCACCTTCCAACGCTGCGGCCGAGGCGGTCACGCGCAGCATGGCGCGCGCACCTTCGGATTCCACGACGCGCATCCCCGCGCAGCGTCAGTCCAGCGAAGCGCCGACGGTAGTGCATGCCGCACCGAAAGCGCGATCCAGTGCAACTACCGTAACGCCAAGACCGACGTCCATTCCCGTGATGCCAGCGGCACAGCCATCGCGTGCCGGTACGACGAATTGGTTGCGACGCGGTTGGCCCATACTGGTCGCGATCGTGGGTGTCGGGCTGTTTGGCTACGCGATGCTGACGCGAACGGGCAGGCAAGTTCCAAGGCCAACGCCCGTTCCTGCGGCGACGACGCAACAGCCCCTCGCGGTACCTGCGCCTGTGCGCACTTCCGCTACGCCAGACGCGAGCAGAGAAACCGGACCGGCGACGATTCCCACACCCGCGGCCACCGCGCCGGATGCGGTCGTTGCAGACGCGGAACCAGCCGTTGCGGACGACCTCAACGATCCGGCGAGCTTTCCGACGGTTGTCGATCCGGTCAAGGACGCACTGCGTCTGGGGCGCGAGGATCTTGCCGGGCAGCGCTTGACTGTTCCGGCAAACAATAATGCCTTCGATCGTTTTCAGTTCGTGTTGCGCATGGATTCGCGCAACAAGTCGGCAAAACAAGGAATTGCCGATATCGCCAAAAAGTACGTGGAACTTGCCCAGACCAGTTTGGCAACCGGTGATCTGGTTCAGTTCGATCAGTTCCTGACCCGCGCCAGCGATGTGATCAAAGTGGTGCCGGACAACGCGGACATACCCAGTGAAATTTCAGCCGCGCGCAAGAGCGCGGCGACTCCGTTCATCGACACCGCTCGAATTGCTGCGAAAGCATGGGACAAGACCGGCGCGACGGCTGCCTACAACAAGGCGCTGCAAGTCGATCCCGAAAACACCATTGCGCGCGACGGCTTGAAAACCACGGCACGGATCGGCATGCCAGGATTCGTGTTTGCCGACCGCATCGGTGATGCGGGCAGTGGGCCGTCAATGTTGATCGTCGATGCGCATACCGCCGTTGGCCGGCATGAAATCAGTCGCGCGGAATTTCGGCGATTCTGGAATGCCGAAGGCAAGAAGTCCCTCGCCGGATATAAAATGTCGTGTCGCGCGCGCGAATCGATTTTCCGTTCCTCGCGTGATCGAGACTGGCAACATCCCGGCTTTGCCCAATCCGACAATCAACCGGTGATTTGCGTGTCCTGGCCACAAGCTGCGGCCTATGCAAAATGGCTCAGTGAAAGTACGGGCAAACATTATCGTTTGCTCACGCCGGCAGAGTTTGATCGATTCGCCCGACAGGCATCCGGACAACCGTGCCAGGCCAATCTGGCCGATAGTCAATACCAACACAAATTCGACAGTCGCGATGCAAGCAATTGCGATGATGGCTTCGCGACGACGGCGCCAATTGGCCATTATCCGGCAGTGGCCGGCATCTACGATATTGATGGCAACGTACGTGAATGGGTTGGGGCTTGTGATGGAGGCCAACCTGCACAGGCCGGAAGCAGTTGTCGCTCATTTCTGGTCAAGGGCCGTGGCTGGATGTCGCTGGCAACCAGGGAAGCGCCAACATTCAGCGATAACTACGGCGACGACGTTGGCCTGGATACCGTGGGTTTCCGCGTTGCGCGGGATCTGGATCAATAGGTTGCAAATCATTGCATTCCACGTTGGCGCAAGCCGCTGGAGCGCGTGTTTTCGATTCAATTCGGCTGGATATTCGAGGTCTGTTGCAAAGGCAGCGCTGAGGTATACTCGACATCGAATCGACTTTCATGAAATCGTGTCTGGGGTGATCTGATGAAGTTACTTTTTCCGAACGGCGAGCATGAACCGCTGGAGCTCGGCGAAGGCGTCGTTTTGGTGGGGACGGGATCGGATTGCCAATTGATGTTGGCAGCTCCCGGCATTGCACCACGTCATTGCGAATTGCAGACCCACGACGATCAGACGGTGGTCGTGCCGGTCGACACTGCAGCAACGACAGTGCTCAACGGGCGCCAGATTGTTGGCGAAAGCCCGATCAAGCCCGGGGACCTGCTGTTGTTCGCACGCGTCGGCTGTCGCGTCGTGGCAACCGAAAAAGCGGCGATTCCCGACCGGCGACCAGCGCAGAGCGCCAGCGGGGACGACGGGCGCACGCGGGTACGCATGGCGCTGCCAAAATTTCTGCTGCGTGGCGTGTCCGGACCAACCTTTGGCAAGACCTATGCGGTTGTCGGAACCTTGATAGTCGGGCGCAGCAGCGAGTGCGACATCTCGATCGCGAGTGACGAGATTTCGCGTCATCATGCCAAGTTGCAGGTCACACCGGATGGCGTGGTAATTGAAGACATGGGGTCGGCCAACGGAAGCTTCGTCAATAACCAGCGCATCCACGCTCCCACCCTGCTCAAGGCTGGCGATGAGCTGCGTCTGGATACGGTCCGGTTCCAACTGATGTCACCGGGCATGGAAGTGCATCCAACCGCCGCCGCGCGCAGCGAACCGGCAGCAACGCCGGTGCCGCAGAAATCCCGCGGCATTGTCTGGGTTGTTGTGGCGCTGATCGTTCTTGCGGCAGTGGCTATTGCGGCACTGCACTATTCCGGCAAGATTTGATCCGCAAAAACGATGCGCATCGACAAATCAATCGCGCGCACATTTTTGGTCAGTGCGCCGATGGAGATGTAGTTCACGCCGGTAGCCGCCAGAGCGGGTAGTTCGCCAAGTCCGATGCCACCGGAAACCTCCAGTGCCACGCGTCCGTCGACGTGCGCCACTGCGCGCCGCACGTCGGCAAGACTGAACTCGTCAAGCATGATGCGATCCACGCCGGCGGCAATCGCCGCGTCGAGCTCGGGAAAATTCTCGACTTCGACTTCGAGCAGCAAATCCGGGTGGCGCAAGCGCGCGGTGCGTACTGCAGCATCGAGCGAACCGGCGGCGACAATATGGTTTTCCTTGATCAACATGGCATCGAACAAGCCGATGCGATGGTTGCTGGCGCCGCCGCAACGCACGGCATGTTTTTGCGCCATGCGTAAACCTGGCAAGGTTTTTCGCGTATCCAGAATCGTGGCATGAGTGCCGCGCACGGCGGCGACATGGGTTGCAGTTGCGGTCGCAGTCGCTGACAAGGTTTGCAAAAAATTCAGGGCGCAACGTTCCGCGCTTACCAGCGTTCGTGCCCGACCGCGCAAGGTGCACAACGTATCGCCCGCGGAAACTTGCGTACCGTCATCGCAACGCCAGTGTATTTCGATGGCCGGATCAAGCGCTCGAAAACACGCGTCGAACCATGCAAGGCCAGCGATAACTGCGTCCTCGCGAGTCATCACGCTGGCGCTGGCTTGTGCGTCAGCCGGCAGCAAATCGGCTGTGACATCGCCGCTGCCAAGATCTTCGGCCAACGCGCGCGCCACATCGCTGGCGACAATTTCCGGATCAGGCGGATCAACGCGTGCTGTTGTCGAATTCATTGGATCATCTGCTGCGTGCCGGAATGGCGGCACGAGTGTAATGACCCGCGCCTGGCAAGCCAATCAAATGCAGCAATCAGTTCCAAACCAGCATGGCGCCGGTCAGTCTGGCTTCTCGCTTGCTTCGGCCGCAGGAGTTTCTGGCGCGTGGGTCGCCTTGAGTCGTTCCACGATGGCGTCCAATGCGCGGTCGAATAGCGGCACTTCTTCCAGGATGGCCGCATGACCACGCCGGATTTCCGCCGCCAAGGCAAATACGGTTTTGTCGGCAACCTTGAGGCCCTTGCGATTGACAAACAGGTATTTCGAACTGATTGGGCTGATCCAGGACAGTTTCGCACGCTGCTTGCTACCGCTTTCGGGATCGGTGAATTCAACCCAGCACCCCACCTTCATCTGCTTTGCCTGTTGCAGGCATTCGTCGTCATCGGCGTAATTGCTTTCAGCCGGCGCGCGCTCGTCTTCGGCACGCAGGACGATTTCCTCGGTAACCGGACTCTCCACTCGTGCCGCGGTTGCCGCTGCCTTGCTCACGATCTCGAACGTGGAACCGTCGTCTGCATCTGACGGTGCTGCCGGCGTCGCCGGGACCTCGCCCTGAAGAATGGTGCGATAGAATCCGTTCAACTCGTGCATGAGTTGTTTGACGTCGTTTTCATGATACGCAACGGTTGCCAAACCGTGGCGCAGGCCCTTCTCCAGGGTGGGCAGCAATCCACGCAAGCGCGTTTTGTCCGCATCATTCGTCTTGGCCGTAGCGCTCCAGGCAAACTCATCGGCAAATCGCAATGCCTGACGCCATTCGTTTGAATCCTCGCCCTGGCGCAGCAATGTGAGAACGAGATAATTCGCCCACGGTCGCGTGAGTACGTTGTGCACGATTTCCGGCAAGTTCTTGCCTTCCACACGTTGCAGCATCTCGCGTGCCGCGGTACGTCTGGCCATGTGCAGTTTCTCGCGCCCGCGCGTGGCTTCGGCAACGCGTTGCTCGGCCAGTTCGGCGCGCTTCTTGTTGTCTTCCAGGAAAATTTCAAACTCGGCGCGGGTGCGTTCGAAAATGCCCAAATCGTCGTCGAAATCCTTGAGCAGCGATTCGACGATTTGTTTGACCCGGTCATACAGACGGTGGTCACGATCTGATTCTTCCGACCAACCCATGCATGCCTGCGCCATGCTGTCCAGCAACTGGCGCGCCGGGTGCGATTTCTGCGCAAACAGGTGCTTGTCCAGAATGGCAACTTTCAGAAACGGTATCTGCAAGCGCCCAATCAACGCCTGCATTTGCGCCGGCAGGTTACGATCCTGGAGGATGAACTCGAACAACATGCCGACAAGATCGATGGTGTCTTCGTCAGCCCCGGCGACATGCGCTTTTTCGTCGCCGTGGAATTTGCCTGCTTGGGCCAGCAAGGCTTGCTTGATTTGCTGGACAAGCTCTGCCGCATCCATGTTTGCACTGGCGGCCGCCTGGGATTGCGCCGTGATCGCCTGGTTTTGCAACAAGGTCAAGGCCGACAGAAGTTCGGTCGAGGCAATAGTCGGAGCTGGCGGTCCGCTCGGGACGTATCCGGATGGTTGTTCATTATGGCGGCGCGTTGCGAGCAGGCTGCGCACCGTGTTGTAGATTTCTGCCTGCAACTGTGCCGCAGCGACATCATACTGTTCCGGATAGCCGGCATATCCACCCTGAGTGAGATGATCGTTCGCTTCGTCGCCATTTTCGGTGGCAACGTTGCCGGCGGGCTGATGGCCACCGGCGGGTGCCGGCATGCCACGTTTGCCACCGCCGGGAAAGCTGTGGCGGATTTGCGGCAATACACCGGCGTGGACAAGTTGCGTATTGATTTCCTCGTACAGCGCATCCAACCCGCTCATCACGTAGCGATCGAATAGCTTGTAGATGATCAACTGGGTTTGCAGGTTCAAATCCATGTCGCGCATCGCGGCGCGAAATGCCTGGCACAAGGGTGCCGGAGCAACGGGATTTGTTGCGTCCTCGACCTTGCTGCCGCCGCGTATGACCGACAAGCGTTGATTCAGCGCAAACAGCGGACGTGCGACACGCCCTTCGGTCTTGGCAACCATGCTGGCGATGGCCAACGACTCTTCAAGTTCGCTGTCCTCGACCAGCGACAAATCGCCGGTTTCGGATTTTGACGCATCGGGTCTGGCCGGCTGAAGTTTTCCGGCAACGAAATCGTTGAATATGCGGCCGATCTGTTCCTGGAAAATTCTTTCAACCAATTGGCGTTTGCGGCGTACTTCACGCATGCCGTCGAAGTATTGCGTCTGCACGGCATTGTTTTCGGCTTTTTCAGCCAGATCGAACAAGGCGTCGTCGATATTTTCGAACAAGGTGGCGACCAGCCCCTGCAATCGCTTGAGCGAAGTTCCGCGAACCGATTCCAGCAGGTCGCCCAGACGATTGGGATTGCCGGCCTGAGATGTCTGGCGTTGTTTCAGATCAACAATTTTGTTGTTGTCATTGGGATTGTTCATCGACCCTGTCCCGATGAGATCACGAGCTTGATTTACGCATAAATACCACTGACAGAATAGACTCTGGAGATGAACGAAACGTGATGAAGATCACACTATTTTCCGTGCGTATGCCCGACGCAGCATTGCGCCGACGAACGGAACTGCTTGTCAATGAATCGGAAAATTTTCAATCTGGGTTGTGGCAATGGCCTCGTCGCTGAGCATTACCGGAATATCGTCCTCTATCCGGTAAATGCGTTTGCCGTCGGTGGTCAGCAAACCCGCCTGAAGCGGATTGCCGACGTGCGTAGCGGCGACGGTTTGCACACTGCCACTCTCAATGGCTTTGTTCAGTGCGGCCAGTTGCGCTTTGGTCAACGGGATTACCGGAGCCTTGGTCGCCGGGCAACACAAAATATCGAGTAATCGCTTGTCCATGACTGGGATTGATTGGAAGTTCGGCCTAGAATAATGCGTTTGAGGGGTTATGGCCATGAATATGGACCGCGCCACGCGCGCGCAGATTGGCGTGGTGATGGGCTCACGTTCCGACTGGGACACGATGCAGCACGCGGTGTTGACCCTCGAGCGTCTGAGTATTGCCCATGAGGTGCGTGTCGTGTCGGCGCATCGAACGCCGGATTTGTTGTTTGACTACGCGCGCACGGCCGGTGAGCGCGGTTTGCGCGCCATCATCGCTGGTGCCGGTGGGGCTGCGCATCTGCCCGGAATGCTG
>DASSXQ010000092.1:0-47400 GCA_035703725.1 Rudaea sp.
GCGACGATGGCGACCTACAGGTGCTGGGTCCCCCGGTCAGCTACAGCGTCAGCCTGGAGCCAACCCAACGCCGCTGGCTGTTCGCACTGGACATGCCGGTCGCGGCGCCAGCCCAAGCGGTGCGTGGTGCCGACATGACGCTGGTCAGCCGAACCAGCGTGGACAAACTGCGCCGCTACACGGTGACGTCGACAACGCATTACCGGCTGGATCAAACCCTCGATGCCACGCATCGCTTTCTCGCCTTGCGCCTGCCGCAAGGGTTTGATCCGCGCACGCGCGAGTTGTCGCAACAATGGCGCAATCGATACCACAGCGATGACGCGGTGATTCAGGCTGCGCTGGCAATGTTCCACAAGGATTTTTTCTACACCTTGAATGCGCCACTGCTCGGGCGCGATTCAGTCGACGATTTTCTGTTTGATACGCGGCGCGGTTTCTGCGAGCACTTCGCGTCGGCATTCACTTTCCTGATGCGTGCGGCCGGCATTCCCGCACGCGTGGTTACCGGTTATCAGGGTGGCTACTACAACACCACCGGTGGCTATCTGGTAGTGCGCCAATCCGATGCGCACGCATGGTCGGAAGTCTGGCTCGGCGGGCGCGGTTGGGTGCGTGTGGACCCGACCGCTGCGGTCAGCCCGCAGCGCGTGGAATTCGGCGCGCGCGCGGCGGCTGGCGCAAGTGCGCCGTGGTATCAGGCCAACTGGCTGCAGGCGATGCGTAATCAATTTGATGTCGTGAATCGCTTCTGGAACAATGCAATCGTGCAATTCGATGCGTTGCGCCAACGCAGTCTGCTTACCCCGTTTGGCATTGAACGTGCCGACTATTCGCTACTGGTCGGCATCTTGATTGGTTCAAGCACCTTGCTGTTGGCGCTATTCGCGTGGTGGGTATTGCGCACGCCACGCGAACGACGCGATCGACTGGATGCAGCCTACGCCAGGCTCTGCACCAAGCTCGCGCGGATCGGCGCCGTGCGCGCCGCCAACGAAGGACCGCAAGCGTTTTCGCAACGCCTCTTGCAAATGCGCGTCACCGATCCATGCGTGAAACGCCTCATGGAAAGCTATGTCGAACTGCGTTATGCGCAACCATCGGCCAGTACGGCGGCTGTGCAGGCATTTGCCCAAGCTGTGCGCCGACTGAACGTCAAGGCCACGCAACACGCGCCACGGTAAAATCAATTGCGACGCAGTACTCTACCTGTGCGTCGTCAGTCATAACGGACAAGGAGTTTTCCATGCGCCTCATTCCTGCCATTGCGGCTCTTGCCACGCTGTTGCTGGGTGGCTGTGCGACAGTTCCATCCCAACTGGCCGGTGATCAGTTCAGTGCGATGACGCCCAAGCAAGCGGTCGCATCACCCAGCCACAACGAACGCGTACGCTGGGGTGGCGAACTCATCAAGGTTGAACCCAAAACCGACAAAACGTGCTTTGAAATTCTGTCGCGTCCGCTATGGCGCGATGCGCGTCCCAACCGCCGCGCCGACAGCACTGGACGCTTTATCGCGTGCAGCCCCGGCTTCTACGACCCCGAGCTGTATCGCAAGGGTCGCGATCTGACCGTGGTTGGGCAAATCGATGGCAGCGAGCAACACAAGGTTGGCGAATACAACTACACCTACGCACATGTCGCGGCCGATCACGTGCATCTTTGGCCAATACGTGAAAACCGCGATCAGCAAGATCCCTGGGGCCGCTACTACGATCCATTCTGGGGCCCCTACGATCCCTTCTGGGGCGGCCTGTGGTGGTCACGTCCACCTGTCATAATCGTGCGTCCACCGTCGCCACCGCCACCGCCGAAAAAGTAACCCGTCGCAACGAACTGCTGTGGCGCAGCGCTTGCATTGAATCCCGTGTTACCTGACTGCACGTGATGACAATCCTGCGATGGACCGCTTCAACCTGGCGGCCAAAGCAATTGGCGACCACCGAGCAAATGCAGATGCAGATGAAACACGGCCTGGCCACCGTGCTCGTTGCAATTGATGACGCAACGATATCCGTCCTGCGCAAAACCTTGTTGTTTGGCCCACGCTGCCGCACGCAGCACCAGTTTGCCAATCAATGGCGCGTCGGCCTCGTCGGCATCATTCAGCGTGGCGATGGGCTTTTTCGGAATGAACAGCACATGTACCGGAGCCTGCGGATTGATGTCGCGGAAGGCCAAAACTTCGTCGTCTTCATAAACGATATCGGCAGGAATTTCACGTCGAATGATTTTGCTGAAAAGCGTGTCGGGCATGGGGGTTCCTGAGGGCTGAGGGCTGAGGGCCACGCTCGTCATTCCAGCGCAGGCTGCAATGGCGAGTCTTTGATTTTTCGATTCCCGAATCCCGATTCGAAGCTCTTGGGATTCCCGAATCGCGGCTCGTAAAATTTCCGGCTCTTCAAAGCTGCATTCTGCCGCCAAACGCATGCGCCAGGGTGCCGCGATCGATGAATTCAAGTTCACCGCCGAGTGGCACGCCGTGAGCAAGCCGCGTTGCGCGGACATCGGCTTGTCGCGCAATCTGACTGAGGATGTGCGCCGTCGCTTCGCCTTCCACCGTCGGGTTGGTGGCAACGATCAATTCGCGAACTTCACCTTCGGCCAGGCGTGCTGCGAGAAGATCCAGTCCCAGTTCTTTCGGACCCAAACCATCCAGCGGCGACAGACGCCCAAGCAACACGAAATAGTGGCCGCGAAACCCGGTCGCCTGTTCAATCGCGAGTTGATCCGCCGGCGTTTCCACGACACACAACAACTGCGCATCGCGTGCGCGGCTCGCGCACAACGCGCAGACGGGCGTTTCACTGAACGTGCGGCAGCGTGTGCAATTGCCGATTCGATCCACTGCCACGCCGAGTTTCTCGGCCAAACGCCGGGCACCCTCGCGATCTCGCTCAAGCACATGAAACGCCATGCGCTGCGCCGTCTTCGCCCCCACACCGGGTAAACAGCGGAACGCTTCAATCAGTTCGTTGAGCAGAGGGGAGCCGGACATGGGTGCTGATGAGGGCTGGGGCTGAGGGCTGAGGGTTGACGGCTGAGAGCTTGGGCTTGGGGAGAAATATCCTGCTCGTCAAGCTGGAATGACTGATTTTGATGTCCCGAATCCCGAATCCCGAATCCCGGCTCTCATGATTCCCGGCTCCCATCAAAACGGCAATTCAAATCCCGGCGGCAGATTCATTCCACCGGCCACGCTGCTCATTTTTTCCTTGCTCGCAACGCCGATGCGGTTGACGGCATCGTTGATCGCGGCGGCGACCAGATCTTCGGCCATTTCCGGATCGTCGGCGAACAATTTTCGATCAATGTTTACCCGCCGCACTTCATGCCGGCCGTTCATGGTGACCGTCACCATGCCGCCGCCGGCCTGGCCGGTTACTTCAAGTTTTGCGACCTCTTCCTGCGCACGTTTGAGTTCGTCCTGCATGCGTTGCGCTTGCTGCATCAGTTGCGCCATGGGTCCACGCATATCATGTCTCCTTGAAAATGTTTCCGGACTGATTGCCAAAATCAATTACCGCGAATGGAATCGGGGATCACCTGCGCATCGAAATCACGGATCAGGGTTTGCACAAACGGATCCTCGCCCAGCGCGTGTTCGGCTGCCTGCTGGCGCGCATCGCGATCACGCGCAAGGATGTCGGCCGGCGTGACCGTCTCGGCTAGCGCTTTTTCAAATTGGACCTTGATGGTACGGCCCAGTGCCTTGCCCAATTTTTGTTGCATTTGCGCAATCAATGGCGGCGAACTCAAATGGTCGAATTCCGCTTTCAATGCCAAGCGCACGACGCCATTTTCGATGCCAATCAAGGCGGAATGCTGGGCCAACTGGCCCAATGGGCCGCGCAGGCAAGCAGCCTGAATCAAACCGGGCCAATCCGAAGAATCTGCAGCGGCAATGGCGTTGGCGTCAGCAATTGACACGCTTTCGGCCATGGCCTTTGGTGCCGTTTCGCGCACTTCATGCGCAACACCCTCTTCCCGGCTCGCAGCCGGCTTCGACGCCCTGGCCGCCGCGCGCACAACCGGAGCTGCCGCCTGCTTGCCTGTCTCGTCCGGACGAAATGCCAACATGCGCAACAACGTCATCTCGAATCCGGCGCGCGGCGTAGGCGCAAGCGGCAAGTCGCGACGGCCGGTCAACGCAATCTGGTAGAACAATTGCACCGTCTCCGGCGGCATCGCAGCGGCAAGCGCGGCAACCGATGCAGCGCTCGCATGATCGTCGGATTCATGCGTTGCAACCAACTGCTTGAGCTGGATGCGATGCAGAGCTGCGGAAATGTCGTCGAGTACCCCGGCAAAATCCGGCGAGAATTCAGCCAATCGATCCACTTCATTCATCAAAGCCACGCCGTCGCCCGCTTGCGCAGCTTCAATCAGCGCAAATACGCGACTGCGTTCGATCGTGCCCAGCATCTGCCGGACTTCATCGGCACGCACGCTGCCCGCGCCGTACGCGATGGCCTGATCCAGCAACGACAAGCCATCGCGCAACGATCCGTCGGCACCGCGCGCGAGCTCATCCAGTGCTTGCGCTTCGCACTGGATACCTTCGGCGTCGAGGATAAGTCGCATCTGCCCGACGATCTGCTCAGGCAACAGGCGTTTGAGATTGAACTTCAGGCAACGCGACAGCACCGTCACCGGAAGTTTTTGCGGATCGGTCGTGGCCAGCAGAAATTTCACGTGATCGGGCGGCTCCTCCAATGTCTTGAGCAAGGCATTGAAGGCCGACTTGCTGAGCATGTGCACTTCGTCGATCAGATAGACCTTGAAGCGGCCACGCGCCGGCGTGTATTGCGCGTTCTCGATCACCTCGCGGACATCGTCGACGCCGGTATTGCTGGCTGCGTCAATCTCGATCATGTCCATGAAGCGGCCGGCGTCGATATCCTTGCACGCCGAACATTCACCGCACGGATGCGATGACTGCCCACGCTCACAGTTCAGCGATTTGGCAAAAATGCGCGCTATCGTGGTCTTGCCCACACCCCGCGTCCCGGTGAACAAAAACGCATGGTGCATGCGCCCGGTGTCGAGCGCATTGCTCAGCGCACGCACGACGTGTTCCTGCCCGACCAACTCGGGGAACCGCCTGGGCCGCCACTTGCGCGCTAGAACCTGATACGACATTGCAACATCCGTTGACACGAATGTCGATTTTAGCAGAGGCGTCAACGCGGCGTTGAATGCGCTTGTTCGTCGTTCCGGCGCGAAGTCTGAAGGCGAAACCGTCGTCCAATGCCGTCGCGTCGCGGCCTTTTCATGGCCCCTTCAGCAAAACGCAAGCCGAGTTCGACGCATCATCAGGATTCGGCAGGGACGCGCAGGTTCGCAGGAGTCGCCCAAGAACTCGTCCGTCGAGCTCCTGGCAACACGTGACATTCGACAAGGCGGCGGTCCCGCCAGCCACATCCCGGCACCCGAGTCGTTTGCTACCGTTGCTGCCTTCCGGCCCTGGCGGAGTTTACAAACTATCGTCGCGAGAGAACCAACGGGACCACCATAAAAACTGGCGGAGAGAGCGGGATTCGAACCCGCGAAGCGGGTATAAGCCGCTTACACACTTTCCAGGCGTGCTCCTTCAACCACTCGGACACCTCTCCGCACGTAAAAAAACTTCTCCAGCCTGAAAGGGCGGGATTGCTCGTCTGATCCTGAGACTCGCCTTCGCTGACACCCAGACCAGCTTCGCCGTCCAAATTCGTTCCCGACGAATTTGTCGAACCCGCGAAGCGGGTATAAGCCGCTTGCACTCTTTCCAGATGTGCTCCTGCAACCACCCGGACACCTCTGCGCGCCCTTGTGCCAGGTGGCACGGAGGGGCGCGCAGAATACATGACCCGGACGTTGCGAACAAGGCGAGAGCCATCAAAATCACACCTGTTTCAACCACCTGGGACGGCAAGTTTCATCCGCTTGCGCCCAGCACCACGCGCAATTCATGGATCGCGCCATCGTCAGCGAGCACAACTGCATCGGTCTGCGCCAGCACCTTGCCATCCAGTTCCAACAGCGCTACGCCACGGCAAACCTGATGCGGATTCTCGACGCCAATCTCATACGTGGAAACATGTTGCTTGCCACGGTGTTGATAGCGAATGCGATAGCCGGGCCAGTCGGCCGGAATGCACGGATCGATGCGCAGGCAATCGGCGTGCTTGTGAAAACCCAGGATGGCTTCGACACCGGCACGATACAGCCATGCCGCAGACCCGGTGTACCAGGTCCAACCGCCATGACCGGCCAGCTCGCCGATGGAATACACGTCCGCGCAGGATACGAATGGTTCGACCTTGAATTGCGCCGCGCCGGCGGCGCTGTCGCTGTGGCGGATCGAATTGAACATGTCGAACAGTTCGCATGCGCGCTTGCCATCGCCAAGTTTGGTCCAGGCAAAAATCGACCAGATTGCGCCGTGGGTGTACTGCCCGGCATTTTCACGCACGCCCGGCGGATAACCCTTGATGTAACCCGGATTTTCCTTGCAGCGATCGAATGCGGGCGTGAACAATCGGGCGAGGCGGTGTTGCCGATCAACCAGCAGTTGATCGACGGACTCCATCGCCTTTCCGGCATGTTGGCGATTGTCGGCGCCATCGGCAATGACGCTCCAGGACTGCGCAATACTGTCGATCTTGCACTCATCGCTGAGCCTGGAACCCACTGGCGTACCGTCGTCATAGTATCCGCGGCGGTACCACTCGCCATCCCAGGCTTGCTCCAGTGCAGCACGCAGTTGGTCCGCATGGTGCTTCCAGTTTTGCGCGCGTTGCGATTCACCGCGTTGTTCGGCTTGCGGGGCGAGTGCGGCAATGGTGCAAATCAGCAACCAGCCCAACCACGCGCTTTCGCCTTTGCCGCCTGCGCCAACCGCATTCATGCCGTCGTTCCAGTCGCCAGTGCCAATCAGCGGCAAGTCATGCGCACCGGTGGCAAGACTGGAATCCAGCCCGCGCGCGCAATGTTCATACACGCTGACTTTTTCATTCGACGTCGTCGGCTGGAAATACGCATCCGTGCCGCCATCGGGAACCGGCGGACCATCCAGAAACGCGACGGCGACATCCAGCACTGCCGCATCACCACTGACTTGCACATAATGCATTGCGACGAAACCCAACCAGACACGATCGTCGCTGATCCGGGTGCGAATGCCCTGTCCTGTCGGCGGCTGCCACCAATGTTGCACATCGCCTTGACTGAACTGCCTGCCTGCCGCGCGCAAAAGATGTTCGCGCGCCAGGTCCGGACGACTCAGGCATAGCGCCATCACATCCTGCAATTGATCGCGAAAGCCATAGGCGCCGCTGGCCTGGTAATAGGCGGTGCGCGCCCACAGCCGGCAACTGACGACTTGATACAATAGCCAGTCGTTGAGCATCAAATCCATGGCGCGATTGGGCGTTTGCACCTGCACCGGGTCGAGCAGGCCATCCCAGACTTCAGCGATCTGCTTCATCACGACGTCAAATTCAATAGTGCGATACTTGTTGATCAGCGCTTGCGCGTCGCTCTCTGACGGCGCGTCGCCAAGCAGCAAGCGCAGCTCGATCTGCGTGTCGGGCGGCAGATCGATGTCGGTCTGCAAGGCGCCACACGGGTCCAGGCCCGCACCAAAACGTCCATCCAGCGGGGCCGCTTCCCGCAGCGCTGCCGGATCGGCAACCGAACCCAGTTCGCCAAGAAACGCCTTGCGATCTGCACCGCTGGATTGCTGAACACCACCCAGATCGAAGAACGCTACCCGATCGGCAAAATCCGGACGCCAGTGATTGCGCGCAAATATCGCACCGGTGCGCTCGTCGCGCGCCGTGATCACGAACGGCGCCGGAGTGCTGCCGTTCGCGCCCAATGCCCATTCAACATAGGCGGTAAGCGACAGGCGGCGTGTGCGCGCGGAGCGGTTATTGATGCGCAATCGCGAAATCTTGAGTGTATCGGCGACGGGTACGCATTGAGTGAGCTCGATGGTTATGCCGTGCGCGTCGTTGCTGAAGCGACTCCATCCCTTGCCATGGGTTGCCGTATACGTCGCATCGGCCACCCGGATCGGCAACGCCGTCGCGCTCCACAAGATGCCTTCTTCGCGATCGCGCAGATACACAATCTCGTGCGGGATGTCGCTGACCGGATCATTCGGCCACGGCGTCAATGGGTTTTGCTGGCTGTTGATCGACCAGGCATAACCGCCACCTTCGGCCGAAACGAGAAAACCAAATGTCGGGTTTGCGATGACATTGACCCACGGCTGCGGTGTACAGCGATCCTGGGTCAATACCATCCGATAGGCACGCCCGGCGTCCACGAACGCGCCAAACCCGTTGGCAAATTCTCCTTGCTCGTCTGCCGCATCGAGTTCGGCAAAATTGCCAATTGGCGTGGTTGCACGCAGTGCTGCTGATGGCGTTGTCGAAGTTGACGGCGCCGATTGTTGGTTTATCTCTTGCGCGTTGCCGCCAAGCAGCAGGCGCGCCACACACAGCAGTCCATCACGCAATGGCGCACTGATCTGCGCGTCGCGCAAGAGAAATACACTCGCCCGAACGAGCTTGTCGTCGGATTCCAGACGTTGCTTTTGTGCATCGACCAACCCGGCAAATTTTTCCTGCACCGTGTCCGACGCTTGCGCGTCGAGTACCACCACATCGACGCCGACACGCTGTTGTTGCCACACACGTTGAGCCCGAAATATCTCCTCCACACCGGCGTTGTCGTCTTCGTTGGCAACACGCTGCAACACGATGGGACGATCACCCGAAATGCTTGCACCCCATAGCGTCGGTGGCCCACCACGACCGCGGCGTATCGCATCGGCTGCGGCACGCCGGGTTCGGTCGCTGAGCATGATTGCATCCAGCCAATGCGCAAACTGCCGGGCTTGTTGCGCACTGATATCGGCGTCTTGCAGCCGTGCTTTGGCTTGTCGAGCCGCACCATCGAACAATTCTTGCGCCGCATCTTCACGATCAAATTGTTTGCTTACTGCCAGCGCGCCATCGCGGGTGTGCGCAACTTGCGTCCAGCAATGCACGACAACGGTTGCTTGCGCGGGAACCTCGATGTAACGGCGCATGCTCAATACCGGATCAAGCACACACCCACTGCTGTTGCCGAGCGCGACACCTGGCTGCATTGCCCGAGCCGAGCGCAAGGTATGCCCGCGACCGAGAAACAACGCGCGATTTGTTTCGTATTCGCACGGCGCGCCAGGTTCACCAACCACTTGCATCGCATGCGCAGCCCAAATGGATGGCTCATCGTTCGCGCGCTTGCGCCGGGTGGCAAGAAGGATGCGATTGCCTTCATCCCATTGCGTCTGCACGAACATCTTGGAAAATGCCGGATGTGCATTGTCCGCGCCCGCAGGGCCCAGCACGAGTTCGGCATAGCTGGTGATCGACAGCTTGCGTTTGTGATTGCTGTCATTGCGCAACGTGAGGCGGCGCAACTCCCGATCCGCATCCGCCGCAACGGCCACTTCCAAAGTGCAGCGCAAACCGTGATCCTGGCGCTCGAAGTGCGCAACACCGTCATGGAAGGCAATCCGATCGTCCGGATTCGTTGCCCCGTATGGCTGCGCAGTCGCAGCCCAGCATTGGCCATGGACTTCGTCGCGCACCATCAAATAGCTGCCCCAGCCATCGCAGACGGGGTCTTCGCGCCAACGTGTGACTGCAAGGTCGCGCCATCGGCTGAAGCCCGAACCCGTCGCAGCCAGCAGGACACTGTAACGGCCATTGGACATCAGGCAGTGACGAGCACCATCAAACGTTGCGGACGATATTTCAGACATGGAACTTTCCTGTCGGCTGAAGAAATTTGCTCATTGCAGCTCGTGACCCGACACGTGCAAAGGCGATCTTTCCATATTCGGCGATGTGCCCGCTCGTTGCGCAAGCAGGCTGACCCAGGCACACCAGACAACGCCGTGCCATGACGCGGGCAATTGCCCGCGCGCATCACCCAATTCGGAACTGCACGGTATGATGGTTGTCTTGAATTGTTGACACGACTACAGACACCAGACACCCGCATGCGTTCAATGATTGATTTGCCATCATGAATTCCGAGGCGTTTCTGTCCCGCCTGCAGGCCAAGGCATTCGCCTATTTTCAAGGCGAGGTGAATCCGCTCAACGGCCTGATTGCGGACAAATCGGCAGACAATTGGCCCGCCAGCATTGCCGCGATCGGATTGGGTCTGACTGCACTGCCCATTGCGATCGAACGCGGCTTGATCACGCATGCGGATGCGTTGTCGCGCACCTTGACGACGCTGCGGTTTTTTCGCGACAGCGAACAAAGTGCAGCCGCGGACGCGAGCGGTTATCGAGGCTTTTATTACCATTTCCTCGACATGCGCAGCGGCAGGCGTGCCTGGCAATGCGAGTTGTCCACGGTCGACAGCGCGTTCCTTTTCGCCGGCATGCTCACTGCGGCCGCCTACTTCAACGGCGATTCGGCCGACGAGCGCGAAGTGGTCGAACTGGCAGACATGCTTTATCGCCGCGCGGATTGGGCGTGGATGCAAGCCACCGATGGCACCATTTGTCATGGCTGGCATCCCGAACGCGGGTGCATACCGCACAGTTGGCAAGGCTACGATGAAGGTTTGTTGCTGTATGTGCTGGCCATGGGATCGCCGACACATCCGCTGCCGACCGATGCCTACACCGCGTGGACTTCCACTTATGAATGGAAGCACTGCTACGACCTCGACTATCTGTATTGCGGGCCGCTGTTCACGCATCAGTTGTCGCACGTCTGGATTGATTTTCGCGGCATTGCCGATGCATTCTTGCGCGACAGGAAAATCGATTATTTCGAGAACAGTCGTCGCGCCAGCCTGATTCAGCAACGTTACGCGATCAGCAATCCGCTCGGATTCAAGAACTATTCGGCGCACTGCTGGGGCATCACGGCCAGCGACGGACCGGGTCCGGGCAGTTGCAAGATCGAGGGAATCCAGCGCGAATTCTTCGGTTACGAAGGTCGCGGAGCACCCTATGGCATCGATGACGGCACCGTATCGCCGTGGGCTGTTGTGGCCTCCCTGCCATTTGCGCCGGAGATCGTCATGCCGACGCTCGAACATTTCGTCCACAGTTTGCATCTGCATGACCAGCATCGCTACGGATTCAAGGCCAGTTTCAATCAAACCTGGGTCGACGCCGATGGCAAATCCGGTTGGATTTCGCCTTATGCGTTCGGCATCAACGTCGGGCCGATCATCGCGATGGTGGAAAATTTCCGCAGTGGCATGCTGTGGAGTCTGCTGCGCAATTGCAGCCCCATAATTGCCGGCTTGCGCCGTGCGGGCTTCACCGGCGGTTGGCTCGACGCGGCGCCAGCGGCGCGCAACTAAAGCGCCACGCACGCGTGGTGCATGCAACCCGCGGCTACGCGGATCACCGCTGCGCCAGCACCTTGCTTGCCTGCGCGCAGACGTTTTCGACATTGAATCCATATTCGTCCATCACCTTGCTGCCCGGTGCGGAAGATCCGTAGCGATCGACACCGATCACGCCGCCGGCGTCGCCCACATAGCGATGCCACCCTTGCGGACTACCGGCTTCGACCGCCAGCCGTGCACGCACGCTCGGCGACAGGACGCTTTCGCGGTAGGCTTTCGATTGCGCATCGAACAAATCCCAACTCGGCATCGATACGCAACGCACGCCGACGCCTTGGCTTGCCAACTTTTCAGCCGCGGCAACGATCAATCCGACTTCCGAACCGCTCGCAATCAGGATCAGGTCAAGCTTTCCGTCGGGCGCATCGCGCAACACGTACGCCCCCTTGCGCAGACCGTCGGCGGCAGCGAAACGCTGGCGATCCAGGGTCGGCATCGCTTGGCGACTCAACACCAGCGCAACCGGGCGCGCACGCATTTCCAGCGCAACGCGCCAGGCGACCGCGGTTTCATTGGCATCGCCCGGGCGAATCACGCACAGGTTTGGAACCGCACGCAGGCCGGCCAGTTGTTCCACCGGTTCATGCGTCGGGCCATCTTCGCCCACGGCAATGCTGTCGTGGGTGAAGACACCGATCAAATGCAATCGCGAAAGCGCGGCGAGACGCAACGATGGGCGCAGGTAATCGGAGAAAATCAGAAATGTCGCGACAAACGGCACAAATCCGCCGTGTGCGGCAAGGCCATTGCCAATGCCGGTCATGGCATGCTCGCGCACGCCGAAGTGCAGATTGCGGCCCGCGTAACTCCAGCCACCGCCGTCGGAACCTTGTTCGTCGGTTGATGCAGCAGGCTTTGGATTGAAATCTCCCAAACCTTTCAGCGCGGTTTTGGTTGACGGATCCAGATCCGCCGAGCCACCCACCAGAGCTGGCAAATGCGGTGCGATGGCGTTGAGTACCTTGCCACCGGCTTCGCGAGTTGCCATGCCTTTGGTATCGGGCGGGAAAGCCGGAATATCTTCATACCAGTTGTCGGGAAATTCCCCGGCCAGGCGCATCTGCAATTGTCTGGCCAGAATCGGATGCGCACGGACGTATGCCTCCAGTCGTTGCTTCCAGTTGGCTTCGCTTTGCGCACCGCGCGCCATGGCTTGGTGAAAATGCTTTTGTACGGCGTCCGGAATCAGGAATTCTGGTTCGACTGGCCAACCCAGATTGCGTTTGGTATTTTTCACGTCCGCGACGCCAAGCGGCGAACCGTGCGCCTTGCAGGAATCCTGCTCGGGCGACCCAAACCCAATGTGTGTGCGCACCAGAATCAACGATGGGCGCGTCACATCGTCACGTGCTTCGCGTAACGCCGCGTCAATGGCGTGCAGATCGTTGCCATCGTCCACATGAATGGTCTGCCAGCCGAATGCACGAAAGCGTTTCGCGCGATCTTCGCTGAAGGTAATAGCCGTGCCCGCGGCGAGAGTCACGTGGTTGTCGTCATACAGGCAGATCAATTTGCCCAGTTGCAGATGTCCGGCAAGCGAAGCCGCCTCGCTGGATATGCCTTCCATCAAATCGCCATCGCTGACGATGGCCCAGGTGTGATGGTCGACGACGTTGTGCTCGTCACGGTTGTAGCACGCCGCCAATTGCGCCTCGCCGATTGCCATGCCTACCGCGTTGGCCAGTCCCTGACCCAGCGGACCGGTGGTGACTTCCACTCCCGGCGTATGACCGCGTTCCGGATGTCCCGGTGTTTTGCTACCCCATTGACGGAAGTGTTTGATATCGTCCAGCGAAAGATCGTAGCCGCTCATGTGCAACAGGCTGTACAACAACGCGGACCCGTGTCCGGGTGACAGCACGAATCGATCTCGATCCGGCCATGCCGGATTGGCGGGATTGCACTTCAGATGTCGCGCCCACAGCACATACGCCATGGGCGCTGCACCCAACGGCAATCCCGGATGCCCGCTGTCGGCTTTCTGCACCATGTCCACGGAAAGAAAGCGCAGGGTATCGACACATTTCTGGTCAAGTTCGTTGAACATGGCAATGTCCTTCATTTGTCGCCTCTTCGCATGGGTACGTCATGCGGATTGGCATTTGCCGCCGGCCGCGAACGTCATCCAATCGCGCCATCGACGGTTTTCTGTGCCTGCACAAGTATCGACTGCAGATGCTCGGCGTCCTTGAAGCTCTCCGCGTAAATCTTGTAAATCGCCTCGGTGCCGGATGGTCGCGCGGCAAACCAGCCACTGGCCGTGATTGCCTTGATGCCGCCAATTGCCGCGTCGTTGCCCGGCGCCTTGTCGATCACCTGCGTGATGGGCTCGCCAGCGAGTTGGTCAGTCTCGAGCTGGTCCGGCGTCAATCTTGCGAGTTTGGCCTTCTGTTGCGGGCTGGCTGCAGCTTCAATGCGGTCCGACCAGGGACGACCCAGTTCGGCACACAATTTTTCGTAGCATTTGCCCGGATCATTGCCTTCGCGCGCGGTAATCTCTGCCGACAATAGCGCCGGCACCAAACCGTCCTTGTCGGTTGTCCACGTGCTGCCATCGCGACGCAGCAATGAAGCGCCCGCGCTTTCCTCGCAACCAAATCCGAGCGAACCATCAAACAAGCCTTCGGAAAACCATTTGAATCCCACCGGCACCTCGTACAGGGTTCGACCCAGACGCTTCACCACGCGGTCGATGAGTGCGGTGGTAACCACGGTTTTGCCGACAGCCACCTTGTCATTCCAGTTTGGCCGGTGGCGAAACAGGTAATCGACAAGGACGCTCAAATAATGATTCGGCTGCATCAAACCGGCGCTGCGCGTGACGACCCCATGGCGATCATGGTCGGTGTCGCAAGCAAACGCGACATCGTATTTGTCCTTGAGTCCGATCAATCGCTGCATCGCGTACTTCGATGATGGGTCCATGCGAATCTGACCATCCCAGTCGAGCGTCATGAAGGCGAATTGCGGATCGACTTCCGTGCTGACCACGATCAAATCGAGTTTGTAGTGCTCGGCAATGGGTTCCCAGTAATGCACGCCGGCACCACCGAGCGGATCCACACCCATCTTCACGCCGGCCGCGCGGATCAGGTCGAAATCGATGACGTTGGCCAGATCGGCCACGTAGTTGTGCAAGTAATCGTGTTCGTGAACCAGGTCGGATTTGCGCGCCTTGGTCAGCGCAACGCGCTTGACGCCCTTGAGGTTTTCTTCCAGCAACGCATTCGCACGTTTCTGCACCCAGCCGGTAATGTCGGTATCGGCCGGGCCGCCGTTTGGCGGGTTGTATTTGAAGCCGCCATTGTCCGGCGGATTGTGCGACGGCGTTATCACGATGCCATCGGCCAGGCCGTGCCGTCGTGCCTTGTTGTAGCCAAGAATTGCGTGCGACACCGTTGGCGTCGGCGTGAACTCGCCACCGCGGGAAATCAGGGTTTGCACATCGTTGGCAACCAGCACTTCCAGCGCATTGTCGAAGGCCGGTTGCGACAACGCATGCGTGTCGAAGCCGATGTACAACGGCCCATCGACGCCCTTGCCCTTGCGGTAGTCGCAGATCGCCTGAGTGATGGCAAGAATATGTGCCTCGTTGAAACTTCGATCAAACGAGCTGCCGCGATGACCTGATGTACCGAACGCAACGCGTTGGGCCGGCACGGATGGATCGGGCTCGAGGTCGCTGTAAGCAGCAATCAATTTGGCAACGTCGACGAGACTGGATTTCGGAGCCGGTTTGCCGGCGTTGGGATCGATCTTTTGGGTCATCGGTTTTCCCTTGGTTGATTATCGTGTCGCGTCGTGGCGGTGGCATGCGTGGTCGATGCAACAACGCACGCGGCGTTCAAATCGCGCCAACGGCTTGCGCCAAGGCGGTTGGCGGCACGGGCTTGTGACACACGGCAGCGCAATTGGTTCGATCACGCGCGCGTCGTGGATTCGCGCGCCGCGGATTTGTGCAGCATATCCGCGCGTCGGCAATTGCGCAGTTCGCCAATGCCGTCGATGACCCGATCCGGCGCCGGATCGATGTGCTGCTGTCCGGCATCTTGCGCGTAGTGTCCTTGACGCACGAACACCGTGGTCAAGCGTTCACCCCACTGGCGTTTCATGTCGGCGAGAAGTCGTGGCTTGTCCTCGACCATCACGTAGTGGCTGGCCGGACAATACCTTTCGATCGCATCCAGGCAGTGTTGCTTGTGCACGAAAATCAGCACACGTCCCGCCACGGCGTGTTCGATCCCCGCGCGACGGATCTTGCGTGGCTGGAACACGATGTCACCATCCGAAACAATGACGACATTCCCCAGGGTGCGCAGATGGGCCACTGTTTCCAATGCATGCGGATACAATCGGTCGGCGAAGGGGTACTCCAGCAGGAAATGCGCAACGCGCAACAACGCCGGCATTTCCCCGCCATCGGCGTGCACGAATTCGGCGCGAAAACGCTGCAGCGCGCCGAGATAATCGGCATACCCGCTTTGCTCGCGCAGTTGTTCGTAAATTTCCCAATACCGATCACGCCAGCGTGCACCAAACGCGAGCTGCAGGTGCGCACCGAGATCTGCGCCAAAGCGATCATTGTCCAGGAGCGTGTTGTCTACATCGAGCAGGAACGCCAGAGATTCGTCAGGCGCGTCGCCATTGTTCGCCAGAGTCACGGAACCAACCTCAGCGAGGTTTTTTCGACAACCGGCAAGCACTCAGCCAGGCGCGATTAGCTCGCGCCCAGACATTGTCCTGCGTCAGCGGCAACAAGCTGCGATCATCACTGCCAGCGGATGCCGCACGAGAAACCGGCAATGGTTCGTTTGATTCTCGTCGGGCAGAAATTCTTGCCCGCATGGGAGCGCGAAAATTGTCCATCGTGTCCTCCTTGATTGTCACGCGCAGGCGCACCTGCAAATTTGGCTCGCCTCCCACGCGCCACGTACTACGATACCACCGCAATCCTCATGCCAAGTGAAATTTTCCGGAAAATGGCGTCTCCATGCGCTTTGCGGACCACAGGAATTGCGAAATAAACGGAACGCCATTCGTGCAGTCGCAAATTGCAAGGTGCAAGTTCAGTGCGCCGCGGCTTCCACAATCACGTCGTGTTCGGCAGCGTCATCGATCAATTCAAGCCAGGCTTGCGTCTGCAATGAACCATCAACCCACACCTGGGTCTGCTCGCGAACGCCATCGGCTTGGCGCAATTGGATTCGGTAGGACGCCGCGCCATGGCGATAGTCAATTCCCACCGATGGCCATTGCGCGGGCAGGCACGGCGAGAATTCGAGTTTGTCCGCGCGCCGGCGCAACCCCAGAATCGATTCCACAATCAAGCGATACATCCATCCGGCCGAACCGGTATACCAGGTCCAGCCACCACGCCCGGTGTGCGGCGCAACGGCATAGATGTCAGCGGCGATGACGTAGGGTTCGGTTTTGTACACGCCAATCTTCTGCACCGTATCGCCGTGCCGCAGCGGATTGATCATGTTCAACAATTCGTTGGCGCGCGCGGCATCGCCGAGCTCGGCAAAGGCCATTGCTGCCCATACGGCCGCATGGGTGTATTGGCCACCATTTTCGCGCACGCCCGGCACGTAGCCCTTGATGTAACCCGGATCCATCGGCGCCACGTCAAAGGGAGGTTCCAGCAACTGGACCAAGGCATGATCGCGGCGAACCAGATGTTGATCCAATGCCGCCATGGCCTGCACCCGGCGTTTTGGATCTCCGGCTGCGGACAACACCGACCAGCTTTGCGCGATCGAATCGATGCGGCACTCGATGTTGGCCGCTGCACCCAACGCCTTGCCGTCATCGAAATATGCGCGCCGATACCATTGCCCGTCCCAGGCATTTTTGTCGATGCTTCCACGCAATCGCTGCGCGTTGCTGCGACAATGTTCGGCAAAAGCTGCATCGTCCACGCGTTCGGCGACGTCGGCGAAACGCATGAGCACGTCGTACAGGAAGAATCCGAGCCATACGCTTTCGCCTTTGCCGTGGATGCCGACGTTGTTCATGCCGTCGTTCCAGTCGCCCGAGCCCATCAAAGGCAAGCCGCGCGCACCGAAGCGCAAGCCGTGCGTGATCGCGCGTTGGCAGTGTTCGTACAGGCTTGCCGTCTCGCCGGATATGGATGGCAAGTCGTACCAGGATTCCTCGTTTTCATTGAGCACGCGACCTTCGAGAAAGGCGCTGCGTTGTTCCAGCACGGCCACATCTCCGCTGCATTGGATGTAACGTGCGACGGCCAATGGCAACCACAGATAATCGTCCGAACAGCGCGTACGCACGCCACGCCCGGATGGCGGATGCCACCAATGCTGCACATCGCCCTGACGGAACTGGCGCGAGGCACACAACAACACCTGTGCGCGCAGCATTTGCGGCGCGCAATGCACCAATGCCATCGCATCCTGCAACTGATCGCGAAAGCCCCATGCGCCACCGGATTGCGCATACCCGCTGCGCGCCCAGATGCGCGACGCAATGGTTTGGTAGAGCAACCAGCCATTGGCCAGGATATTGAGTGCCGGGTCCGGCGTGTGTATCTGCACCTTGCCCAGGGTTTGTTGCCAATGCGCGCGAATGGCATCCAACGCATCGCGCGCCGTACCGGATTTGCGACAACGCAAAATCAGGTTGCCCGCTTCGCGCGCATCGCGCCCCGCGCCGATACGGAAAATCAATTCACGCGATTTGCCGATACCCAGCTCGAACGGAACCTGGATGGCGGCACACGGATCCGTGCCCGCGCCAATGCGTCCGGACAAGCGCGAGCGTTGCAGCGCCGCCGGGCTGCCCAACAGTCCGTTGCGTCCGATGAACTCGGTACGGTCCCCGGTAATCGTGCGGGTTGGATCGTCAACATCGAAAAAGGCGACGCGGCTGGAAAATTCTTCATTGAACGCGTTGCGTGCCAGCAGCGCGCCACTTTCCGTATCAATCTCGCCAACCACGTGCATGGCGCTCTTCGTGCGCAGGTCCCCCAGCACCCACTCGATGTAGCCCGTTGCGGACAGCCGGCGCACGGCCGCGGACACGTTGCGCACTCGCAATACACAAAACTTGACCGGCATATCGAGTGCAACATAGACCCACAACTCGCTGTGAATGCCGTTCTGCTCATGCTCGAACACACTGTATCCAAATCCGTGGCGCACGCGATATGGCGTGGTCCCGCATGCCGGAGCCGGTTGCGGCGACCAGAACTGGCCGGTTTCCTCGTCGCGCAGGTAGAAGGCTTCGCCGGTGGGATCGCAGACGGGATCGTCATGCCACGGGCTAAGACGGAATTCGTGTGCATTTTCGGCCCAGGTGTAGGCCGATCCGCGCTCGGAAACCACGCTGCCAAACTGCGGGTTGGCCAATATGTTGACCCACGGCAACGGCGTGGGTCGATCGGCGTCAACACTGATGACGAATTCGGTGCCATCGGTCGAGAATCCGCCAAATCCATTGAACAACTGCGTTTGCGCCTGAATTGCCGATGGCGAATTGTCGCTGTCCGGACTCGCGACTTGCGCAACTTCACTGCGGCTGACGGCGAACCGCGGCATCGATACCGCGATCTGCTCGCGGCGTTTGACTTGTTCGAGCAACGAGCCACGATCATCATCCACGATGACGCGCGCCGTCGCCATCAACAGCCCGCGATCTTCCGGCGAAATCTGATCGGCCTGCCGCACGAAAATCCCACCGGGTCGATCCATGATGTTCGGCTCGATGCCGGCCGAAATCAGACCCATGATTTCATCGTGCAGCACCTGACGGTAACCACCGCGATCGTCGTTCCAGATGACCAGATCCACGGCCAGCCCTTTCATGCGCCAATAGGCGTGCGCACGCACCAGTTGTCGGGCCAGTTCCAGATTGATCACGCTGCGGATTTTCAGCAACACGATGGGCAGATCGCCGGAAATCGCGTAGCTCCACAGACCGGGCTGACTGCATCGATTCGCGGCAATGGTCTGCGCATCCGCACGCAAGGCGGCATTGGCGTAAAGGATCGTGCCGGCGAGTCGCCCGAATAGCTGCGCATCGGCCTCACCGACATTGATTTGACTCAGGGCGACGTGGCTATGCGTCCAGGCCAGATCGAATACCCGATCCGACATGGCCTTGTCCTGATAACGCTCGATCAATCCCAGACAAGCCGTCTCATCCTCGGCAACACCGGTAACGATATCCAGCGTCACGGTTTGGTCCGGTTGCAGCACCACGCGCTGGCGAATCGCCACACAAGCATCGAGCACCGAACCCTCGGCACCGGACAGTTGTGCGGATTCGTCCAGCGCAGCGGGTGCGGCCAACGTGCGCCCGCGGCCAATGAACGCGGCGCGATCGGTTTCAAAGGATGTCTGCACGCTGCGCCCGCCGCGCACCTTCATCACATGCAGCATCCATGGCGGACGTTCATCGGCCGAACGTGGTCGGCGCGTGCAAACGATTGCGTCGCTGCGCGACTGAATCCGGGTTTGCACGAAAAGGTTGTTGAACCCGCGCTGTCCCGCGTCCGCCTGCGGCAGCGCCAGCACGACCTCGGCGTAGCTGGTCAACTCGATGGTGCGCGGCGTACGCGAACGATTGATCAGACGCACGCGCCGCAGTTCGATATCGTGCTCCGGCGATACGGCGACGTCGGTGTGTGTATCGACAAGATTGTCGCGGCGCCGATATTCCACGCGGGATTCGGCAAACGTGGCTTCATACACGTCGGCCGGCATCCGCGTGGGTTGATACGCAATTGACCAGACGTGTGCGCTGCCCAAATCGCGCACGTAACAAAATGTTCCCCAATCGTCACACGTGGGATCCTCGCGCCAGCGCGTGACGGCCAGATCCTTCCAGCGACTGTAGCCGCCGCCGGAATTGGTCAGCATCACGTGATAGCGACCGTTGGACAGCAACTGCACGCCGAGATTGGGCGTATCGGCCCGGCCGAAAACACGGATCGGCATCTCGGCGGTTTCCGTGGGTGGACGCACGTCGACCATCTCCGTGTGCGCGGTGGAGTTCGCGTCGGCCTTGGGAATGCGTTCCTGCAACAAATGCAGTGCCGACTGGAACAACGGTGCCGACACGAAGCGGCGCTGCATCGGCGCATCGAGCAAGGCATGCGCAAACGCAAGCAGGCTCATGCCTTGATGGTGCGCCATGAACGACACCACCTTGGCGCTGGTTTCGCCGCGGTGCAGCCGCGATGGCGTGTAGTCGACCGCCTCGTAGAAGCCAAAGCGGCCGAGCATGTCCTGTGCCGCCAGACGTTGCAAATTCGCGCACGCGCTGGCCGGATCGATCAGCAATGCCAATGCACTGGCATACGGCGCAATGACCAAATCCTCGGCCAAACCGCGCTTGAGGCCCAGCCCGGGAACGCCAAAGGCGCGATATTGATAATTGAGCGCGGCGTCGACCGCGCTGTAGCCGGATTCGGAAATGCCCCACGGCACGCCACGTTCATTGGCGTAGGCAATTTGTCGGGCAACGGCGACCGCGCAACTGCGATCAAGCAGACTGTTGCGATACGACGGCATCACCAGCAACGGCATCAGATATTCGAACATCGAACCGCTCCAGGAATACAACGCCGCACCCGATGGCGTTTGCGCGAGCAGTCTGCCCATCGCATACCAGTGTTCCTGCGGCGTTTGATCCTGGGCAATGGCCAGGTAACTGGCCAGACGCGCTTCAGAAGCCAGCAAATCGTAAAAGCTTTGGTCCATGCGGCGTTCGCTGGCGTCGTAACCAATCGCAAACAGGCGGCGGATCGAGTCGTACAGGAATCTGAAATCCATCTGCGCCAACTCGCACGCGTGCAATCCCGTGGCGTGCAAATCGGCAATGGTTGCATTTGCCCGTTCCGCGCCGCTGGCGAGTTGGTGTGCAAATGCGTCAATCCACGCGCTTTCGTCAGCGTTGGCCTGATCCAGCGCACGCAAGCTTCGCAACACGTCGCGCATGTGCGCAGCGGCGTCTTCCAGCACGGGAATCGGCAACGCGCACACGATGTCCGCGATACGCCGACTTGGCGGTGGCATTGCCAGCCACGGCAAAATGCCGCGCAAATAAACTTGCGCGTCGCGGCATTGTTGCAGCAACGCATTTGCCCAGCGCTCCAGCGCCGCATCCTCGATGCGTTGCGTCCACTCGCGGATTTCAGTTGCGCATTCGACGAGATGGACCAACGCGCAGTCCGCGTCCGTTGCGCTGAGCAACTCGTCGGGCAATACGCCATCCAGATGGCGCTCGAAACGATCCACGGCATTATCCGCATTCGCGCCCGCAAGCTCGCGCAGAAGTTCCAGCACATCACGCAGGCCTTCGAACATCCGCGCGTCGAGGACCGGCTTGCGTTGCAGATGCAGCAGCCCGGCGTGCAACGTGAGCAGATGCGCACCGAGATTGCCGCTGTCGACGGTGGAAATGTACAGTGGATGCAACGGTTGCAGCGTGCGTGTGTCGTACCAGTTGTAGAAGTGCCCGCGTTCGCGCGGCAGCAATTGCATGGTCGCAAGCAAATTGCGACAGCGCTCGAGCAGGGTTGTCGTACTGATGTAGCCCAGATCGTGGGCGCTCAGGTTGGACAACAACGCCATGCCGATGTTGGTTGGCGAGGTGCGTCGGGCAATCACCTCGGCGGGTTTTTCCTGGATATTGTCCGGGGGCAACCAATGTTCATCCGGGCCGGCCAATTCATCGAAGAAGGCCCAGGTGCGACGTGCGGCCTTGCGCAGGAAGCGGACTTGCGCTTTGCCCAGCGTCGCCGCACGCGGATCATCCAGCGGCCGACTCAACCACCACGCAAGCCACGGCGACACCAACCACGCCAACAACACCGGACAAACAACGACGAACACCTCGCTGCGTTCGACGCCAAGCCAGCCGGCACACGCCAATGCCAGGGTCGGACCGACCCACATCGCGCGAAACGCGGCAAGCAGCGAATCGTCTTTCTTGCGCTCCACTTCGCTCGACGGCGTCCACTGCAGCATGTGGCGTCGGGTGAAGGCAATGCGCACGTGCGTGCGCACGATTGCGTCGAGACTCAAATAAGCTTCATGCGGAAGACACGCCAGTTGAAACAACGCTTGGGCAAAACGTCGTGCCGCAGCAGTGGCCACGATGCGCACATGTTGGCGCCATCCAATGTCGCGCGACGTACGCAGCAGATCGAGCAGCATTGCTGTCGCGGGAGGAAGCAAAAATATTCCCAGTGCAATTGCGCTCCAGAAGATGGCCTGCGGCAGGGCGAACCATGCCACCAGAAAAAGCAGCATGAGTGCGCCGGGGACCAGACTGCGGCGCAGGTTGTCGAGGATTTTCCATTGCGACAGCAAGGTCAGCGGATTGCGTCGGCGCGCTCCTTCGGGCCCGGGAACACGCGAAAACATCCAACTGGCAATTTGCCAGTCACCGCGTATCCAGCGATGCCGGCGTGCCGCATCGGCCAGATATCGCGAGGGTTGATCCTCGTACATTTCCACGCTGCTCAGCAACCCCGAGCGGGCATAGCAACCTTCGAGCAGATCGTGGCTCAAGATGCGGTTTTGCGGAAACCGGTTATCCAGAATCTGCTCGAACGCTGCGACATCGTAGATGCCTTTGCCGGTGAACGACCCCTCGCCGAAGGCATCCTGATAAACGTCGGAAACTGCGCGCGTATACGGGTCGATGCCCGCGTCGCCGGCTTGCAGGCGGGCAAAGCGTGAACGATTGGCACTGACCAGAGTGGCTTCAACCCGCGGTTGCAGGATTGCGTAACCCACCCAGATGCATTCGTGATCCGGACTGTATTGCGCACGATTGAGCGGATGCGCCATTGCCGCGACCATGTTGCGTGCGCTATCGCGCGGCAACTGTGTATCGGTATCCAGCGTAATGACGTAGCGCACCCCGGAAAGCCGTGACGCATCACCGACGATCAAGGCGAATCCATCGGCGCAATTGCGGCACAGCAGTGCGTTCAGGTCGGCGAGCTTGCCGCGCTTGCGCTCTTGCCCCATCCACACACGCTCACGCGCATTCCATCGGCGCGGGCGATGCAGCAGGAAGAAAATATCGCCCTTGGCATCGGCGTACTGTGTGTTGAGATGTTCGATCGCAGCGCCCGCGCGTTGCAGGATCTGCGCATCGGCAGGCAACGTTTGCGCGTGCGCATCCGTGAAATCGGTGAGCAGCGCATAGCGCAATGATGCATCGCGATTGGCGAGAAAACGCACTTCCAGCGACTCGACCAGTGCATCCACGTCAGCGATGTCGCCAAACATGGTCGGCACCACCACCAAGGTGCGAAAGTCATCCGGAATTCCGCCGGAGAAATCCATGCCGGGCAATGCGTTTGGAGTCAAAAACAACGTGGTGATGCGATTGATCAAGGCCACGGCAAGCTGACTGACCCCAATCACCAAGGCCACGTTCAGGCCAGCCAGCGCCCATCCCCGGATCGCGGAGTAGTGCGCATACAACGTTGCCGCTACCGCAGCAGCCAGCGCAATGGCCGCTATCGCGCCGAAATACAATGGCGCGAGCGAACGTGTCCCGCTGCGCAAACTGCGCAACGACCACTTCGCGCCAACCTGGCGTTCCAACGCCGGCAAGCCATCGTCAATCAGGAAAAAACCAACGTGTGTGCGGCGATCCTGCGGATCGACTTGCGCGACGGCCGTGGCCAGTGCAATGGCGCGCCGCGCCACTTCGTGTTCAGCCAGATGCGCACGCAGCGCTAGATCTTCAACGACGTGGCGGTAGCGATCGCGCGTGGCGAAATTCATCTGCGCATAGGCGCCCGCCGGATCTTCGCGCAACACCCGTTCGGTCGCACTCATGCTTTCGACAAAGTCGCGCCACTCCATCGAGGCGAGGAAACGCATGCTGCCGATGCTGTTGCTGATGGCGATCTGGTCGGCGGCCTGCTTCTGATTCTCGGCCTGAACCAACTGTTCGGTGGTCAAGCCGATTTCCGACAAATGCAGCTCAATCCATGTCAGCGGCAAGGCAAGCGCGTTGCCCTGCCCTTGCAACTTGCGGGTAAGTTCGGCCACGAACGCGCTTTCCATTGGTGGTTGCGAACGGGCCATGTCGGCAATCACCAGAATCAGGTTCTTTGGATCGTGCCGCGCCATGCCGATCATCTGTTCGGCCCAATAGTCGGCCAGATTGCGGCTGCGTCGATCCGTGGCGATGCGCGTGGCGATGCGACGCAAGTTTTCAATCAGCGCCAGACGCAACATGATCGGCACTGCCCACAGCTCACCCAAGGTCAGATCCGCCACTTTTTGATAGGCGGCAATGAACAAACCCAGACTTGCTGCATCGACTCGACCATCGCCGTGCGAGATTGCCTCGAGCGCAATATCGTAAACACGCGGCAGACCGGCCGATGCCCCTTCAATCAGTCGCGGCAGAGCGGTGCTGTAGCGTTCGGGCAGATGCCGGCGCGTCGTGCGGATTTGTTCGTCAATCAGGTAATAGTTGTCCAGCAGCCACTCGCCGGCCGGGGTGACGCGTCGATCGGCCTTGAGCGCTTCGGCCAACAATTTGACGGCGTGTTCGATGGTGCTTTCATTGCGCGCCAGCCGCGGCAGCAGCAAATCGGGTCCACGCGTCTTGCCGACCACGTGCGCACGCGCCAGGCGCTGTCCGTGCTCGGCCATTTGCCCGGCACTGAACAACTCGGCACGCAATGGTTGTTCATCGTCGAACTGTGTCGGCGCAGTTCTCAAATGAAGCAATCGGCGCAACGACAACGCCAACGAATCAATGACACTCATTGTCTTCCTTGATCAGACCTTTCATGCAATCTGCCACCTCACGATAACAACACAAAGCTTAACGATCATACGCTGGCCGGCGCGCTCCCGGTAAAGCAAACCATCCATGACACCGCTCGGCGGTCGCTGCCGGATCAGGTTTTTTTGCATCCTTGTTTGATCTGCAAAGTCAGGTTATGCGCTACATTACGCGCCTGCTCTTTCGGAAAAAGTTCATGCGTGACGTCCCATGCCGCCGCCAACGGCGACGCTATCTTTGCGCCATCGTCTTCGCGAGCCTGTCGCTGGCCGCAGCCAATGCATTTGCGGGCCTGTCGCCGTGGCGGAATCGATCCGCGCAACCGGCCAACGACACACACATGCTCGACGCCCCGCTGCACAGCTATCGCGCGCTGAATCTGGACGTGTCCGCACTGCGCGCCCATTTGGACAGCGCGCCGGACCCGCAGCGCGCTGCCACGCCGCTGCTGCTCGATCTGCCGATGGCCGACGGCACTACAACAACTTTTACGGTGTGGCGTACCCAGGTGATGGCTCCGGCACTGGCAGCAAAGTTCCCGGAAATTCGCAGTTTCGCCGGCTACGCCGTGGACAATCCCGAAATTGCCGTGCGCATGGACGATTCGCCGCTGGGATTTTCAGCGATGATCCGCGCACCAAACGGCGTGACCATGGTGCAGCCGATCACGCTCGGCAACGGTACGCGCTACATCAGTTTTCGACGCAACGCACTGGGCAAGTCGTCGCAACCGTTTGTGTGCGGCGTCCACACCCAGGCGATCGTGACACCGACCTATCCGCTTGAGCATGCCCAGGCGCCACCCATGGCGCAAACAGTCAGTGGGGCAACGGTACGCACGTACCGTCTGGCACTGGCGGCCACCGGCGAATACACCGCCGTGTTTGGCGGCACCATTCCCGATGCGATGGCTGCGATGGTGCAAGCAATCAATCGCGTCAATGGCATTTACCTGACCGACTTCGCCGTGCAATTCCAGCTCGTCGCCAACGACGACTCGTTGATCTACACCAATGCCGCCACCGATCCGTACAGCAACGACGATGGCGCGGCCATGCTCAGCGAAAACCAACACAACATCGATCTCGTCATTGGTTCGGCAAACTATGATTTTGGTCACGTGTTCAGCACGGGTGGTGGCGGCATTGCCGACCTGGGTGTCGCCTGTACCAAACGGTCAAAGGCGCAAGGCGTGACCGGTCTGCCATCACCGGTCGGCGATGCATTCTGGGTCGATTACGTCGCCCATGAAATGGGTCACCAGATGGGTGCCGACCACAGCTACAACACCCAGAATGGATCGTGCGGCGATGGCAATCGTGCCGGCTCGCAGGCAGCCGAGCCGGGTAGCGGTTCCACCATCATGGCTTATGCCGGCATCTGCGGGCCATCCGATCTGCAGCCGCATTCGGATGCCTATTTTCATGCCATCAGCCTGAGTCCCATCGTGCAACGCCTGGCTTTTGGCGGCAGTGCTTGTGGCAGCACGGCAATCCCCACGAACGGCGCGCCGATCGTCGATGCCGGGCCGGATTTCAACATACCGGCGCAAACTCCATTTGAACTGATCGGCAACGCCACGGATGCCGACGGCGACACGTTGACCTATGCCTGGGAAGAAATGGACAAGGGCACGGCCTCCCCGCCTGAATCCGACGATGGCACACGTGCCTTGTTTCGATCTTTCAGTACCACCACGTCGTCGCGCCGCATCATTCCCGAGCTGGCTCGCGTCCTGAGTCACAATCTCGATGTGGATATCCCATCGGGCGGCGACATCCCGGGCGAGACGTGGGCGACGACGACACGCGATTTGAAGTTTCGGTTGACCGTGCGCGACAACCATCCGGATGGTGGCGCAACCGCCAGCGACGACATGGTCGTTCACGTCGACGCCGCGTCCGGTCCATTTCGGGTTACCGCCCCGCTCGCCGCGGCTGCCTGGGTATCGGGCTCCAGTCAGGACGTTACCTGGAATGTTGCCAACACAACGGCAGCACCGGTGAGTTGCGCCGGCGTCGACATCAGTTATTCGACAGATGGCGGGCAAACCTTCCCGACCATGCTCGCCAGCAACGTGCCCAATTCCGGGACCACCACAATTGCGGTTCCGCAAGGCGCGACCACCGCCGCACGCGTCAAAGTGACTTGCAACGGAAATATCTTCTTCGATATTTCGCCAGGCGATTTCACCGTTACCAGTGTTGATCTGATTTTCAGGGACGGATTCGGCGGCGATTAAGCGGATTCAGGTTACGGTTGGCAACGCAACACATCCAGGCATCGATCACCGCATCTCGATTTCATTCACTGCAACGTTTGCGCCTGCCCCAACAGGAAATGCCGAATGCAACTTCCCGCTTGTCGCCATCACGGTTGATCGCCATGAACAAACACCACGATCCACGCGACGTGCTGGCCTTCTGGTTCGACGAAATCGAACCAAAGGCGTGGTTCGCCGTGCAACCCACCTTCGACGAACAAATCCGTTCTCGTTTCGGCGATACCTTGCGCGACGTCGCGCAGGGCGAATGGTTTGCCTGGCGCACGCAGCCGCAGGGCCGACTCGCGGAAATCATCGTGCTGGATCAGTTTTCCCGCAACATCCATCGCGGCACACCTTCGGCATTCGCGCAGGACCCGATGGCCTTGACGCTGGCGCAATGGGCCGTGGCGGAAGATGTGCATCTGGAGCTTGAGCCCGCACAATGCACGTTCCTGCTGATGCCCTACATGCACAGCGAGTCTGCCGTTGTGCATGAGGTCGCGCTTGCGTTGTTCCGGAAACATGCACCGAAGAACAATTACGAGTTCGAGGTGCGTCACAAAGCCATTATCGACCGTTTTGGCCGCTATCCTCATCGAAACGCGATTCTCGGACGAGAGTCCACTGCGGAGGAAGTCGAGTTCCTCAAACAGCCCGGCTCCGGCTTTTAGGCGGTGAATCCGGCGCGGCGGCGTTTCCCGGCGCTTTGCCGGCGCTTTGCCGGCGACCTGCATCCATCCGGCTGCCGCGCACCGCTTTTCTGCCAATTCGTCACCAAACGGCTTGATTGAATGTTGCGTTGTGGCATTTTGCCCCGACTTGAGTGACTATGGACCACACAATCCCATGGCGCATCGCGCGCCGGGTCCGGTTGCCGACGCGCTCACCCATTCGCGACAATCGCAGTGCAAATTGCCAGTTCATCTAGGAGACTTTATGCCAACCAAACCGGAAATCACGCTATCGCGATTGGACGCCGAGCGCCTGGAAAAGCTGCTTGACACGATGCACGGCAAAAACTTTCCCGGCATCGCCGAGCTCGAGGAAGAAATCGCGCGCGCCCATGTCGTGGAACCGGCAGATGTACCGCCGACGGTTGTCACCATGAATTCATCCGTGCGCT
The DNA here is from genome assembly GCA_035703725.1 of Rudaea sp. GTDB lineage: Bacteria > Pseudomonadota > Gammaproteobacteria > Xanthomonadales > Rhodanobacteraceae > Rudaea. The sequence goes on from DASSXQ010000092.1 coordinate 28,602, forward strand.
TCAGAGTCGAGTCGCGCGACACCGAGTTTTTGCTCAAGCTCGTGTATCCAAGGGATGCGGATGGTTCCAGCGACAAGATCTCCATCCTCGCACCCGTTGGCAGCGCGCTGCTCGGACTCAAGGAAGGCGACAAGATCACCTGGCCGGCACCGGGCGGAAGCACGGTCAACGTCGAGATTATCGAAGTGGCCTACCAGCCCGAACGCAGCGGCGACATGAATCTGTAGGTGTATTGCGACACTTGCTTGCTCACGATCCATCTGCGCATCACGCGTGATTGACCGGCAACATTCCTGTGGCTGTCACCAGCCGCAGGATTTCCGCCATTCGATCCAGCCCGTGAAGACGGCATGTTTGCCGCTTCGACGGATCGCCGGCGAAAATCTCTGACCGCACCTTGTGAAGTAGTGGAGCTTCGACGTTTGTCGGCACCGCTTGTGCGCTGGATCAACCGACATCCGAATCATTCGGCGTCGGGATCGCCAATGATTCGATTGCGACGCAGTTGGAGGTATTCGTACCAAGCAGCGGATTCACCAGCAGTGGCTGACGCCGGCGCAAGCCAGGCACACGCTCGAAAATCAACGCGACCGCAATCAACACCAGGGCGCAGCCCATCGCACTGGCCCAGGTAATTGGCTCGCCCAGAAAAACCGCACCCCAGATTTGCGCAAAAACCGGCACGAGAAACGTCACTGTCACGGCGCGTTCGCTGCCGACTTCGCGGATCAAGCGATAAAACATTGCATACGCCAGACCCGTGCAGACAATGCCAAGTGCGAGCAAGGCCATCGACACATTCAGGGTTGGCATCTGCGCAGGTACACTGAAAAATGCAAACGGCAACAGCGGCAGCAAGGTGCCGGCCATGGTGCCGCAAGCAACCGTGACCGAATCATCGCTGGCAAATCGGGCGCGAACCGCAATCGCACCGTATGCGTACAACACCGATGCCAGCAAAATCGCGGCAAACGCGGCAATCGTCATCCATGACATCGCCACGCTGCCGAACTGCGCCAGCGTGGCAACACCCAGCACCCCGACGACAACGCCAATGAGCTTTGAAATCGACGGCCGCGGACCACCGATCCAGCCAATCAAGACCGTGAACATCGGCACCGTCGCATTGAGCACGGCCATGTATCCGGCCGGCAATGAATACGCCGCGAAAGCAAACAGCAAGAATGGCAGCCCGGAATTCATCAGGCCAATCAACACGTAATCGCGCCAACGCGCACGCCAGTACAAGTGTCGCCGGGTCAGTGCCATCAGCGCGCCCAGTACCAGCACGGCCAAAGCAATTCGAAGCATTGCGGTCATGCCCGCGCCGATTGCCGGTACGGTGATACGCTGGAACAGGAACGACGCACCCCAGATCATGCCGAGCACGATCAGTTGCACCAGTGAGGACAAGCGCATGGAACTCTCCAAACGACGCCGGAATCGACGCCGGATTTTTGGGCGACGCGCATGATAACGCTGGCGTGATCCGGAAAATATCGTTATTTTCGCGCGATGCACTCAGTCCATCACGAACACGCTCCGCGCAAACGCTTCGGCCAGCATTTTTTACGCGATGCGGCAATCCTGCAACGTATTGTCGAATTGGTCGCACCACGCGCAGATGATCGGCTCGTTGAAATCGGACCCGGCGAAGGCGCGCTGACTCTGCCGTTGTTGAAAGCCGCCGGGAAACTCACCGCCATCGAACTGGATCGCGACCTGATCGAACCCTTGCGTTCACGCGCACAGCCGATTGGCGATTTGACCATCGTCAATGCCGATGTGTTGACGGTCGATTTCAGCACGCTGGCGCAGGGCTCGCCGCTGCGACTGATCGGCAATTTGCCCTACAACATTTCCACGCCGATTCTTTTTCATTGCCTGGACCACGCCAACGCAATCGCCGACATGCATTTCATGTTGCAAAAAGAAGTGGTCGAACGCATGGCAGCCGCCCCCGGCAGCAAAATTTACGGACGTCTATCGGTAATGCTGCAATTGCGCTGTCGCGTGGAACCCTTGCTGCACGTCCCGCCCGGCGCATTTCGACCACCACCCAAAGTTGATTCGGCCGTCGTGCGCCTGACGCCGCTACCGCCAAACCAATTACCAAACTGCGACATGGCGCTGCTGGAACGCATCGTCCGCGCCGCCTTCGGCCAACGCCGCAAAACCCTGAGCAACGCACTGTCGCAAATCGCAAGCCCCGCCGAAATACAATCCGCCGACATCGACCCACGCGCCCGCGCCGAGCAATTGCCGCCGCAGGCGTTTGTGGCGTTGGCGCGGCGGCTGAGTCCAGTGTAATCGTCGATGGTTGGCCGCATTTGGCAAATAATGCATTTTTACATTGTTATTGCATTACCGATGCGGAGAAATCGAGATGACCCACTCACGGTAACCACGCGTGGACAAGTCACGTTTCGCCGGGAAGTATTGCAACATCCGGGCATTCAGGCTGGCGAAAAGATCGCGCTAGTCTTGTTGCCCGGCCGGCGCGCGGAAATCAAGGCAGTGCAGCCTGATGGAACGATCCGGGATTTCATCGGCGCGTTGGCCAGACGCAATAAGAAAATCGCGACACCAAGACGATTCCGCCAAGCCCTTTGACGGTATTTCTGCTCATGCGCTGCATTTGTTCATTTTCAGTCAGCCTATCGCATCATCTTGGCGCGCACGCCTTGCCCGATTGTCACCTCAATGCACCGGAGCAACGTTGCCCGGAATTGTGTTGCCTACGTTGAAACCGGGACAGCCCATCAATTGCAATTGCATCAAGCTTGACAAAGCATTCATGTCCGCCGATTCCGCTCCAGCGAGGATTGCCTCACGCTTCGGGTCAAGTCCCACATAGCTATCTACAAATTGACTGGCCCGAAAATCGCCATACGTTCCCGCCCACATCAATCCGCTGATGATATCGGCGGAAGCGTACTTGGGATCATCTACAAGCAAGGCATCATTTGCCTTCACAAAGCCCTTGAATGGGCTCATCGATGTTTCAAGCAAGCGGTTGTATTGAGCATCGTCTCGGTTGAACTGTGCAGCAGCCGGGTCGTTGCGCCAGAATTGACTGCGATCTTGCCCACGCGCCGCGAGTTCGGCGTATTTCGCCTGCAAGGTATCGACTTCGCGCTCGTGCAAAAGAAATCCGGCTTTGTCGTTGCCCTGGCCTGCCAGTGTTCGCAGATTCTCATCACTGAGAAATTTTGCGGCAATCACATCTTCCGGCATCGGATAGCCCATCTGCGCCATCCACGCCACTTGTTGCGGCGAGTTGATTGAGTAGACACCGAAATGGCGCGAGTTGAATGCCGAGATTGCTTTTTGCGCATCAGACGGGAATTGTTCCATCCACTCGTTGAAACTGGAAGCCGTGCGCACGCGCTCAACGCCCGGCAACTGAAAGCGACGCGGTACCGGCACGGTTGCGTCCGGCGCAATAACAAACGTCCGCGCAACTTGAGATTGCGCCGGTTTTGCAACTGGAACCGATTTCGCCGGCGCCGTGTTTACGCTTACCGCTGGCTTGGGCGTCGGGTTGACGGGCAGTCGCTGACGGTGCCAAAGCACCGCCAACAACAACACCACGACGATTCCGAGAAACCATAGAACCGTTCTTCTGCTCATGCGCTGCACTTGTTCTTTTTCATCGAATCGCCCCATTCCGCACATTCCAAGTCCGCTTGGTCTGCAGCATACGCAGCCGCTCCATATTTCTCGACCGCATCGACGTAGGATTTGGCAAAGCCATTGCACAGTTGCTGATTGGTTGACCCGCCACAAAAGGATGGTTGGGTGGTTGACCCAAATGAAATGCCCCCATCAGCGAGATCGGAATTGTAGCTGTACCGCCACCAAGGATGTTTGCTGTCACTTCAACCGGCGGCAATTGTTGATCCGCGACGGCAATCTGGCACGCACAACAACTTGACAGCAGCCGGGGGTGCGACTTATGAAGCGAAAATTTGACGAATATGGAAAACTTTTGTGCCCGACTCGATCATTTCGAGCAACGAGTACCGTGCAGCCCTTGCCCGATCCGCCGCACTGCCGGACAATCCACGCATGAATGAATCCAATCCTTACGCTTTCAGTATCGCCGTGCAAACGCAGTTTCTGGCAGAGCAATCCATGCCGGATGCCAATCGGTATGTGTTTAGCTACACCATTCAAATTGCCAACACCGGTAATGTTCCGGCGCGCTTGTTGACGCGTCATTGGATCATTACCGACGCCAATGGGCGCGTGGAAGAAGTGCGCGGTCCGGGCGTGGTTGGTGAGCAGCCGTGGTTGCGACCGGGCGAGAAATTCCGCTACACCTCCGGCGCGGTGTTGGAAACCGCGGTGGGTACGATGCGCGGCAGTTACCAGATGCTTGCCGACGACGGCTGCCATTTCGATGCAACGATTCCGCAATTCACGCTGTCGATTCCGCGCACGGTGCATTGATGGCAACGTACGCCATCGGCGACATTCAAGGTTGCTACGACGAGCTCAACCGCTTGCTCGAAAAGCTCAAGTTCGACAGCGCTCGGGATACGCTGTGGTTTTGTGGCGATTTGGTCAATCGTGGCGGGCAGTCGCTGGCCGTATTGCGCTTGGTCAAATCGTTTGGCGACCGTGCAGTCGTGGTGTTGGGCAATCACGACTTGAGCTTGCTTTCCATTGCGCAGCGCAGTCCGGATGATCAGGAAAAAGTAAATCCGGAATTGCGCGAGGTGTTGTTCGCGCCAGACCGCGACGAGTTGCTCGGCTGGTTGCAAACGCGAGCTTTGCTGCATGTTGATCACGCGCTGAATTTCGTGCTGATTCATGCAGGTCTGGCGCCGCGCTGGACGATTGAGCGCGCCGAACATGCTGCGCGCGAAGTGGAACTGTGTCTGCGTGGCGACGATGCGCCGCGCCTGCTCAAGGCGATGTTTGGCAACAAGCCCGATCAATGGTCACCGCGTTTGCAAGGCATAGACCGGCAGCGCGCAACAATCAATGTGCTCACACGCATGCGCTATTGCGATATTCGCGGACGTATCGCGTATCAGGAAAAAGGCGCACCCGGTACGCAAAAACCGGGGCTTTATCCATGGTTCGAAGTGCCCGGGCATAGCCCGCGTGAGCAGCGCATCGTTTGTGGCCACTGGTCGACGCTCGGGCGCTTTCAAGGCATGGGTGTTTATGCAATTGACGGTGGCTGCGTATGGGGCGGCGAGTTGATTGCGCTGCGTTTGGATGGCGACGAGCCGCAGTTTATTGCGTTGAAGTCGACGCGTTGAGTCGGGAGTCGGGAAATAGCGAAGCCATTGCCGTCGCTTCCTCCGCGTAGCGGGGGGAAGGAAAATCAAAAAGCCGGCCCGCCCGCAGGGAAGGAAAATCAACGTTCTGCTTCGACTCGCCACAGCTCAATACGCAATCACCGACCGAATGGTTTTGCCGGCGTGCATCAAATCAAATGCCTCGTTGATTTTCTCCAGCGGCAGCACGGCGCTAACCATTGGGTCAATTTTGATTTCGCCGCTCAAATATCGATCCACGTAGCCGGGCAATTGCGAGCGGCCTTTGACGCCGCCAAACGCGCAGCCGCGCCACACGCGTCCGGTCACCAATTGAAATGGGCGCGTGGCAATTTCTTTGCCCGCGCCCGCCACGCCGATGATGATCGATTCGCCCCAACCTTTGTGACAGCACTCCAATGCGCTGCGCATGACATCCACGTTGCCGATGCACTCGAACGAATAGTCCACGCCGCCGTCGGTTAAATCGACGACGACTTGTTGCAATGGTCGGTCGTAATCTTTCGGGTTGATAAAGTCGGTTGCGCCGAGCGCCTTGGCCATTTCCCATTTCGATGGATTGGTATCAATTGCAATGATGCGTGAGGCTTTGGCCATCACCGCGCCCTGCACCACGGAAAGGCCAATTCCGCCCAGACCAAACACCGCCACCGTGGCACCCGGCTCGACTTTGGCGGTGTTCAGCACGGCACCAATGCCAGTAGTGATGCCGCATCCGAGCAAGCACACCTTGTCCAGCGGTGCGTCGGGATTGATCTTGGCCAATGCAATTTCCGGGAGCACGGTGTATTCGGAAAAAGTACTGGTGCCCATGTAATGCAGGATGGGTTTGCCGTTGATGGAAAACCGCGAGGTGCCATCCGGCATCAAGCCTTTGCCTTGGGTCACACGAATGGCCTGGCATAAATTGGTTTTGCCAGACAGGCAGAATTTGCACTTGCCGCACTCGGGCGTATACAACGGGATGACGTGATCGCCGGGCTTGACACTGGTAACGCCTGCGCCGACTTCCTCGACGATTCCGCCGCCTTCATGTCCAAGAATCGCCGGAAACAAGCCTTCGGGGTCCGCACCGGACAGGGTAAATGCATCCGTGTGGCACACGCCGGTAGCGACAATGCGCACCAACACTTCGCCGGATTTTGGCCCAGCCAAATCCACTTCTTCGATACACAACGGTTTGCCTGCTTCCCAGGCGACTGCGGCACGCGTTTTCATAACGGGTACTCCAATCAAGTTGCCAGCGCAGCTGCATGATGGCGCAGATGGTCTTCGACGAAACTGGCGATGAAATAGTAGCTATGGTCGTACCCGGCTTGCATGCGCAAGCGCAATGGTTGACCCGCCGCGCGACAAGCCGTCTCGAACAATTGTGGGCGCAGCGTTTCATGCAGGAATTGATCCGCATCGCCCTGATCGATGAGAATTTCGCCGTCAAAACGTTTGCCTTGCGCAATTAGCGCACAGGCGTCGTATTGCTGCCAAGCTTGCTGATTGTCGCCCAGATAACGCGCAAACGCGCCTTTGCCCCAGCGTACCTGCGTGGGCGCAACAATGGGCGCGAATGCCGAAACCGAGCGATAGCGTTGCGGATTTTTCAGGGCAATGGTTAACGCACCGTGCCCACCCATGGAATGCCCAAAAACACTTTGACGCGACATGTCGGCAGGAAAATTCGCGCCAATCAAACCGGGCAATTCCTGCGTCACATAAGTATACATTTTAAAATGTTGTGACCATGGCAGCTGCGTGGCGTCGAGATAAAAGCCCGCGCCCGCACCAAAATCTTCTGCGTCGGCTTCACCGGGAATGCCGGTATTGCGTGGACTGGTGTCAGGCACGACCAGCAGCAAGCCCAATTGCGCCGCCATGCGCTGCGCGCCCGCCTTGATCGTGAAATTTTCTTCCGTGCAAGTGAGCCCGGAAAGAAAATAAAGTACCGGCACGGCACGCAATTGCGCCTGCGGTGGTTGGTAGACCGCGAATTGCATTGGGCCGTTGCACGACGCGGATGCATGGCGATAGACGCCCTGCACGCCGTCGAAGCAACGCCTTTCGGAAAGAACTTGCAGGTTCGGTTCGACTGACTTGTTTTGCATCATTGCAAATTCCTGCTACGGCATCGTAGCGCCACAACTGTGTGCCCACCCTTGAAAGCGCAGGCTGAAAAGCCCCTCCCCTGAGCGGGCTCGGGGGAGGGAAACAGCGCCGATACGCGCTGCTATTTTTTGTCCGTCCATTTTTTCAGCCACGCGTTGACCGCGTCGTGCCATTGCACGCTGTTATGCGGTTTTTGCACCCAGTGGCTTTCATCCGGGAAGCGCAGAAACTCGCTGGGAATTCCCCGGCGCTGCAAAGCGGTGAACGCGGCAATGCCTTGCGACAACGGGATGCGGTAATCGCGATCACTATGGATGACGAGCATCGGCACGCGCCAATCCGCGACGTGGTTGATCGGGTTGAAGCGCTCGTAGTTTTCCGGATGTTGCCACTGGGTCCCGCCGTTTTCCCATTCGGAAAACCACTGTTCCTCGGTAGCGTAAGCCATCATGCGATTATCGAATACACCGTCGTGATCAATCAGGCACTTCCACGGCTGATTCCACACGCCGGCAATCCAGTACACCATGTAGCCGCCGTAACTGGCGCCGAGCGCGCAAGCGTTGCCGCTGTCGAGGAAACCGTATTTTTTCAAAGCGGCATCCCAACCTTTTTGCAGGTCTTCCAATGGGCGGTCGCCCCAATGTTGCGAGATCGCGTCGGTAAATGCCTGACCGTATCCGGTGGAACCGTGGAAATTGATCGCGACCACGGCGAAGCCTTGACCGGCGTAGGTTTCGGGATTCCAGCGATAGTGGAAATCGTTGGTCCACGCACCTTGCGGGCCGCCATGAATGTAAAACGCCACCGGATATTTCTTGCCGGGCTCGTAGCCAACCGGCTTCATCACGTAGCCCTGCACGCGCTCGTTGTTCCAACCGGGGAAGTCGAACCATTCGTAATCGCCAAACGCAATATCCTTGAGCCGATCCGCGTTGACATGGGTGATCTGGTTGAGCTTGCCACGACGCAATGTGTACAGATCGGTCGGATGCTTGAAATCCTGGCGCGCAACGATCATGGTCTTGGCGCCAACGGCGAAACCGGTCACGCTGCCATCGCCGACCAGTCGCGTCGCCTCGCCATTTTTGCCATTCACTGCGAACAAGGCGTGATCGCCATTGTCATCGGTCGTGGTGTAGAGCGTCTTGCCATCGGCGGACAATTGCAGCGGGCCGGCGGAACGATCCCATTTCGGGTCGATCTCGCGAATCTCGCCACTGCCCAGATCCATCGCCATGATGCCGAAACGGTCGGCCTCGAAGCCCGGACGCTTCATGGCCAGGTAGTACAAGGTTTTGCCATCGTGCGATGGCAACGGCGACGCATCCCAGGCTTTGTTCGCCGCGGTGAGATTCTTCGGCGCAGCCGATGCGTCGGTTGGCACCGAGTAAATATCGAAGTTGGTCGACCAGGATTCCGTCGTCCCGGCGATACGCACGTCGAAATACACGGTTTTTCCGTCCGGCGAAAAGCTGAACTCGCTGTCGTCGCCAAACGGTTTGGATGGCACATCGCCATCGATGCCGCGGGTCAACCAATGCAGCTTGTCGATGGACTTGGCACCATCCAGGTCTGCAATGAACAACTGCGAACGGCGACCATCGGACCACGTATCCCAGTGGCGGATGAACAATTTGTGGTACAGCGTGCCGGTCGCCTTGTCGGCCTTGCGATCGTCCAGTCGCTTTTTGCTGCAAGCCAGAACATCGGCTGGCTCGGGGCAGTCGGCAAACACGTCGATCGAGACCAGCAGATGTTTGTCATTCGGCGACAGCTCGAACGCGTTCACGTCGAGCGGCACATGCGTAATCTGCACCGGTGTAGCATGGGTGTCGATGCTGGCGTTCCACACCTGCGTCGCATCGTCGCCATTGGCCAGATAGTAAATGCTGCGGCCGTCGGCAGACCAACGCGGCGAACTGGCGCTGACTGACTTGTCCGTGAGCCGCCTCGCTTCGACATTTCCGGAATCCAGATCAAGCAGCCAGATACCACTGACGCCCTTGTTCGCGTCGTAATCGGTTTGGCGCATTTGATAGGCAACATGCTTTCCGTCGGGCGATAGCTGTGGATCGCTGACGCGATTCATCATCACCAGATCGTGGACGTTGAACGCATGCGGTGCAGCCACCGCATGCAGGGAAAACGCAAGCGCCAAGGCGGCGAATAATGCCTTCATCGGGGTATCTCCGTGCGGGAATATGTCGATGGTAACCGCCTGTCTGCCGCATTGAAAGCACGATTGGGTCGTGAGCCGAGCGCGGATGCCCTGTGCGCAGATTGACCACGTAATGATTGATTCGTCGCAGTCGCGTTCGGCGTGCGCCGAATGCGACGAGATGAAAAACAAAGGCGCTGGGTTCCCGCCACAAGCACGCGGGAACGACGATCAAAATCGGAAATCGTCCCGAGTCCCGAGTCCCGAGTCCCGAGTCTCGCGACTGGCTTTCCCGGCATGCTGTCAGTGTGCAACACCGATTTGACTATCCAGAAACGCCAATACCTTTTGATACATATCGGTTACATGCGCCGGATTATAAAAACCGTGCGCTTCGGTCCGTTGATACAACCATTCGTGCTTGATGTGGTGCTTTTCCAGCGCAGCATGCAGGCTTTCGCCTTGTATGGGTGGCACGCGTTTGTCGGCACCGCCAACAATCAGCATCACGGCCGCTTTGAGTTTATCCAGGTGCGCAGCAGGTGAACGATTCCACAACTCGTCGGGATTGGTTCCGATGACGGTCTTCAAATAGTTTTCGCCAAACTCGGATTGCTGGATTTCGCCTCGGCTGTACATCAAGCGCAAGTCGTACACGCCGACGTAACCAATTGCACATTTATACAAATCCGGTTCCTTGACCGCAGCTTCAAGCGCGGCGTAACCACCGTAGCTGCCACCGAAAATGCAAATGCGTTTGGCATCGGCAATGCCTTGTTTGACCGCCCAGAGCGTGGCATCGGTGACGTCGTCCTGCATTTTTCCGCCCCACTCATGGTATCCAGCCTTGACGAAGTCGAAACCGTAGCCACCGGAGCCGCGATAATTCACCTGCAACACCGCATAACCACGGCTGGCCAGCACTTGCACGGTCGGGTCAAAATCCCAATCGTCGCGCAGCTCATAGGGGCCGCCATGAACCAACACGACCAACGGCAGATTCTTGGCGTCGGCCTTGTCCACGGGTCGCGTCAGATAGCCATGCAATTTCAAGCCATCGCGCGCCGCAAATTCAACCGGTTGCATTGACGCCATTTGCGCGGGTTTGATCCAGCCACGTCGCGCCAACAGGAAGCTCGCTTTCTTTTTCTGTGCGTCGTACAAATAAAACGCACCCGGATCGGTGTCGCTGGACACCAGTACAATCGCCTTGTCGCCTTTCCAGGTGCTGGAAACAAATTCTACGTCCTCACCGGGGAATTGCTGCATGAGTGCGACGAGCAAGGTCGCCTCGGGTGCGGATTTGTCGAGCAAGGTCACGGCCGGGCGACCCGGCTGCGACTGCACGGCGAATGCATCTTGCCCGCCAAACGTCAGCATCAGCCCGGTGACATCGGCACCGTTGCCATCCCACAAATGGTTCATCTTGCGTGTGCTGACATCCCACTTGCACAAGCCGCCGGCGCCATTGTTGCCGGCGCACTGGAAATAAACCTGCTTGTTGTCGCGATTGAACATCAATGGCCAGTCGCGCTGCCCGTTTTTGGCCTCGTCCGATACCAATTCCCAATCGGCATCATCGCTCGCACGATAGTATACTTTTATCTTTTGGTCATTTTCCACGCCGTAGGCGAAGCGCACATGGCCAGTGTGATCGGCTAGAAAACTGGCATTGTGCATGGGCGCGATGGCCACGCGCGCCTTTACGCCGGTCTCCAGGTTGATCTTGTACGCTTGGGTAAACACACCAATCGTCGAACCGTTGGCCGCTTCGCTGGCAATCAATGCATGATTTGCATCGTCGCGCAGTGCAGTAATCAAACTGCCGTACGCCATTTCGCTGGTGGCATGGGCGATATGCGTGTCGCCTTGGTCGCCAGCCCGATAGCCGAACAGGATAGCAGCATCCTTGCCGTCGGCATTTACCGCGTACAAATCCCCCGTTTTCAACGGCGCTTCCAGCCCGCCGAAGCGCTCGCCGACGTTGTACATCAGTCGATGTGGCGCAACCCAGGCGAACCCGGTCAAGTCGTCGTTGTTGCGCGGTACAACGTTGACACCTTTCATGTCGCTCAAGTGGATCAACGACAACACGGTTTGGTCGCCAACGATGGCGCTGGCGGCAAGGTAGTCGCCTTCGGGAGAAATTTTTACCTGCGTGTATTGCGCATGCCGGGCAAAGTCACTCAATTGCGGTGGCGCGGCGGCGGCAACGCCCGCGAACATCAAAGCCGGAATTGCCAGAGTCCATCTTGATTGCATGGTTTTTCCTTTTCTTCAAGTTTGCGCAGAACGGTTGAAACGTTCAGGTCACGAAAGTCGCGGTTGATTTGGCGGATCAATATGCGCGTGACTATTTGCCACCGACGCGACCGTAAACATCTTCCAGCCGCTCGATGTCATCTTCGCCAAAATAATCGCCGCATTGCACTTCGATCAAGTGGATATCGGTGGCGGTGCGGTTTTCCAACCGGTGCAAGGTGTTCATTGGAATGAATGTGGATTGATTGCCGTGCAATTGTGTTTCGTCATCGCCGACGCGCACACTGGCCACGCCCTGCACTACGGTCCAGTGTTCGCTGCGACGCTGGTGCCGTTGCAATGAAAGGATTCCGCCGGGTTTGACGGTCAAGCGTTTGACCTTGCAGTCGGTGCCGTCTTCGAGCACGGTGAAACTGCCCCAGGGGCGATACACGGTGGGATGGAATCGAGCCGTGGAATGATCGGTCTGGCGCAGTTGTTCAACGACCTGCTTGACCTCTTGCGCGCGTTCGCGATCCGCGACCAGCACCGCATCGCCGGTATCGATGATGACGAGGTTCTTCACGCCGACCGCGGCAACCATGCGCGCCTCGCTGCGACTCGCCTGAACATCGATGTAGCAATTTTCGCTTTCAATGACGACGGCCGCGCCGTGCACACGATTGCCGGAGCCGTCCGCGTCGATACCGGATTCCAGCTCGCTGACGGCTTTCCAGGAACCGATATCACTCCAGTCGAATGCCGCCGGTACCACCGCCACGCGCGGCGCGTGTTCCATCAGCGCGTAATCGATGGAAATATCCGGCTGCGCCATGAATGCGTCGCGATCAAACTCCAGCGGGCTGTCGTGGCTGCGCGCGCTGGCATAGCACGCGCGCGCTGCCGCAAGCACCTGTGGGCAGGTATTCTGCGCGGCCGTGAGCAACGTATCCGCGCGAAAACAAAACATGCCCGAGTTCCACAGATATTCGCCGCTGCGCAGATAGTCCATGGCAGTTGCGTGATCGGGCTTTTCGACAAACGCGCCGACCGCGCAGGCACCATCACGCAAGGCAGCGCCTTTGAGCATGTAGCCGAATCCCGTCTCTGCACGGTTCGGCACGATACCGAATGTCACCAACCAGTCATCGTCTGCCAAATGCCGTGCGCGCTCGACATCCGCGGCAAATGCCTGCATGTCCGCAATCAGATGGTCGGCGGGCAGTACCAGCAGGGTCGCGTCGGCGCAAATGTGCTCGCTGGCGTACAGGGCAGCCAGCAAAATCGCCGGCGCGGTATTGCGTCCGGCCGGTTCGAGCACGAACGGCATCGCATCAATGTCGGCGCGCGGATGCCGCGCATATTCATCACGACTGAGGAAATAGTAATCGCGACCGGTGACGGTCAACACGCGCGCTACGCCGGGCAAGCCCAACGCGCGGTCGAGTGTCTTGCCGAGCAGCGATTGTCCATCGGCCATGCGCATGAACGGTTTGGGATACGCGCTGCGCGACACCGGCCACAAGCGCGTGCCGGCGCCACCGGACAAAATGACAGGTATCAGCATGGCTTCAGGTACTCGTGGTCAGTTCTTGAATGGTCGCGTCGAGTCCGTGCTCCCAGTCTGGCAAGTCCAATCCAAACGTGTCGCGGATTTTCCGCGTATCGAGCACCGAATAGGCCGGACGGAGCGCCCGGGTCGGGTAGTCGGCCGTGGCAATCGGCGTGAGCCGGATCGGATGGTCGATCAGACCTGCGGCGTGCGCCCTGGCGAAAATCGCACGCGCAAATTCGAACCAGGTGCAATCGCCTGCGGCGCACAAATGATAGGTTGCATGGCCAAGCTCCGGTTCGACGGGTTTTTCTTTCGGCTGCACGCGCGCCAGCACAGTCGCCGTGACATCGGCAATCAGTCGCGCCGTCGTTGGCGCCCCACGCTGATCGTCGACAATGGACAACGCATCGCGCTCGCGCGCCAGACGCAGCATCGTGCGCAGGAAATTGTGTCCGCGCGCTGCATAGACCCAAGCCGTGCGCAAAATCAGATGGGCGCAATGACTCTCGCGCAACGCAATTTCGCCGGCAAGCTTGCTGCGGCCATATACACCCAATGGTGCAGCCGCATCATCCTCGCCATACGGACGTGTTGCCGTGCCATCGAACACATAGTCGGTGGAATAGTGCACGACCAACGCGCGTCGTGCGGCTGCCCAGTTTCCGATTACTGCCAGCGCACGGTGATTGATGCAATCTGCCAATTCCGGTTCGTCTTCGGCCCGATCAACGGCCGTGTAGGCTGCCGCGTTGACAACCACGTCTGCGGCGACGGCATCGAGTGCTTCGCGCAAACAATCCGGTTCTGCCAAATCGACCTTTCGACGCGCGTTCGATGCATCGCCTGACTTGTCGCGGGTCGCGCAAATCAGTTCACCCAGTGGCGCAAGTGTGCGCATCAACTCGTAACCGACCTGACCGTTCGCACCGAGCAGCAAGAGTCTCATTTTTTATACTTCGGCAACTTCGACGGCGGCACGTCGCGCAGGAACGGCGCATTGGCGTCTTTTCCCGACAGCAGTGGCGCATTGATCGGCCAGTCCACGGCGATATCGGCGTCGTTCCAGCGGATGCCGGCATCGCTTGCATGATCATGCAGCGCGGTGCATTGATAACAAAACGTCGCCGATTCCGACAGCACGGCAAAGCCGTGCGCAAAACCCTCGGGTATCCAGAAATGGCGCTTGTTGTCCGCGCTCAACAGCGCTGCCGCCCAACGTCCGAAGGTGGGCGAGCCAACACGAATATCCACGGCCACATCGTAGACTTCGCCCACGAGCACGTTGACCAGCTTGCCTTGCGGATTCGGGAATTGATAATGCAAACCCCGCAGTACGCCTTGCGCCGATTTCGAGACATTGTTCTGGACGAAACGCAAGTCAAGACCTGCATTCCTGTATTTTTGCGCATGGAAACTTTCGTAGAAGAATCCGCGCGCGTCGCCGTGCACGACCGGCTCGATCACCACGCATCCGGTTAAATCCGTTTCGATGATTTTCACGCGACCGGCCCTTGTCTGACGAGTTGTTGCAGATAATGACCATACCCGTTCTTGGCCAGCGGTGCAGCCAGTCGCAACACTTGCTCGGCGTCGATCCAGCCGTTGAGAAACGCGATTTCTTCGGGGCAGCAGACTTTCAGACCTTGCCGATTTTCAATCGTCTCGATGTAGTTCGATGCATCCGTCAGCGATTCGTGGGTGCCGGTATCCAGCCACGCATAGCCGCGGCCGAGCTTTTCCAGCATCAGTGATCCCTCGTCCAGATAACGCCGATTCAGATCGGTGATTTCCAATTCGCCACGCGCCGAGGGTTTGAGTTCATCGGCAAAATCGCACACACGCTGATCGTAGAAATACAGCCCGGTGACCGCATAGTTGGATTTGGGCTGCCCGGGTTTCTCTTCCAGACCGGAGACTCTTCCGCTCGCGTCGAATTCCGCCACGCCGTAGCGTTCCGGATCGCGCACCCAGTAACCGAACACGGTCGCGCCGTGGGTGCGTTGCGCGGCACGATGCAGCACTTCGGTCAAACCGTGACCGTAAAAAATGTTGTCGCCCAGAATCAGGCAACTGGATTGGCCGTTGACGAATTCGCGGCCGATGACGAACGCCTGGGCAAGGCCATCGGGTGACGGCTGCGCGGCATATTGAATCGTGATGCCCCATTGCGATCCATCGCCCAGCAACTGCCGGAACAAGGCTTGTTCGTGCGGCGTGTTGATGATCAATACCTCGCGAATGCCGGCCAGCATCAGTGTCGACAGCGGGTAATAAATCATCGGCTTGTCGTACACCGGCAACAGTTGCTTGCTGATGACCTGAGTCAACGGATACAGGCGCGTGCCGGAGCCGCCCGCGAGGATGATGCCTTTTTCAATTTGCGACATTGTGTACGAATTCCTTATTTCCATAATGCAGCATCGTCGAACATGGCTTAGCCTGTCACACCCAATCTTTCGCCGCGATAACTTCCGTCCAGCACACGTTGGCACCAGGCCTGGTTATCCAGATACCAGTCAACCGTGCGTGTCATCCCCGAGTTGAAATTTTCACCTGGCCGCCAGCCTAGCTGGGTTTTGATTTTGCCGGCATCAATGGCATAGCGCCGATCATGGCCGGGGCGATCCTTGACGTAGGTAATCAATGTTTCACGGCGCACACCACCCGGCAAGGGGCGGCGCTCGTCGAGCAGCGTACACAGGGTTTTTACCACGGCGATGTTTTCGCATTCGGCATCGCCACCGATGTTGTAGACCTCGCCGGTACGACCGATTTCCAGTACGCGCTGAATTGCCGAACAATGATCGCCCACGTACAACCAGTCGCGGATATTGCGTCCGTCGCCGTAAACCGGCAGCGCTTGCCCTGTCAGTGCCTTGTGGATCATCAAGGGAATGAGTTTCTCGGGGAACTGATATGGGCCGTAATTGTTCGAGCAATTGGTAGTGAGCGTGGGCAGTCCGTAGGTGTGATGAAACGCACGTACCAAATGATCGGATGCCGCTTTGGATGCCGAATACGGCGAGTTGGGTTGGTACGGCGATTCTTCGGTGAACCGTCCGACCGGCCCCAAGGAGCCGTAGACTTCATCGGTGGACACGTGCAGGAAACGGAAGCCATCCTGCAATTCCAGTGGCGCCACGCGCCAATAAGCCAGCGCGCACTCAAGCAGTGCCAGCGTGCCGACAACATTGGTTTGTACAAATTCTGCCGGGCCATCGATGGAGCGATCCACATGCGATTCGGCGGCGAAATTCACGATGGCATTTGGGCGGTGTTCGGCCAGCAACGCCGCGACCCGCTCGCGGTCGCCAATATCACCTTGAACAAAAATGTGGTCGGCATTGCCGTGCAAACTCGCCAATGTATCCAGGTTGCCCGCGTAGGTAAGCTTGTCCAGATTGACCACGCGATAGCCACCCTGCGCCATCAAGCCCAGCACAAAGTTGCCGCCAATAAAGCCGGCACCGCCGGTGACGAGTACGGTTTTCATTACTGGTTTGCGTCCGAAAAGCAGAAATGGCGTGGATGCATGCCAACGCCGTGGATCGGCATTTTACCCAATGCGGCCGATTGCGCCAAAGCTCGGGGCTTCAAGTGGAATCTGCGGTATTCGTAGGGCCCAATTGCGCCGGGACAACGCTGGTTCTCATACCGCTGCGCGCCAACCACACGACCGCGACGATACCGACAACCAGACACACATCAAACGTAACCAGTCGCCAAATAATCAGCGCGCTGGCCATGCTGGTTGCGGGAACCCACGCGGCCAGCGCGGCAGACAATCCGATCTCCGCACCACCGCCGCCAGATGGAACCCCGGTCCACAACGCCGCGTGCAAAATCAACGATTGCAACAGCAACGTCAATGCGAATGACACCTGATGGCCAAGTAAGCCCAATGTCGCCCACAAAACACCGTAACGGGTTAGCCATTGCACTGTCGTCAACGCGGCAATCGCCATGAGCCCGCGCACACCGGACGATTTCAACAAGTCGATATCGGCACGCAGACTGGTCAAAAATTTCTGCAGCCGGACTTGTTGCCGACGCAGACCCGGCCAGCGTCGAACCAGCGCGTTTTCGGCCAGCATCCAATTTGCCAACTTGCGCCGCATCAACAATGCCGCCAGCCCCAATGCAATCATCAGCGCACTGGTTACAAACGCCACGAATGCCAGCGCAGTCGGCAATTCGGACCAGATCAAACTCAATCCCGCCAATGGCAAGATCACGACAAAGATGCCCAGATCGAGCAACTGATCGACGGCGGTGACCGTAGTCGCGGCACTGGCCGACGCGCCACTGCGGCGCACGTAATAGATACTCGCCGCGTATCCGCCAACACCGGCTGGCGTGCTGATAAACGCAAAATCAATCGCCAGCGACATCGCCAACGTGCGCATAAACGCTTGCTGCGTGCCGATTTGTTGCAATAAAACGTGCAACTTCCATGCGCGCGCAAGCCAACTAATCAGCAACAATCCCAGCAGTGCGGCAAAACTTTGCACCGGGAAACTCAAGGTTTGCGCAAGCGCCTGACGACCACCGAGCACAATCGGCACCGCAAGTGTGGCCAGCACTGCCAAACCAATCAGCAATGCCGCGCGACGCACACGCGCGCCTGGTGCAACGCTTGCCGATTGTGCCGGAACATCCGAATCGCGTGTTCGTTTGCGCGCGGACACGTAGCGCGTTGCAAACACGTAATCCCACAGCGGCGTGGTCACGCCAAAATTCATCCCGGGATGGTGATGGTGAATGTGATGATGTGCCGCCCAACGCACAGCCACGCGCCAGCGAAAACGGCGCACGTGCATGATGGTATGCCCCAAGCCATACGCCGCGTAACCGGCGGCAATCGTGCCCGCCAGCAACAACGCCAAACCGGTCGGCAACACCAATGCGAGCAAGGCCGCGACACCCAGCATTCCTGTCGGCGGCGCAAAAAACGGCAAGGCATCGTATCCGCGTGGCTCGTCGTGATGGCGGGCATGGCCATCGCGCATCGCGCCGTCACCACGATGGAATAACCACCGATGCACACAGTATTCGGCAAACGTAAACGCAAGAAAGCCCAACGCAACCGTCACACAGGCGGCCAGCACACCGGAATTGTTTGCGTACGCACCGCAACCAAGCAAGATCAACGCAACCAAACTATCGGCCATCAGCCCCGCGTTGGCATTGGCGCGCGTGGTCGACATCTGCGCCAGAAAACCACGTGCAACCGCACCCCCCGAAAGGCTTGCCTCCGTCAACCCGATTTTGGCCCCATTGGAAATGTTGTCGCTAGGCATGCGTAAGCGAAAGTCCTGACCCACCGGTAAAACGAACCGGCACGACGACATTTTAGCCTTGAAACGGCGACCTTGGTGCGCGCCGGGGCATTTTTCGACGCTGTCGAGGTGCCGACAGGCGTGCAATCGTGGAACGCAACGCCACGAT
>DASSXQ010000240.1:0-13619 GCA_035703725.1 Rudaea sp.
CCTGGTCCGGGTGAAACCGTAGTAGTGAAGCAATGAGCGCGGTGCGGGGCGGGTAATGCGTAAAGCCGTGACCAAAATCAAGTCACCCACGCCACGTGCTGAAGGCGCGCGGGCAAAGTCGCGTATCCAGCCAGTGAATACGCGCGCACGCCTGTACACGGTATTGATGCTTCTGGCGCTGGGTTCTACTGCTTTGATCGTGCGCGCCGTGGATTTGCAAGTGGTGCGCAAGGACTTTTATCAGCGTCAGGGTGACGCGCGTTTTCTGCGGGAGGTGCCAATCCCGGTATCGCGCGGAACGATTTTTGATCGCAACGGCGAACCATTGGCCGTGTCGACTCCCGTGGAATCGATCTGGGCCGATCCGGGTGTCGTGCTGGAACATGAAGATCGTCTGCCCGAGTTGGCGTTCGCACTCAAAGTGGATGCGGAAGCGCTCAAGGACAATTTGCAACGTCATCAGGACAAGGAATTCCTTTACCTGAAGCGCCAGATCAGTCCTGATGACGCCGCAGCCATCGTGAAAATGGGTGTTCCCGGAATTTCCAGCCAGCGTGAATATCGCCGCTACTATCCCAGTGGCGAAGTGACGGCGCACGTGTTGGGCGATACCAATATCGATGATCATGGTCAGGAAGGTCTGGAACTGGCGTTCGACGACTGGTTGACCGGCAAGCCCGGCAGTGAGCGAGTGATTCGCGACAACAAGGGTCACACCGTTGAAAACGTCGAGCTGGTGCGCGAACCCAAGCCAGGTCAGGATTTGACCCTGACGATTGATCGGCGCATCCAGTATCTGGCGTTTCGCGAACTCAAAAGCGCACTCGTCGAACATCGGGCGAAATCCGGATCCATCGTGATTCTCGATGTGCATACCGGGGAAATTCTGGCGATGGTGAATCTGCCGTCGTACAACCCCAATGCGCGTTCGGGCACACCTGCGGGGCGCCGCAACCGTGCGCTGACCGATGTGGTGGAACCCGGCTCGACCATGAAGCCATTCACGATTGCCACGGCGCTTGAAAGCGGTAAATGGAAGCCGGATACGCCGGTTGATACCAATCCCGGCACGTTGAGCCTTGCCGGATACGTGATCCATGATGTGCACAATCACGGCATGCTCGATGTCACCGGCGTGATTACCCATTCGAGCAACGTGGGTGCGGCCAAGATCGCCATGACCTTGAGCAACGAGCACATGTACGAGGTGTTTCATCGCTTCGGCTTTGGTGAAACCACCGGATGCGGTTTCCCGGGCGAATCGCCGGGAAATTTGCCGCCGCTCAATACCTGGGGCGTGGTGGAAAAGGCGACCATGGCCTATGGCTACGGCTTGAGCGTGACGGCATTGCAACTGGCTCAGGCGTATGCGGCCATCGCCGATGATGGTCGCCTGCGCCGTCCGACGTTCGTCAAAGGCGCACGCAACCCGGTCGATGCGGTGATCGACCCGCATCTTGCGCACAACATTGTCAAAATGCTCGAAACCGTTGTTGCACCCGGCGGGACTGGCTTGCGCGCGGCGGTGCCGAACTATCTGGTCGCCGGCAAAACCGGTACCACGCGGCAAGCATCGGGCGGCGGCTACGGCAAGAGCTACATTTCATTGTTCGCAGGCTTTGCCCCGGCGAGTGCGCCGCGTCTGGTTGGCGTGGTCGTAATCCACGATCCGCAAGATGAGTATTACGCCGCACTCGTCGCCGCGCCCGTCTTCAGCAAAGTCATGACTTCCGCATTGCGCCTGCTCGACGTGCCGCCGGATAACGTCCAGCACTGGTACGCCGGCGGCCCGGATACCGGCGCACCCATCCAGCAGGGCAGCAAACCGCCCGATTATGCGGCGGGCGACACCAGTTACGAGGAGGCCGTTCAGTGAGCGCCGCCCCGATGCGACTGACGAATCTGCTCGATGGCATTGCCGTGTCCACAGCCTGCGGCGACACGGTTGTGAATGGGTTGGCGCTTGATTCGCGTCAGATCAAGCGCGGCGACGCATTTATCGCGCTCAAGGGTGGCACCACGCATGGCATCACGTTTGCCCCGGCGGCGTTGGCGCAGGGTGCTTCGGTCGTTCTGGCCGAAGGCCCTGCGCCCGTCGTTTTCCCGGAGCCGGGATTCGGAGTGGAGCCGGGCATCGGGAATCGGCAGTCGGGGATCGCAAGAGCGGAGCCGGCGGGTTTGGATGTTGGTGCGGAAACTGAAACATTGCGTACGGCGCAAATGGCCTCCACGTCCCTTTCTCCGCTTGCGCGGGAAGGTGCCCGAAGGGCGCAAGAGGGCAGCGCAGCAGCCGCAGGCGCCATTGATCGCACGGCATCCACGCAACCCATCATCTGGATTGATGGCTTGCGCGAACAGGTTGGCGTAATCGCGGCACGCTTTTTTGGTCGGCCCTCGGCGGCGCTGCAAATGATTGGCGTAACCGGCACCAACGGCAAAACGTCGACGGTGCAATTGCTGGCCTCGGCGCTGCACATGCTGGGTGCACGCGCAGCGACCATCGGCACGCTGGGCGCGGGATTGGTTGGAGAAATTGTGGCGGCACAACGCACCACACCCGATGCCATAAGCGTGCACGCATTGCTGGCCCAATTCCGCGATGCCGGTGCCAGTCATGTAGCGATGGAAGTTTCCTCGCACGCGCTGGATCAAGGTCGCGTCAACGCAGTCGATTTCGATGTTGCGGTGTTCACCAACCTCAGCCGCGATCATCTGGATTATCACGGCAACATGGCCGCGTATGCCGCGACCAAAGCCAAACTGTTTGCGTGGCCGGGATTGCGCTGCGCCGTCATCGACAGCGACGACGCATTTGGGCGGGAACTCGTCGGCACCTTGCCTGCCAGTGTGCGCAGGTTGCGCTTTGCAATTGACGACTCGCGGGCCGAAGTCCGTGCACAAAATATTCGCAGTGAAGGCAATGGACTGACCTTTGAGCTGCGCACGCCGTGGGGCGAAGGCGTGGTGCATTCGCCTTTGCTTGGCCGGTTCAATATTCATAACTTGCTCGGCGTTGCCGGTTGTCTGGGTGCGCTGGGTTACGAGTTTGCGCAATTTGCGCCGGTATTGTCGCGACTGCAGCCGGTCCCTGGCCGCATGAGCCGGCTCGGTGGCGATGCGGCAAATCCACTGATCGTGATTGATTACGCGCATACGCCCGACGCGCTCGAGCAGGCGCTGGGCAACCTGCGTAAACATTGTGCCGGGCAATTGATCTGCGTATTCGGCTGCGGCGGCGAACGCGATCAAGGCAAGCGTCCGTTGATGGGCGCCATTGCCGAACGCCTCGCGGATTCAATCATCGTCACCGATGACAACCCGCGCGGCGAAGACGGCGACGCGATCGTCAAACAAATTGTTGCAGGCATGGCGCGGCCGCAACAGGCAAGCATCGAACGTGATCGTGCTGCTGCCATTTTCCACGCCATTTCCTCTGCACGTCCGGGCGACGTGGTGTTGATTGCCGGCAAAGGCCACGAGCCATATCAGGAAATCGCCGGAATCAAACATGTTTTCGACGACGCCGATGTCGCTCGGCAGGCACTGGAGGGACGGCCATGCTGAACCTGCAATTGGCCGATGTTGCGCTGTGGACGCGCGGCACGCTGCACGGCGCGGACGCTGCCGTGCGCGGCGTGTTCACGGACACGCGTGCACCGGTCGCTGGTGCCTTGTTCGTTGCGCTCAAGGGCGAAAATTTCGATGCGCATGATTTTGTTGTCGCGGCCCGGCAGGCCGGTGCTGCAGGGGCGCTGGTAGCGCGTGAATTGCCGGTGGATCTGCCGCAAGTCGTGGTTGCCGATACCGGCGTTGCTCTTGCCGATCTGGCCAGCGCGGTACGTGCGCAGAGTCGCGCACGGGTGATAGGCATTACCGGCTCCAATGGCAAGACCACGGTAAAGACCTTGCTTGCTTCGATCCTTTCGCTGCACGCCAAGACGCATGTCAACGCCGGCAACTTCAACAACGAAATCGGTTTGCCATTGTCGATCCTGGCGATGCCCGAGGACGCGCAATATGCGGTACTGGAAATGGGTGCGGGCAAACCCGGAGATATCGCATGGCTGGCTGCCATTGCGCGGCCAGAAATCGGTCTCGTCAACAACATCGCCCCGGCACATCTTGAGCGCATGGGTACGCTCGAAGGCATCGCGGAAACAAAAGGCGCATTGTATACGGCGCTGCCGGCGCATGGCATTGCCATCATCAATGCCGACGACAAGTTTGCGTCAATGTTCGCCGGCTTGGCCGGCAGACGTCAGGTGCTTCGGTTTGGTTTGGAAAATGCTTGCGACGTGTCGGCGCAAATCACATCGCTGGCTGCGCATGCTGCATTGGACTTGCGCATTGGCGCGCAGCAAATCGCCGTCGAGATGAACTTCGGTGGACGCCACAACGTGATGAACGCGTTGGCCGCCGCGACCATTGCGCATGCGCTCGAGGTGCCGATAACGGCGATCAAGCAAGGTTTGGAGAGTGCGCAACCGGTGGCTGGACGAATGATTCGCCATGCGATGCCGGGCGGTTGGAGCCTGATCGATGACAGCTACAACGCCAATCCCGGCTCGACCGCGGCCGCAATTGACGCGCTCGCGAGCGAACCCGCTCCCGCCTGGCTGGTGCTTGGCGACATGCGTGAATTGGGCGCCGACGCACGTGCCCTGCATGCGCAAATGGGTGAGCTGGCGCGCCGCGCGGGCATTGAACGTGTTTACAGCGTTGGCGAACTGGCGGCGGCCGCAGCGCAGGCTTTTGATGGCGGCAAGCACGAATTCGCGGATCAAGCCGCACTCACCGCCGCGCTGCGTGCCGATGTGCATGCCGGTGTGCAGGTGCTGATAAAAGGCTCGCGCGGTTCAGCGATGGAACGCATTGTTCGCGCCTTGCGTGGCGACAACAACAGTGCCGGAGGTGCGCGTCATGTTGCTTGAATTGGCTGACCTGCTGCGCGGA
Source organism: Rudaea sp. (assembly GCA_035703725.1). Taxonomy (GTDB): domain Bacteria; phylum Pseudomonadota; class Gammaproteobacteria; order Xanthomonadales; family Rhodanobacteraceae; genus Rudaea. The sequence goes on from DASSXQ010000240.1 coordinate 4,954, forward strand.
TATTTTGGCGCCTTGCATTTGTTCCAGTACATCAGCTTCCGCACGATCATGAGTGCGTTGACTGCGCTGGCAGTGGCGTTGCTGCTCGGCCCGGACGCCATTCGTCGTCTGACTGCGGTCAAGGCCGGTCAGGTCATACGCAGCGATGGTCCGCAATCGCACCTGACCAAGGCGGGCACGCCGACCATGGGCGGCGCGTTGATCCTGCTCGCGGTTGCCGTTGCCACACTGTTGTGGTCGGACTTGCACAATCGCTACATGTGGATTGCGTTGGGGACGATGCTGGCATTTGGTGTCATCGGCTTTTACGACGACTACAAGAAGCTGGTGATGCGCGACAGTCGCGGCTTGCCGGCGCGCTGGAAATATTTCTGGCAATCCGTCTGCGGCCTGGCAGCGGCGGTGGGTCTGTTTTACGTGATGCGCCAGGATTCCCCGGACGCCGTGGCCCTGTACCTGCCGTTGTTCAAACACGTTGCGATTCCGTTGGGCGGCGTGTTCATCGTCATTGCCTATTTCATCATCGTGGGTTTTTCCAATGCGGTGAATCTGACCGATGGTCTGGATGGCTTGGCCATCATGCCGACGGTCCTCGTCGCCGCGGCACTTGGCGTGTTCGCCTATGTCGCCGGGCACAGCGTGTTCTCGAGTTATCTGCAGATTCCTGTGGTTCATGGCGCGGGAGAATTGTGCATTTTCTGCGGCGCGCTGGCGGGAGCGGGACTCGGATTCCTGTGGTTCAACGCCTATCCGGCACAAGTGTTCATGGGCGATGTCGGCGCACTCGCGGTGGGTGCCGCGCTGGGTACGGTTGCGGTCATCGTGCGCCAGGAAATCGTATTGCTGATCATGGGTGGCGTTTTCGTCATGGAAACCGCCTCGGTCATTTTGCAGGTCGCCAGTTACAAGCTCACTGGCAAACGATTGTTTCGCATGGCGCCCATTCACCACCACTTTGAATTGAAGGGCTGGCCGGAGCCGCGCGTGATCGTGCGCTTCTGGATCATCTCCGTGGTGCTGGTGTTGATTGGTCTGGCTACGCTCAAGGTGCGCTGATGTTTCGATTTTCCAACCAGGCAAAACGCCGTGATGCCAACTCGGGTCGATACGACCTGGGGCTGGTGCTGGCGGCTATTGCGCTGGCCAGCATCGGCGTAGTGATGATTGCATCGAGTTCCATCGCGATTGCCGATGGCCAACACGTGGGCCCATTCCATTATCTGTATCGGCATCTGCTTTTTCTGGGCATCGGCATCGCCGTGTGCGCGACGATGATGCGCATCGAGCTGGCCTGGTTCGAACGGCACGCGTTCACCTTGTTGTTGTTTGCCGTGATCGCACTGCTGCTCGTGTTCGTGCCGGGTATCGGGGTTCGCATCAACGGCGCGCGCCGCTGGGTACGGATCGGCATTGCCGGGTTTCAATCGGTTGAATTGGTGAAACTGCTGTTCATCGTGTACATGGCCAGCTATCTGGTGCGTCAACGCGAGAGCGTGCAAGGCCAGTTGCTCGGCGTGATCAAGCCAATTGGCGTGGCCGGCGTGATGGTCGGGCTGTTGCTGTTGCAACCGGATTTCGGCAGTGCGGCGCTGATTATCGCCATCACGATCGGAATGGTTTGGCTGGGTGGCGCGCGTTTGCGCAATCTGATCGTACTGGGCAGTTTGGCCATGCCGGCGCTGGCATGGGCCGCAATGTCCCAGGATTATCGGATGAAGCGACTGACCTCATTCATGGATCCGTGGCAGCACCCGTTTGATGACGGTTTTCAATTGACCCAGGCATTGATCGCGATCGGACGTGGCGAATGGTTCGGTGTGGGTTTGGGCGCCAGCGTACAGAAGCTGTTTTATTTGCCCGAAGCGCATACCGATTTCATTTTTGCCGTGATTGCCGAGGAGCTTGGTTTCGTCGGCATTCTCGTGGTTTTGTGCTTGTTTGCCTTGTTGGTTGGACGCGCTTTCATGCTGGGCATGCAGGCCATTGAACGCGGCTTGCGTTTTGCCGGGTTCTGCGCATTTGGCATCGGCCTGTGGTTGGGCTTGCAGACCCTCGTATCCATTGGCGTGAATCTCGGCGTATTGCCGACCAAAGGCCTTACTTTGCCGTTGATCAGCTCCGGTGGCTCCAGTGTGCTCATGACCTGCGCGGCAATCGGCATGTTGTTGCGCATCAGCTTCGAGGTCACACGCCAGCAGGATTCGACGGCGCCGACGATTGATCCGGTTACCGGGGTGCGCGCATGACGGCACCGATCCAGCACGCACCAATCATGATCATGGCAGGTGGCACCGGCGGACACATTTTTCCCGGCATTGCCGTGGCGCAGGAACTGCGTGCGCGTGATGTGCCCGTGGTCTGGTTGGGAAGTCACGGCGGTCTGGAGACGCGCCTCGTGCCGCAGGCCGGGTTGACGATCGAAACGCTCCAGATCTCCGGCGTGCGTGGAAGGGGATTGCTGGCACTGCTTGCGGCACCGTGGCGCATCGCCTGCGCATTGATTGCTGCATGGCGCGTGTTTGGTCGCGTGCGCCCACAACGCGCGCTCGCGCTGGGTGGTTTTGCTGCAGGTCCCGGCGGAATTGCCGCGTGGTTGCGCCGGGTCCCGCTTCTGGTGCATGAACAAAATCGTGTGCCCGGTGTAACCAATCGCATCCTTGCGCATTTCTCCACAACGCTGCTTTGTGGATTCGAAGGCGCATTCGCCGGTGCTACGTGGGTTGGCAATCCGGTGCGGCGCGACATCGCGGCGCTCGACGTGCCTGCTCGGCGATTTGCGGATCGCAGCGGACCACTGCGCTTGCTTGTGTTGGGTGGCAGTCAGGGCGCGCAAAGCCTCAACGTTGCGTTGCCGAAGATGTTCGCCGCGCGCGCTGCGCAAACATGGCCGCAAGTGCGCCATCAATGTGGCGGCAAGCATGTGGATCAGGCCCGCCAGGCCTATCGCGAAGCCGGTGTCGATGCGGATGTTGCCGCGTTCGTCGACGACATGGCCGCAGCTTACGCCTGGGCCGACGTGGTGATTTGTCGTGCCGGCGCCCTGACGCTGGCAGAGCTGGCTGCCGTGGGGATTGGTTCGATTCTGGTTCCCTACCCCAACGCGGTCGATGACCATCAGACAAAAAATGCCGAGGCAATGGTTGCGGCTGGCGCTGCTCGCATGGTTGCCGAAGGCGAAGAATTTGTTGCGCGACTGGGCGCGGCCTATGACGAGCTTGCCAATCGCGCAGGTTTGCTGGAGATGGCCAACGCGGCACGAACGCTGGCTCGACCCGATGCGGCGGCACGCATTGCCGATGCATGCATGCAGGTGGCCGCATGAACGTGCGCGCAGATGCGGCCGCGGTGACGACGCACGTGGGCGTGGATTTTCGTCACGTGCATTTCGTCGGTATTGGCGGTGTCGGCATGTGCGGCATCGCCGAGGTGCTGCACAACCTGGGTTATGTCGTTTCCGGTTCCGACAAATCCGAGTCGGCAACCACGCAGCGTCTGCGTGGGCTGGGGATCGCGGTCTACAAGGATCACGTGGCGGAAAACATCGTGCGGGCCGATGTCGTCGTCGTGTCTTCGGCAATCGCCACGGACAACCCTGAACTGGTCGCGGCGCGAGACCTGCGCCTGCCAATCATTCCGCGCGCGGAAATGCTCGGCGAACTGATGCGCTTCCGTCGCGGCATTGCCGTGGCGGGAACGCACGGCAAAACGACGACGACAAGCCTCGTGGCCAGCGTGCTTGCCGAAGGCGATCTGGATCCGACGTTCGTGATCGGCGGCCAATTGATCGCGGCCGGCAGCAACGCACGACTGGGTACCGGTCAATATCTGGTTGCCGAAGCCGATGAGTCGGATGGCTCATTCCTGTTACTCAATCCGATCGTTGCCATCGTCACCAACATCGATGCCGATCATCTGGAAAACTACGCCGGCGATTTCGAGCAATTGAAAAAGGCGTTTGCCGATTTCCTGCACCGGTTACCGTTTTACGGCCTGGCCGTGTTGTGTGCCGATGACGCGGAAGCCGCGCAACTGGCCCACGACACCGCGCGTCGCGTAGTCACCTACGCAATCAACGCCAAGGCCGATGTGCGCGCCACGCAAGTGCGTCAGGATGGCGCACGCATGCACTTCCTGCTGCATTTGCCGGATCGCGCAAATGCCATTCCGGTGACTCTGAATCTTCCCGGCTTGCACAACGTGCGCAATGCGTTGGCTGCTGCGGCAACGGGCTGGCAACTTGGCGTGGAAGCAGCAGCGATCGCACGCGCACTGGATAAATTTCAGGGTGTCGGGCGGCGCTTCCAGATGCGCGGCGAACTGGCACTGGATCACGGTCGCGTGCAACTGGTTGAGGACTATGCGCACCATCCACGCGAACTGGCCGCCGTTTTCGAAGCCGCGCGCAGTGGCTGGCCGCAGCGTCGGCTGGTGGTCGCATTCCAGCCTCACCGTTTCACGCGCACACGCGATTTGCTCGACGACTTTGCCAAGGTACTCGCCGATGTAGATGTGTTGGTGCTCAGCGCGGTTTACCCGGCCGGAGAAACCCCGATTCCCGGTGCCGACGCTCACGCGCTGGCGCGCGCGGTGCGTGCGCGCGGCAAAGTTGCGCCGGTATTGATCGATCACATCAATGAATTGTCGGCGACGTTGCCTGCGCTGCTGATGGACGGCGACGTATTGGTGCTTGCCGGTGCGGGCGATATAGGCGCCGCCGCCGCAGCTCTGCAGAATCGCGGCAATTTGCACACCCATGGAGTTGGCTGATGGCCACGCATCCCAATCCCCAAACCCGAATCCCCGATCCCGGTTCGCAAGCCGATCCGCGCCAGTTCGGGCGCGTCGCCGTCGTCATGGGCGGCGCCTCGGCCGAGCGCGACGTGTCTCTGGATTCAGGGCGCAATGTGCTTGATTCACTCAAGCGCAGCGGTATCGATGCGCAGGGCATCGACGGAATTCCTGCCTTGCTCGATGCGTTGCGCGCCGGCCATTTCGCGCGCGTATTCAACATTCTCCACGGCCAGCATGGCGGTGGCGAAGATGGCGTATTGCAAGGCGCACTGGATTCGCTGGGCGTGCCGTACACCGGCTCGGGCGTGTTGGGTTCGGCCTTGAGCATGGACAAGATTCGCAGCAAATGGGTGTGGAACGCGTTGTCGTTGCCGACGCCGAAATTCGCTCCGCTGCCGCGTGGTGGCGATGTGCATGAAGCTGCTGAAAAGGTTGGCTATCCGCTGATCGTCAAACCGGCTTGCGAAGGTTCCAGCGTCGGCATCACGCGCGTGTTCGATGCGCAAGGTTTGCAGGCGGCAGTGGATCTGGCAACGCGCTATCCCGGCGATTTGCTCGTCGAGCAACTCATCGTCGGGGCCGAGTTCACTGTCAGTATCCTCGGTCGCGAAGCGTTGCCCAGCATCCGCATCGTACCCAGGGGCGCGTTTTACGACTACGACGCCAAGTACATTGCCGACGATACGCAATACCTGTGCCCCGGACTCGATGGTGCGGACGAGGCGCAATTGCGCCAGCTTGCGCTGGCTGCCTTCAATGCGCTGGGTTGTTCGGGTTGGGGCAGGGTGGATGTGATGCGCGATCAAGCCGGACGCAACTGGTTGCTTGAAGTCAACACCGCGCCGGGCATGACCAGTCATTCACTGGTACCCAAGTCTGCTGCTGCTGCGGGCATCGACTTCGATGCGTTGTGCTGGCGCATTCTCGAAACCAGTTTCGGTCCTGATGCGCATGGGCAACCTGGTGCCGGCACAGACTCGAAGGCGGCTTACGCGTCGCATCAATCGCGAGGCCAGGCATGAGCAGCCGGCTGCCATTGAAGATCAGCGCCTGGGCGATTGCCCTGACTCTTGTCGCGCTGCCGATCATCGGCGTACTCAACGGCTGGATTGCAGCAGACCGCTGGCCAGTACGCTATGTGCAAGTGCAAGCGCCATTCGCGCATGTCAGCGCAGAGCAGATTCGTGCTGCATCGGCCAGCCAACTGGGCACGGGATTCTTTGCCCTGCAACTTGAGGATGTGCGCAAAGCCGTGGCCGCGTTACCGTGGGTGGCGAGTGTGGAGGCGCGCAAACGCTGGCCCGATACATTGGTTCTGGAAGTGCGCGAGCGTCAACCGTTTGCGCGCTGGGGCCAATCGCGCCTGATCGATCGCAATGGCGATCTGTTCGATATTCCCGGCGGCAGCCAACTGCAGGGCCTGCCTGTACTCGACGGCCCGGACGACGCGCTGGCGGATGTCGTGGCGTTCTTCAAGGAGGCCCAACAGACGTTGTCCGGAACCGGATTGATCTTGACCGGTGTGGTGCAGGATGCGCGCGGCAGTTGGACGCTCAACCTCAACGGTGGCGGTGCCATCTTGCTTGGGCACCACGATATCGAGGCGCGCCTGCAGCGATTCCTGGCGGCATATCCACAACTGAGTCCAACCCATTCCGCCGGTTTCGATCGCGTCGACTTGCGCTACACCAATGGGTTTGCCGTGCAATGGGCGGCACCCGCAGTTGCGCCCGCTTCACCGGCAGCCACTCCTGCAAGTGACGCCCCCACGGACGCCAAGGCACACTCATGATGAAATCCAAAGACGACAAATCCCTGATCGTCGGCCTGGACATCGGCACATCCAAGATCGTGGCCATCGTCGGCGAATACACGCCGGGCGAAACCGTCGAGGTGATCGGCATTGGCTCGCATCCATCGCACGGGCTCAAGCGCGGCGTGGTCGTGGACATCGAATCGACCGTGCAATCCATTCAGCGCGCGGTCGAGGAAGCCGAGCTGATGGCCGGCTGCGAGATTCGTTCGGTGTATGCCGGAATTTCCGGCAGTCACATTCAAGGCCGCAACTCACATGGCACCGCACCCATCCGCGACCGCGAAGTCAGCGCGGGTGATGTGGATCACGTACTCGATGCCGCCTGCGCCGTGGCCATTCCGGCCGATCAGCGCGTGCTCTACAAGGAACCGCAGGAATACATCATCGACGGCCAGGAGGACATCCGCCATCCGATCGGCATGAGCGGCGTGCGTCTGGAAGCCAACGTGCATATCGTCAGTGGCGCGGTCAGTTCGGCGCAAAACATCACCAAGTGCGTGAATCGCTGTGGTCTGCAAGTAGACGATTTGATTCCGGCAGCGATTGCATCGAGCAAGGCAATTCTGGTCCAGGACGAACGCGAACTGGGTGTATGTCTGGTCGACATCGGTGCCGGAACTACCGACATTGCAATCTTTACCCAGGGAGCCATTCGCCATACCGCGTCGTTGCCGATTGGCGGCGATCAGGTGACCAACGACATTGCCCAGGGGTTTCGCACGCCGACCGCCCACGCCGAGGAAATCAAGGTCAAGTACGCCTGTGCACTGGCGCAATTGGCTCACGCCGAAGAGACCATTCAGGTGCCCAGCGTCGGTGATCGACCACCGCGGCGCCTTGCCCGGCAGACATTGGCCGAGTGGGTGCAACCACGTTACGAAGAATTGTTTTCCATGGTGCAGGCCGAATTGCGCCGGTCCGGCTACGAAAGCATGGCGGCCGCGGGCGTGGTGCTCACGGGCGGGGCGGCAAAGATGGAAGGCGTGATCGAACTGGCCGAAGAGGTTTTTCACCTGCCGGTACGTGTCGGCATGCCCCAGCACGTGACGGGTCTGGCTGAAGTCGTCAGCAACCCCATTCACGCCACCGGTGTCGGATTGTTGTTGTACGGCAGCCGTCAGGAAAACGTGCGGACACCCGCACCAACGCCGGTGTTGGGTGGTGTGAATCAGGCGTGGAGCAAGGTGTTGCATTGGATAAAGGGAGAGTTTTGAGGCAACCCGCCCCGGCGAAAAATTTGGGAGAGTGAGCGTTTCATGAGCAAACCCTCTCCCACAACGGTGTTGGGGAGAGGGAGAGTTTCATGTCGCGCAGGGAAGCGCGGCAGGGTCCGAAACGGATCCACCGCCCGGACACGGGCAAGGCGACCGGCATACGCCTGCTTGTCGCAACCGATGGCGCAGGACGCGTTATCGGCAACAACAACTTGAATGAATGTTTTATCTAGCGGAGGTTGGCAATCATGTTTGAACTGGTCGAAAAACTCGCACCCAATGCGGTGATCAAGGTAATCGGAGTCGGTGGTGGTGGCGGCAACGCCGTGGGACACATGGTCGATTCGCACGTCGATGGCGTGGATTTCATCTGCGCCAACACTGACGCGCAGGCGCTCAAAAGCAGCGGCGCCAAGCTGACGCTGCAACTCGGCGGCAACGTCACCAAGGGACTTGGTGCTGGCGCCAATCCCGAGGTCGGCCGTCAGGCCGCGCTGGAAGACCGCGAACGCATCGTTGAACTGCTCACGGGCGCCGACATGGTCTTCATTACCGCCGGCATGGGCGGTGGAACCGGCACGGGCGCGGCCCCGGTGGTGGCACAACTCGCCAAGGAAATGGGCATCCTGACCGTGGCCATCGTCACCAAACCGTTTCCGTTCGAGGGCCGTCGTCGCCTGCAAGTCGCGCTGAAGGGAATTGAAGACTTGTCGCAAAACGTCGACTCGCTGATCACCGTGCCGAATGAAAAACTGCTGACCGTACTGGGGCGCGAAGTCACCTTGCTCAGTGCATTCAAGGCGGCCAATGACGTATTGCTTGGTGCAGTCCAGGGCATTGCCGAT
>DASSXQ010000141.1:0-3929 GCA_035703725.1 Rudaea sp.
GTATTTGTCGTCCAGCAACGCTTGCGTCAGCGTTGGCGGATTCGTGTTGGGCATGTCGATGAAACTGGTTACGCCACCTGCGACGGCTGCGCGTGACTCCGACGCAATGTCGGCCTTGGCGGTGTAGCCTGGTTCACGAAAATGCACGTGATCGTCGATCATGCCGGGAATGAGCAAACGACCGCGCGCATCGAACACAGGCTCATTTTCCCGTGCCGACAGGGACGATGCGATCGCTTCGATGCGCCCATTGCGAATGCGTAAATCCGCGTTGTAGCGACAGCCTTCGTTGACGATATCGGCATTGACGATCAGCCTATCGGTCATGCAGGTGGTTCCTTGTTGGCACAGCGTCGCATGGTAAACGTTTCCGGTACGGGATCGAACCCGCCCTTGCACAACGGCTGACAGCGCATGACGCGCCATAGAGCAAGAATGCTGCCGCGAATCGCGCCAAATCGTGCCACGGCGACACTGGCGTAATCCGAGCAGCTCGGATGAAACCGGCAGCGCTGCCCGAGGAGCGGACTCAAAACGCGCTTGTAAGCCGCAATTAAGGCTAGAATAGACCGTTTCATTTACGCCTTTGTGATCTGGCAAGTCGAAATGGTGCGGGTGGGGCAGGCAAGTACGGCGTCGGCGGTCGGCGCCTGTGTTGAACCTGGAGCCACGTGGCGCCGATAAATGGTTGCTGGCGGGATGCACATAGGCTATAACACGCGACCGCCGCGGAACAATGGTGAAGGATTATGGCGAATTTGAAACGCAAAGCTGCGACCAAGACGGTCGTAAAAAACAAATCCGGCAAAGCGAAGCCTGCGGCGAAACCGCATTCGGCGAAGAAAGCCGCTGCACGGGTGAAAACGGCAACGAGAGTGGCTCCGGCGAAATCCGCCAAAGCGAACAAAGCCACGGCAAAGCCTTCCGTGAAGACGACCGGGAAAAATGCGTCGGCAAAATCGGCAAAGACTTCCATCAAGTCCAAACCTGCCAAGAGCGCGGACAAGCGCGCCGCGAACAAGCCCGCCGCTTCGGTCAAAAACGCGAAGTCGGTTGGCAAACCGGTTGCGAAGAAGCCGCTGAAGGCCACGATCGCGAAAACGACAGGCAAACAGGCGCAAAGCAACAGCGCCGCTCCGAAAAACACCAGCAAAACGAAAAAGGGAAAGATGTCAGCAGTCGCTGCAGCACCAAACGCGAACGAGATTACCCGCGAAGATGGGCGCTACGCGCTTCCAAGCACGGTAACGATCAAGTTGCCTCCGGGTTACAAACCCTCGGAGCGCGAGGAATACATGGGCCCACGCCATCTGGCGTATTTCCGTGCCAAGTTGCAGAAGTGGCGTGAGGAGCTCGTCGAGGAGTCCAAGCAGACCATCGACAATTTGCGCGATGAAGTGCGTGATGTCGGCGATGAAGCCGAACGCGCCACGCGTGAAACGGAAAATTCGCTGGAACTGCGTACGCGTGATCGCTATCGCAAGCTGATTGCGAAAATCGACAAGGCACTCAAACGCATCGAAGAAGGCCAGTACGGTTATTGCGAGGAGACCGACGAGGACATCGGTATCCAGCGTCTCGAAGCGCGCCCCATCGCCACACTGTGTCTGGATGCCCAGGAGCGCTGGGAGCATCGCCAGAAGCAGATGGGGGATTGATACAAGGGCCGGGAATCCGGATTGGCGAATCGGAAATCGAGAAAATCAAAAGTACGTCATTTCGGGTTCCGCTTCGCAGCCCCGGAATGATGATTTATTGCATTCCCGATTCACGATTGCCCGATTCACGATTACCCAATTCACAATTACCCGATTCACGATTTCCCAATCCCGATTCCGGGCTGCGTTCCCAGTCATCAGCCCTCGCTCCGCCGGCATATTCCCGAATCTTCGCGAGCATCGCTGCCAGGCCATTGTTGCGCGTTGGGGACAGGTGTTTGGCCAGTCCGATGGCTTCGATGAAGCGTGGTTGGGTTGCGAGAACTTCCTGCGCGCTGCGCCCGGAGTAAACGCGCAATACCAGAGCCACCAGCCCGGAGACAATGGCGGAATCGCTGGTTGCCAGGAATTGCAGTTTGTTCGCATCGCCACTTGCGACGAGCCAAACCTGTGATTGGCAGCCTTGCACCTTGTTTGCCTCGGACTTGAGTTCACCGGCAAGCACGGGGAGTTTGCGGCCGAGATCAATCAGGTATTGATAACGCTCGGTCCAGTCGCTGAAGAACGAAAATTCCTCGATGATCGCGTCCTGTGCTGCGTCGGCCGATTCGGCGCCTGCCGATTCGATGTGGGTCGATTCATGCTGCGCATTCATTGCGATTGCGTCCGGTATGGGTCAGCTTCCAGCGTACACCTTGCGGTCCGTCCTCGATTACCACGCCGGATTCGGCGAGTTCGTCACGGATGCGATCGGCACTGGCAAAATCGCGGCGTTTACGCGCCTCGGCACGTTCGTCGAGCAGACGTTCAACCCACTTTGGATCGACCTGCACGGCCGAGCCCGCGCGCTTGAACCACGACTCGGCATCGCGCTCCAACAGTCCCAGAAACTGGCCGGCTGCGAGCAATGCGGATTTTGCAGCGTGTTTTTGCCGTCCGTCAGTGGCTTTGCGGGCGTTATCGGCCAATCGGGCCAGAACCGACAATGCCTCGGGAGTATTCAGATCGTCGTGCATGGCGCGCACGAAATCCTCCGGCAATTCGGCAGCCGCCGGGGCATCGATTTCAGCCAGATCGCGCAATGTGCCGTACAGTCCATCAAGTGTGTTCTGCGTTTGTTCCAGCGCGGAGGGTGACCAATCCAGCGGCTGCCGATAATGCGCCTTGAGCAACATGTAGCGCAGGACTTCAGGATCGTGCATGCGCAGCAACTCGTGCAGCACCAGGGTGTTGCCCAGCGACTTCGACATCTTCTTTCCGCCGAACGTGAGCATGCCGTTGTGCAACCACCAGCGCGCGAAAATCTTGCCGCCATGCGCACAAGTCGATTGAGCCACTTCGTTTTCATGGTGCGGGAACAGCAAGTCGTTGCCGCCGGCGTGAATATCGATGGTTTCGCCAAGATGTGCCGCGCTCATGGCCGAGCATTCGATATGCCATCCCGGACGGCCACGGCCCCAGGGACTTTCCCATCCTGGCAATTCCGGTGTGGAAGGTTTCCACAGCACAAAGTCGGCCGCGTTTGCCTTGTACGGCGCCACCTCGATTCGCGCACCATCGATCATGTCCTGGGTTGAACGCCGTGACAGGTGTCCGTACTCGGGATACGAGGCGACGTCGAACAGCACGTGTCCCTGCGCCGCGTAAGCATTGCCGGAAGCGATCAGGCGCTCGCACATGGCAATGATGTGGCGGATATGATCGGTTGCGTACGGTTCGATTTCGGGTGTGTCGACGCCAAGTTGGCGCAGGTTGTCGGAATAGGCCGCCGCATAACGTTGGGTGATTGTGGCAATCGGCACGCCTGCCTCAAGCGCGGCTGCGTTGATCTTGTCGTCAACGTCGGTAATATTGCGCGCGAACACGACATGCTCGGCACCGTAGATGCGCTTGAGCAGACGCACCAGCAAGGCGAATACGACCGGGCCGCGTGCGTTGCCGATATGCACGTAGTTGTAGACCGTCGCGCCGCACAGATACATGGTTACGCGTGCCGGATCGAGCGGCACGAATTCTTCGACGCGATGGGTCAACGAGTTGTACAGATTCAATGGGATCATGGCGACATTGTATAACAGTCGTCCGTGCCGGCCATGCGATCAATTCGCAAAAAGTTTCGGCGGCACGCAGGTTTCGCCTTGCAATTCCGGGTGTTGCATCCGTTTTGTCCTTAAGCGACATTCAGGCGATGCATGCTCTAATTCGCGTCAGGCTGGCGCCGCACTTTGATGGGTGGGCGTGGCAAAGTCCGCTCGAAAGGAGCACGGGTGG
>DASSXQ010000220.1:0-3560 GCA_035703725.1 Rudaea sp.
ATGCGCTCGTGTTCGAAATGCCGGAAAGCAAAGTCGTGACCAGTCTCAAACCCGCGCGCAGCTTCGTCAACGGGCTCAAGCAGATTCATTGCGGATTTGCGCTGGAGCAGTTCGGTTCGGGCCTGAATTCGTTCCAGTTGTTGAAGCATGTGGACGCGGATTATCTCAAACTCGACCGCAACTTCATGGCCGAATTGCCAAAGAACAAGGAAAACCAGGACAAAATCAGGGAGTTGTGCGATCAGGCCCATCACGCCGGCAAATTGACCGTGGCTGAATTCGTTGAAGATGCCGCAAGCATGTCAATCCTGTTTACCTGCGGAGTGAATTTCGTGCAGGGCAATTTTTTGCAGGAGCCCGAGAAGGTCATGGCATTCGAGACGGCGTGATATTGCCAGGAATCGGGTTTCGGGAATCGGAAATCTGGAATAATCGGAAATCGTAAAATCGAACGCTCGTCATTTTGGCGCAAGCTGGAATGACGAGCGAGATGTTTTCGCCCTGGCTCTCGGCCCTGCGTCCCCAGCCCTCGAACAGTACAATTTCCTCACAGAACACATCCCCCCACCTGCTTGCTTCTCGCCCTTCAATGCCCTACCGCGGCCGTTTCGCGCCTTCGCCAAGCGGGCCATTACACCTCGGATCGCTGGTTGCAGCGGTTGGCAGTTGGGTGCGTGCGCGTGCTCAGGGCGGCGTCTGGTTGGTACGCATCGAGGATATTGATCCGCCCCGGGAAATACCGGGCGCGGCTGCCGATATCCTGAAAACTCTGGCTGCATTCGGCATGCAATCCGACGAACCGGTGTGGTATCAAAGCCAACGCTCGCAAGCCTATTTGCAGGTGTTTGGTCAACTCCGGGACGCAGGCGAGCTGTTTGCATGCTGGTGCAGTCGCACCGATCTCCAGGCCCAGCGTGGCCGCCATCGCGACCAATGTATCGCGACACCGGAGCCGTCGCGGCAGCCGTGCTGGCGTGTGCGCGTTGCGGACGAGTCGATCGGTTTTGATGACGTGTTGCTCGGCCCACAGTTGCAAAATCTGCGTCGCGATGTCGGCGATTTCGTCATCCGTCGTGTCGAAGGCTGGTACGCCTATCAGCTTGCTGTCGTTGTGGACGATGCTGCGCAAGGCATTACCGAAATTGTGCGCGGTGCGGACTTGCTCGACTCCACGCCCCGCCAGATTTACCTGCAGCGCCTGCTTGGCTACCCAACACCGGCCTATTTGCATCTGCCGCTGGTGGTCGATGGGAAAGGCCGGAAACTGTCCAAGCAGGATGGCGACCAACGCGTGGATCCCCACGATCCGGTGCCGGCTTTGCGCGCTGCCTTGGCTTTTCTCGATCTGCCCGTGGATGCGGCTGCAACCAGCGTTGATCGCTTGCTGTCGACCGCGGTACGAAATTTCAACATCGACTCGCTTCGCGGTGCAGCAAACGAATCGCGCCGCCGCTGTGTACAATCAACCGACGAATATTGATTCCAACGGAGACGGACATGACAGCACGCATTGCATTGGTTACTGGCGGCACCGGCGGCATCGGCACCGCAATCGTCAAACGCCTGGCTTTACTCGGCCACAAAGTCGCCACGAACTACCGCGACGAATCCAAGGCGAGGGCTTGGGCGGAAAAAATGAAATCGAACGGGGTCGATGTCGCATTGATTGCCGGTGATGTGGGCACGCCCGAATCGGCCGAACAAATCGTTCAAGGCGTGGAGAAGCAACTCGGCCCGGTCGATATTCTGGTCAACAACGCCGGGATTACGCGGGATACCACATTTCACAAGATGTCGGCACTGCAGTGGCAGGATGTCATCAACACCAACCTGAATTCCTGTTTCAACATGACTCGCCCGGTCATTGAAGGCATGCGCGCGCGCAAATGGGGTCGCATTGTTCAGATCAGCTCGATCAACGGGCAAAAAGGCCAATATGGTCAAGCCAACTACGCGGCATCCAAGGCCGGCATGCATGGCTTCACCATATCGCTGGCTCAGGAGAACGCCAAGTTCGGCATCACGGTCAATACGATTTCGCCCGGGTATGTCGCCACGGAAATGGTCATGGCGGTTCCGGAAGACGTGCGCAACAAAATTGCAGCCCAAATTCCCGTCGGGCGCCTGGGTGAACCGGATGAAATCGCCTATGCGCTTGCGTTTTTCGTCAACGATGAGGCTCGCTGGATCACCGGTGCCAACCTTTCCATCAACGGCGGTCAATACATGGGGTGGTAGTGCGCCGCCGCACAATCTGCTAACTTTGCCGCATGGCACAAACACGCATCATCAAGAAGTATCCGAATCGCCGGCTTTACGATACCGAGATTTCGAGCTACATCACGCTCGAAGAGGTTCGTCAGTTGGTGGTGGACGGCGAAGAGTTCGAAGTTCGCGATGCCAAGAGCGGGGAAGATTTGACCCGCTCGGTATTGCTGCAGATCATCGCCGAGCATGAAGATTCCGGGCAGCCGATGTTCACCACGCGGCTGCTGACACAAATCATCCGCTTCTACGGCGACTCCATGCAGGGATTCATGGGTAGTTATCTGGAAAAGAGCCTGCAAATCTTCCTTGATCAACAAGGCGAATTCCGCAGCCAGCTCAACAATATCCTTGGTCAGACTCCCTGGTCGATGCTCAACAACATGACCGAACGCAACATGGATTTGTGGAAATCGGTGCAGGAAGGATTCCTCTCCGCAGCGGCGGGATCCGCCAAAGCCGGTGCCGCCCCAAAGGATTCCAAATCCTGATCGCAATCAGGGTTTGACAGCGCACCCACCTGTGCCTACCATCACGCGTTTGCTGCGCTGCGGCATGGCTCGCACTGCGCAATATTCCCGCCATTTGACTTGGCCGACAATCGACGGCGATTGCACCTATCGCACTTTGAACAGGGTTGAATGAAATGAGTAAACACGTCGCGCTCGTAACCGGTGGCATTGGTGGTCTGGGCACCGAAATCTGTAAATATCTGGCACGCTCCGGCCACACCGTCGTCGCCGGCGATCTGAGCGCGCGGACCGAACGCATCGCCGGTTTCCAAGCCGAAATGGCGGATTTTGCCAGTGTGCATTTCCATGCGCTGGACGTGGGAAATTTCGATATGTGCGCGCAAGCGATCCGGCAAATCGAATCCACTTACGGTGCCGTGGAAATCCTGGTCAATGCCGCCGGCATCACCCGTGACGCGACGTTGCGCAAAATGAATCCGCAACAATGGGCCGACGTGATCGCAATCAATCTGGGCAGTGTCTACAACACCTGTCGCAACGTGATTGAAGGCATGAGCGAACGCGGTTTTGGCCGCATCGTCAACATTTCTTCGGTCAACGGTCAGACCGGTCAGTTTGGTCAGACCAACTACTCCGCGGCCAAGGCTGGCATACATGGGTTCAGCATGGCGCTGGCGCGCGAAGTGGCACGCAAGGGCGTGACCGTGAACAGCGTATCGCCGGGCTACTGCCGTACGGCAATGGTTGCAGCCATTCCCGAAAACGTGCGTACCCAGATCATCGCCGGCATTCCCGTTGGTCGACTTGGTGAGCCGTCGGAGA
>DASSXQ010000283.1:0-3231 GCA_035703725.1 Rudaea sp.
CACGTGGCGCGCTTCGTTGGCGCCCATGGATACGTGATCCTCGGCGTTGGCGCTGGTCGGGATTGAATACACGCACGCCGGATGCGCGCGCGTGGCGAGGTCGTTGACGAGTGCGGCTGCGGTGTATTGCACGATCATGAAGCCGGAATCGGTGGCGTCCTCGTTGCCGATCAGGAATGCGGGCAGGCCGTCGTTGTTGGCCGGATCGACGAGCTTGTTCAAGCGCCGCTCGGAGATCGACGCCAGCACCGGTATCGCGGCCTTGACGTAACTCATCGTCAACGCCAGCGGCATGCCGTGGAAGTGGCCGGCGGAGATGACTTGGTCCTCGATCACCGTCGCATCTTTTGCATCCGGAAAGATCAGCGGGTTGTCGGTGACGGCATTAAGTTCGATATCGATGACGCGTTGCGCCTGCATCAGCGCATCGCGCACGGCACCGTGCACTTGCGGAATGCAGCGCAGGCAATACGCATCCTGCGGCTGGTGTTTCTTGCCGCCCTTGAATGGCATGAAGCGCGCGTAGAACGCCTCCTTGCCGTGCCGCTGGGTTGCCGGAACATAGTCCCAGCCAATATCGAAGCGGTATGCCTGATCTTCGGCAACGTGCCAGGATTCGGCCAGCCAAGTCTTGAATTTTGGCACGAGGTGATAAGCAATGTCGGCAAGCGTGGAACCTTCCAGCAGTCGACGCAGGTTGGCAGCGGTTTCGACTTGTCCGGGATGCGGACGCAAGGCGTGGACTTCCGGCTTGAATGCCGAGGTGCGGCCGGCGAACGCGTCCAGTGTCATCGCTGCGGCAAGATCGGCCGTTGCCAGCAATTTTTCCAGGCGATCCAGCGCAAGCACGGCGGTGGCCAACATCTGCGTGGTGCCGTTGTTCAGCGCCAGGCCTTCCTTGAACGAAAGACGCACCGGCTTCAGGCCGGCACGCTTGAGCGCCTCGCCGCCTGGCAGGCGCTCGTTCTGGAAAAACGCTTCGCCTTCGCCGAGCAGCACGATGGCCAGATGCGACAGCGGGGCCAGATCGCCGCTGGCGCCGACCGAGCCCTTTTCCGGAATCACCGGAATGATGTCGTGGTTGAGCAATTCGGCCAGCGCCTGCAAGGTGCTGGCGCGGATACCCGAATGCCCGCGCATCAGCGTGTTGACGCGAATCGCCAACATCGCGCGTACGACTTCGGGCGCGAGCGGTTTGCCCACGCACACCGCATGGGTGAGGATCAAGTTGTGCTGCAATTCCTCCAGCAACGTGCCATCGTGCGCCTCGGGATTTCCGCCGGGCAATTCGTCGCGCGCACGGTGCGCGCCGAGCAACTTGTCGGCGTTGCTGCCGAAACCGGTAGTTACACCATAAATCGGTTCGCCGCGCTTGACCTGATCGGCGAGAAAATCCGCGGTGCGCTGTACGTGGTCCAGTTGCTGCGGCGCCAAACCAATCAGCGATTTTCCACGGGCGATCGCCACCACTTGCTGGCGCGTCAAACGACTGCCGTCGAGCATTTGGACGTGTCGGGTTTCACCACTCATGTGGGCATCACCTGTGCTTGTTCGAGTTCCACGCGCAATGCCTTGACCAATTCCGTACGCGACACTTCGAATTGATCCTGCCGGCCCATGTCTTTCACGGTCACCGTACCCTTGGCCAATTCATCCGGACCGAGCACCAGCACGAAACGGATGCCGGCGCGATCGGCATACTTGAATTGCTTGCCGAGCTTGCCGGTTTCCAGAACCACTTCCGTGGCGATGCCGGCGCTGCGCAACTGGTTGGCCAATTCCAGATACGCGGGAAGCTGTGCTTCGTCCATCTGCGTGACCAGCACCTTGACCGTACTGGCCGCCACATCGAGCAACTTTGCCTCGCGCAACTGCCAGAACAGACGCGTGGCGCCGATGGAAATTCCCACGCCGGGCAGATGCGACTTTGTATAGTTCGACGCAAGATTTTCGTAGCGCCCACCGGAGCAAATCGAACCGATCTGTGGATGCTCATTCAATGTGGTTTCGTACACGGTGCCGGTGTAATAGTCCAGACCGCGCGCGATGGACAGGTTGATCGCATAATGCGTTTCCGGCACGCCAAATGCCTTGATCAGTTCCAGGGTTTCGCGCAACTCGGCAATGCCGGCGTTGAAGGTTTCGCTGCCGATGCCGAGCGCATCGAGTCGGGCCAGTGCGTCGCAGTGCCCGTGCGAACGAATTTGCACGAAATCGAGAATTTTTTGCGCAGCTTCTGCGGACAAACCGAAGCCGTCACCCATCAATGCGTCGCGCACGTAATCGGCACCACGCTTGTCGAGTTTGTCGACTTCACGCAAGGCGAGCGCCTGGCTCTCCCCGTCATCGATGCCCAGGCCTTCGAAAAATCCGCGCATGATCTTGCGGTTGTTCAGCTGAATCGTGAACGCGCCAATCGCCAGATCGCGAAATACGCTGAAGATCACCGCGGGGATTTCCGCGTCGTAGCGAATCGACAGCGCATCCTTGCCGATGACATCGATATCGCACTGATAGAACTCGCGAAAGCGTCCGCGCTGGGCGCGCTCGCCGCGATACACGCGCTGGATCTGATAGCGCCGAAAAGGGAAATTCAGATCACGTTCGTGTTCGGCCACGTAACGCGCCAGTGGCACGGTCAGGTCGAAACGCAGCGCCAATTCCGGCAGTTTGTCGGCCGCTGCATCAGCACTACCCAAGGCACCCGTCGATTGCACGAAATAGACCTGACGCTCGGTTTCGCCGCCCTGCTTGGTCAGCAGCACGTCGGTGAATTCCATTACCGGCGTTTCAATCGGCAAAAAGCCGAAGTGCTCGAAATTGCGCCTGACAGTATCCAGAAGTGCCTGAAAAGCAATCTGATCGAGCGGCAATAGCTCCATCACGCCAGGCATGGTGCGGGCTTGGGTCAACGCCATGGGTTCCTCGGTTTTTGCGCGGCAGGCATGCCGCTGGGGGCGGCGCATAGAGTAGCAGATTGGTCGCCATCGTCTTCACGACTGTTGCGCCGTCACGGCCGCGCGGCTACCATACGCGGCTCCGCGCGCCGCCCGCAGCGTGCGCAGGTACAATTCATCAAAATCGGGGTGTAGCTCAGCCTGGTAGAGCGCTACGTTCGGGACGTAGAAGTCGCAGGTTCAAATCCTGTCTCCCCGACCACCTCAAAGTTGATCGCTTTTCAGCACCCACGGGCCAGCTGCCGTGGTCTGCGTTGTGCCCATTAGGCAAGTT
>DASSXQ010000043.1:0-5686 GCA_035703725.1 Rudaea sp.
CGACAAGCTGGCGAAGGCGTGGTCCAGGCTGCATGCGGGCGATCTGGAGCCATTGCCTGACGAAAAGCACATCGCACGTCTGCTCAAGGCCAATCCGACACTGGGAAAGGACGCCAACACGATTTCCGCGCAATTGTGCGACGCCTGGCGCGCATTTCATCGCGGCGATTTTCAGCAGGCACACGATACCGGTATGGCGCTCAAGGCACTCGGCGCCTCGGTCGCCATCAAGGCGGGTGGCATCCACGCAACATACCTGCTCAAAAACGCCAAGGACAAAATCGCGCGCTATGAAGCACTCGCCAGACTTGCCGACGACGCGATCGCCGCGCTGCCCAACGAAGCAAACAGCCACTATCGCCGCGCCTTCGCGCTCGGCCGCTACAGTCAATGCCTGTCAATCACACAGGCACTGGCACAAGGCATTGCCGGCAAAGTCCGGGCTTCGCTGGACACCACACTCAAACTTGCGCCCAAACATGCCGAGGCGCATACGGCAATGGGTCTGTATCACGCGGAGATCGTCGGCAAGGTTGGCGGCATGTTGGCCAAACTGACCTATGGCGCCAGCGCCGCAGAAGCCGACAAGCAATTGCAGCAGGCATTGAAACTGACGCCAAATTCGCCCATCGCCTGGGTCGAATACGCCAACGCACTGCTGCTGCTTCACGGCGACAAACGCGAGGACGACGCGGCCGCCGCATTCGACAAAGCCGCGCGCTGCAAACCACGCGATGCGATGGAAGCACTGGATGCGGCGTACGCGCGCGCGCAAATCGAGTAGCCGAACTCGTGCCGTTATTCGCCGTCGGCGGCTGGTTCCCTCACCCCTATTGACGGCGGCATTCACATCCTCGCGATTTGCGCTTGCGCAGCCGATTCCCTACCCTGACAGGTTCGGGCCGGACACGGATCCGGCGAAATCCACGCAATTCCGAGGTTTTACATGCAGATTGCTGCACAAAAAGTTGCATCGTTCCACTACACCCTGACCAACGCCGAAGGCAAAGTCATCGACAGCTCGCGCGAACGCGAACCCTTGAGCTACCTGCAAGGCGCGGGCAACATCGTGCCGGGGCTTGAGAAAGCCATGCACGGTCGTTCCAATGGCGACAAGTTCCAGGTTGAAGTGGTGCCGGAGCAAGGCTATGGTCAACGCCATCCACAATTGGTGCAGAAAGTGCCAAAAAGCGCGTTCCAGAATGTCGGCGAGCCCAAGCCTGGCATGCAGTTCCAGACCCGCGGTCCGCAAGGACCGATGCTGGTCACTGTCGTCAGCATTGACGGCGACGAAGTCACCATCGATGGCAATCATCCACTTGCTGGTCAGACACTACATTTTGATGTCGAAGTCACGGGTGTGCGTGATGCCAACGCAGACGAACTCAACAACGGTCGCGTCCAGGCCGCCGCCAACCGCGCATGATTCGAGCAACGGCGTGATCGCGCACTGGCGGATCGGCTCGCCGACCCGCGGCGCGATTGACGCCGTGCGCATGGTCTCCGGCCAAAGTTGATGCGCTACGACGCCGACATCTTGATCGTGGGCGGCGGCATCAACGGCGCTGGCATTGCGCGCGATGCAGCCGGACGCGGACTGTCGGTGGTGCTGTGCGAGCAGCACGATCTGGCCGCGCATACCTCCAGCGCCAGCACCAAACTGATCCACGGCGGACTGCGCTATCTGGAGCAATACGAATTTCGGCTCGTCGCCAAGGCCCTGGCCGAACGCAGCGTACTGCTGCGTCTTGCGCCGCACATCATCTGGCCGCTGCATTTCGTGTTGCCGCATGAATCGCATCTGCGTCCGGTGTGGATGATCCGGCTGGGTTTGTTGTTGTACGACAAACTCGGATCGTCGCACCGCACCCTGGCCGATTCGCGCTCGCTGGATCTGACCACGCACGAAGTCGGCGCGGCCCTGCGCAAACATTTCGCGCATGGATTCATGTACTCCGATGCGTGGGTGCAGGATGCGCGGCTGGTTGTCCTCAACGCGATGGACGCGGCCCGGCGCGGCGCCGACATCCGCGTACGCACGCGTTGCGTTTCGGCGCGTCGCAACCTCGATCATTGGCAAGCGGAACTGGATGAAGCGCAAGGTCGGCAATCCACGCTACGCACGCGCGCGCTGGTCAACGCAACGGGCCCGTGGGCCGCGCGTTTTCTCGACGACGTCGCCGCCATCCGCGATCATCCCAAACTGCGTCTGGTCAAGGGCAGCCACATTGTCGTGCCGGCATTGTTCAACCACGACTATGCGTATATTTTTCAACAACCGGACCGGCGCATCGTGTTCGCGATTCCGTATGAAAACGCGTACACCTTGATCGGCACGACCGATGTCGACTACACGAACGATCCGGCCGACGTGCATATCGCGCCCGACGAAATCAATTATTTGTGTGCGGCCGCGAATCGCTATTTTCGCCGCGAAATAAAACCTGCCGACGTGGTCTGGAGTTACAGCGGCGTGCGCCCGCTGATCGACGACGGCAACGGCGACGCCCGTTCGGTCAGCCGCGACTACCGGCTCGTCCTCGACGAATCCGATAGGGCACCGCTGCTCAATGTGTTCGGCGGCAAGATCACCACGCATCGGCGCTTGAGCGAAGAAGCCGTGGACAAACTTGCCATGGCGTTGAAGCGCGATCTTCCTGCGTGGACGCGGGACGGCGATCCGTTGCCCGGTGGCGACTTCGGCGATGCCGAACGCCTGATTGCTTCGTGGGCGCAACGCTGGCCATGGCTGCCGGTCGAGTTGGCGCATCGCTGGCTGCGTCACTACGGCACCTGCACCGAGCAACTACTCGACGGTGTACACGGCATTCAGGATTTCGGCGAACATTTCGGCGCGGGTTTGTATCGCGTCGAAGTGGATTACCTGATCGATCAAGAATGGGCGCGCTGCGCTGACGACATTATCTGGCGTCGGACAAAACTGGGTTTACGCATGACTGACGATGCGATTCAGCGGCTCGACGCTTACATCGCTGCACGACTGAAAAGTTTTGGTGTCGCCACGGCGTAAAAACCTGTTCTGAGCCCATCGAATCACCCAAGGAATTTGGATAGGCCGCGCGCCGCCGCCCTCAATCATCCGTTCGCGTTGAGCGTAGCTCGCACAGCGAGCAGAGTCGAAACGCCATCCAAACCTTCGACTCCGTCGCCAGGCGCCGAAGCCTGTCCTGAGCCCATCGAATCACCCAAGGATTTTGGATAGGCTGCGCGCCGCCGCCTCAATCATCCGTTCGCGTTGAGCGTAGCTCGCACAGCGAGCGGAGTCGAAACGCCATCCAAACCTTCGACTCCGTCGCCAGGCGCCGAAACCTGTCCTGAGCCCATCGAATCACACAAAGAAATCGAATAGGCTGCGCGTCGCCGCCCTCAATCATCCGTTCGCGCTGAGCGTAATCATGGTCGACTTTTTGCGTATCGCTTCAGCGTCGCCTCGGCATCTGCAGAAACAATTTCCGCGTCCCAATCTTCCATCAACGTAATCAGCGTCAGCTTTTCCACTTCGTGTGCAAAGCGCTGGACGATGGCATCAGGGTCGGCGACGCGTTTGCCGTCGGCGATGAGGCCGAAATGCACGCGGCCGTTGTAGCTCAGGATCGACAGGCCCATGCCGATGGAACCGTTCTGCGGCACCCAGAACATCATTTCGTTCACTTCGCGTCCGGCCAGGTACAGTGGCATCTGCGGGCCTGGAACGTTGGTCGCCACCGTGGTCGCCTTGCGGCTGAACAATTCCAGCGCCATGCGTTGCAAGGCGGCCGGCGCCATGCCGACGGCAGCGAGCAAGCCGAAGGTCAGCGCGGCTTGTTTGGATCGCTTGAGGTCGCGCATCGATGCGGCAACGCGTTCGAGTCGGCGCAAGGGATTGGCCTCGCCGATGGGCAATTCGAGGAACACCAGCCCGAAGTGATTGCCGAGTTTCACGGCGTGTTCGAGCGGGCGCAGGTTCACCGGCACGGTGGCGCGAATGGTGGTGCCGTCCACGTTTTCGCCGATCGACATCAGGTAACTGCGCAACGCGCCGGCAGCACAGGCGAGCAGCACATCGTTGACCGTGCAGCGCAGAATCTTGCCGATCGCTTTCACGTCCGGCAGCGGCAATGGCTGCGCCCAGGCACAACGTTTGCGCGTGCCCAGTATGCCCTTGAATGCGGTTGGCGGATCATCGGCCAGACTCAATGCCACCGCCAGTTCACGTGCGATTTCGCCGCCTTCCCGGGTGAATGCGGCGGCCAGGCCCGGATCGCGCACCATCTGCACGCCCTTGTCCAGCACCTTGCTGCCGATCGCCACAGCCTTGGCCATGCCGGCGCGCGCCGGATCGAGCAAGCGCTGCAACACGCCGCCACGCTCGCGCGGCAACCAGACTTCGGCCAGTTTCGCCCGCACACCCGGCTGCGGTGCCGCATCAGTCAGCGACAACATCACTTGCACCAATGCCAAGCCATCCGCGTAACAGTGATGAATGCGGATGACGACGGCGCTGCCGCCCTGAAACCGATCGATCAAATGAAACTGCCAGCGCGGATGCGCGCTGTCGAGCGGCGTGGATGCCAGGTCGCTGACGAATTCTTCCAACGCAGCCTTGTCCGCTCCAGCCGGCAAGGTGCAGGTGCGCAAATGCCGCTTGATGTCGAACGCGTCGTCATCGACCCAGTACGCCGCGTTGCCGAAATCGACGGCTTTCTGACGAAAGCGACGAAACGCGAGAAAGCGTTGCGCCAACAACTTCTTCAAACGACTCGGCGCAAGCCGTTTGGAAAACATCATCACGCCCGTAATCATCATCAGATTGGTCGGGCATTCCATGCGCAGCCACGCGGTATCGACCTTCGACATCGGCTCGTGCGTGTCGCGGCGAGAGTTTGCCTTGCGTGATCTGGATTGAGTGCGCATGGCCGACAGGATCGTTTGTAGCGCGGGAAAAGGCAATGATTGGGGGCCGGGATTCGGGATTCAGGGCTGGAGATTGGAGATTGGGAAAGCAATAGGCTCGTCAATCCGGGGCCGCGAAGCGGAACCCGGAATCCAGTTCCCTGCATGACTCTCGATTGCAATGAACGTCGGGCAAGAACGGATAACGTGCCGCGTCCTGCGGTGTGACCTTCGGGCCATTCGCTGGGCGAGTGTTCGTTCCGGCATCCTGCTTCCACGGTCCAGCTTGACCAGCCCTTCGGCTGTTGGGAGCCGCCGGAATGACGAGCCTTTGATTTCCCGTCTTGCCGTCTTGCCATCTCCCCCATGTAGACTGCCAACTTCCAATCGCTTCAGTCCAACTCGAGGAGCATCGTCGAATGGCTCACGGTGGAGAGGTTCTGCTTGGTCTGTTCATTGTCTTTGTCGCCGCGCAAATCGGAGCGGAGGTTGCGCAGCGATTGAAACTGCCGGGCGTGGTCGGCGAAATAGCGGCGGGCTGTGTAGTTGGCCCATCACTTCTGGGCTGGGTGCAGCCGGCGGAATCACTGGATGTGTTGGCTGAAATCGGCGTTGTCCTGTTGTTGTTTTCCGTTGGTTTGGAAACGCGCCTGGGCGAGATGAAACGTGTCGGTCGCAGTGCGCTGCTGGTTGGCATACTCGGTATCATCATGCCGTTTGCGCTCGGCGCGCTATGGGCGCACGGCAGCGGCTTTGCCTGGATCAAGTCGCTGTTTGTCGCTGCGGCGTTCGT
>DASSXQ010000291.1:0-8454 GCA_035703725.1 Rudaea sp.
GAAACGGTTGATGCAACACCTCCCATGGAAACGCAAGCCGCCGATTCCCATTGGCAGCCAGACGCCGGCGCCGACACGAATGCAGTCGAAGAAGATCTCACCGCAGCGTGGTTGCGCGATTTCGAGCAAGAGCAGCAGCTCGTCACATCCGTTGATGTTGACGCAGTACCGCCGGCAAGCAGTGACTTGGCGCGACCGTCACAAGACGCCGAAGCCGCCGAAGGTCAAAGCGGCGAGCAACCCGAAACGGAAGTGCTTTCGTTCGAGGATCTGGCAGACGCTGAACGCGTCATTTCAGTGCAGTCCGATGAGGATGACCAATCCGTATCGGAAGCCGATGCGGTTGCCTTGGCCAGTCTCGACATGGATGCACAGCCGGATGCCGCATCGATTGTCGATAACCTCGAATTTGTCGATGAATCCGACGCGGGAAGCAATAGCGGGATGGAATCGGCGACGCTGTCCGCAGCCGTTGTCAACGAAACCGCACCGGTGCCGGCCGAAAGTGTGCTCGCCATGGCGACGCTGCCGCCCATTCCGGAGGATACGCAACCCGAAGGTGCGCTTCACGTTCCCGATCTGGACGAGGATCTGCTCGAGATTTTCGTGCAGGAAGGCGCAGACATTCTGGATAATTCCGATTCGCTGATGGCCAAATTGCGCGAATCGCCCCATGATCGCGAACTGGTCAGCGGATTGCAGCGTGATTTGCATACGCTGAAGGGTGGCGCGCGCATGGCTGGACTGGCGCCAATCGGCGACTTGAGCCACGCCATGGAATCGTTGTTCGAGGCGCTCAGCGAAAACCGTCGAGTGATGGACGGCAACACCATCGAATCGCTCGAGCGCGGCTTTGATCGCTTGCACGGACTGGTGCAGCGAGTGGCGCATCGCCAGGCAATTGCCATGCCGCAAAACGCGATTGCCCGTTTTGAAGGTCTGGTTTCCGGCGATTTGCCCGCCGATGACAGTGTGGCTGTCAACGAAGTCGAGACCGTGACGATCCAGGCTGCGCCGGTCGAAGCCGTCAACGAACCGGAACACATCGCGGCGAAACCCGAACGCAAGGTTCCGCGCCCGCCGCGCCTGCCGTTCATGGAGGAAGAAGAACCGCAGATGCGGGCGCCGCAGGAAATGATTCGTGTGCGTTCGGATTTGCTCGACTCGCTGGTCAATTACGCCGGTGAAGTCTCGATTTATCGGTCACGTCTCGAACAGCAGATTTCCACGTTCCGATTCAATCTGGTCGAATTCGAAACCACGGTCAGCCGTTTGCGCGAACAGTTGCGCAAACTGGAACTGGAAACCGAAGCGCAGATTCTGTCGCGTTACCAGCGCGAGGCCGAATCCGGAGAATCCTCATTCGATCCATTGGAACTGGATCGCTTCAGTCAGTTGCAGCAGTTGTCGCGTGCGTTGGCCGAGTCCGTATCCGATCTGGTGTCGATTCAGGGCTTGCTCGACGATTTGACACGCCAATCCGAAACCTTGCTGTTGCAACAGTCGCGCGTGAGTTCGGATTTGCAGGAAGGCCTCATGCGTACGCGCATGGTGCCATTTGATTCGCTGGTGCCATCACTGCGGCGCACCGTGCGTCAGGCGGCCCAGGAAGTCGGCAAGCGTGCCCAGCTCAAGGTTGAAGGTGCGCAAGGCGAAATGGATCGCAACCTGCTCGAGCGCATGAAAGCGCCTTTCGAGCACATGCTGCGCAATGCCATGGCGCATGGCATTGAAAATCCCGACGAGCGTATCGCCGCGAACAAGCCCAGTGAAGGTACCGTCTCCATTCAAGTCAGTCGCGAAGCGACGGAAGTGGTGCTGCGCGTATCTGACGACGGTCGCGGCATGGATCGTGATGCCATTCGGCAAAAAGCCATCGAACGCGGTTTGCTCAAACCGGATGCGCAACTATCTGATCGTGATCTTTACGGGTTCATCCTGGAGACCGGATTTTCCACTGCCGAACAAGTGACCCAGCTTGCTGGCCGTGGTGTGGGCATGGACGTCGTCCACAACGAGATCAAGCAGTTGGGCGGTTCTCTGGCCATCGACTCGACGCGAGGCCTCGGCAGCACGTTCATGATTCGCCTGCCGTTCACGCTGGCGGTAACCCAGGCGATTTTGCTGCGCCTGGGTGAAGCGACTTACGCAGCACCGATGTCGTCGGTGCAAGGCGTCGTCCGCATCGCGCGCGATGATCTGGAACGGCGCATGAGTCAGCCCAATCCAAGTTACAACTACGCCGGCGAAGAGTATCTGATTTACGAATTGTCGCAGTTGCTCGGTGTTCCGCCCACGCGCATCAGCGATGAAGCCCAGTTGCCGTTGCTGATGACCCGCACGGGTGATCAACGCGCTGCGGTTCGTATCGATGCCGTCGTGGGATCACGTGAAATCGTGGTCAAATCGGTCGGCCCGCAGATCAGTTCCGTACCCGGCATCTTCGGCGCGACGATCATGGGTGACGGCTCGGTGGTCATGATTCTCGATCTGGCCCCGCTGGTACGTCGCGTTGCCGCATTGCGCGAACGTGTCGAGGCGGGCGAAGTCGCCGCCACACCGGTCATTCTGGCACCGGAACCCATCGAAGAAGTCCGCGCACATCCGTTGATCATGGTGGTGGACGATTCCATTACCATGCGCAAAGTCACCACGCGCGTGCTTGAGCGCAATGACATGGACGTGGTCACCGCGAAGGACGGTCTGGATGCAGTCGAGAAGTTGCAGGACAAGGTTCCCGACGTCGTCCTGCTCGATGTCGAAATGCCGCGCATGGATGGCTACGAGCTGGCCACCTACATGAAGAACGATCAACGCCTGAAGATGGTGCCGATCATCATGATCACGTCGCGAACCGGCGAAAAACATCGTCAGCGTGCGCTGGAAATCGGTGTGGAACGCTATCTCGGCAAGCCGTACCAGGAATCGGATCTGTTGCATAACGTGCAGGAAATCTTGAGGTTGAGTCGTGCCTGATGCCCGCAATCCATTAGCTGTAGCGCTGCTGTATCCGACATCGCAACTTGGCGGGCCAATGCGCGAGGCACTCAGTGGTCTCGGCGCCGCCGTTGTTTATGAGGCGATGGCTGCCGAAATCGACCGCGACGCGCTGGAAGACTCCGGCGCACGCGTCGTGATCGTCAATCTCGGCGCCGACAGCGACGATTACATCGATCAGGTCTACGACGTCCTTGATGCCGGTGACTATCACGTCGTCTTCAACGAAGCCCATGTTTCGGATCACTTGTCCGGCTGGGATCACGCACGCTGGGCGCGCAATCTGGCGGCGAAAATCATGAGTCAGCCGGAAATCGCCGAGCCACCACGACCGCTTGGTGCCGAGCCGGTTCCCACGCCGGTTCAGTCCTCGGCGTCGCAAGTGCCGGTTGCGGAAAAGCCGGGTCCAGTGGTCGCGCCGACCCCGGCCCCGAACGAAGATGTGGTACCCGCAGCCAGGGAAGAAATCGCGCCGCCGCCGCCGCGTACCTCGGCAGCGGATGCGCCAACCGTGGTGTTGGAAGTTCCGGAAGAATTCAAGAAATCGCCTGCGGCCGATGATGGCGGTCTGGATTTCGCCAGTCTGGAGGAATTCAGTGCACTGAGTGTGCCCGACGCCGACACGAAATCGTTGCCGGACGACGCAGCCTCACAGCGCCCCATCGAATCGATCGAGATCGCGGCGGACACCGATACCAATTTTGCCGCCGAGCTGGATGCGCTGTTTGCGTCGACAGACGACACAGCCACATCCACGCCGGTTCAACCCGCCGAAGTCGGCGCGGATCCGATAGCGCAAAACCTTGCGCAGGATGACACTGGACTCGAAATCGATCTGGGAATCGATTTGCCACCCGAGTTCAATCTCGTCGACATTCCCGTGAGCGAACCCGTCGCGAGTGAGGGCGCAACGCCGCAAGCCGATGCCCCGGACGAACACATTTCATTCGAGCTGCCGGATGATGAAACTGCCGACGAGCCCGGCCTTGTGGCCAAGGATGATCCAAATGCAATGAGTGACGAATTGAGTCTGGAATTCCCGGCGATCTTCGATCAACTCGATGCATCGGCAGCCGAAATTCCCGTTGCCAGCGACAGTACGTTCAAGCCGGCTGCGCGGCCCGAGTACGATGCCGGTAGCGCCAAACCGGTGCTCGCACCGCAATGGGATCTCGAGCCTGTGCATGACATTTCGTCTGCCGAATCGCCGGAACTTTCCAAACCCGAAGATTTCGGCATTGAAAAAGTCGCCGCGGAAGATTTCCTGACACCTAAAGTCGAACCGCCATCTTCCGGGCAAAATCCCAACTTGCCGGCAGGTGACGGATTGACTCTGGAGTTGATGCCGATGGAGGAGGCGATTGCGCCGCCGTCGAATTATTCCCATGAAAACTGGCTGGACGAAGGCCGGCCGGCACAGAAACTCCGAGTCGGTGGAGACAATTCGATTCAACGCGTCGTCGTACTTGGCGCATCCATTGGCGGTCCCGAAGCCGTACGCGATTTTCTCGCACCGCTGCCGGCCGGATTCCCGGTGCTGTTCATCGTGGTGCAGCACATGGGTGAAGAGTTTCTGCAGTTGATGGCCGCTCAATTGCGCCGCTCGATAACGCTGACCGTACGCGAACCGACACATGGCGAACAGGTTGGCAACGGCGAAGTATTGATTGTGCCAACGACGCACCGGCTGAAAGTCAACGCAGAAGGCGTTGTCACCCTGGAGCATTTGCCGGAAAAAATGCCTTACAGCCCCTCGATCGACCAGGTGCTGCGCGACATGGCAGATCGCTTCGGGGACAAGGCTTGTGCGATCATTTTCTCCGGCATGGCCCATGATGCGATTGAAGGCAGCCGAATCATGAAGTCGAAGGGAGGCACGATCTGGGCACAGGATCCGCAATCGTGTGTTGTCAGTTCAATGGTGGACGGTGTGCGTGCAGCCGGTTTGGTCGGGTTCACCGGCACGCCGGCGCAACTGGCCGAGAAGATGATTGCCGAGTACGGCGCAAAATGAATCTGCGCGCTTGATCAGGCGCAATGCAAAGGAAACGAACATGGCAGAGTCAATCATCAATGAAATTCGTGGCCTGATGATCCCGGTGACTGGCGGTCGCGTGCTGTTGCCGAATACGACAGTCGCCGAAGTCATCACTTATTCCGTTCCGGAAAAGATTGCCGATGCACCGGATTGGTTGCTGGGTCGCCTTTCCTGGCGCGGCTGGCGCTTGCCCTTGTTCTCGTTTTCCATGTTGTCGGGTGGCGCGAAACAGGAAAGTTATTCCAACGCCAAAGTCGCCGTACTCAAGGCGCTTGGCGGCAACAGCAAATTGCCGTTCATGGCACTGCTTGCGCAAGGCTTCCCCCGCCTGACCACGATTACGCCCGACCTGCTGATTCCGACCGGCGACGAAAATGAGTATCCGCAGGGTGTGCACACGCAGGTATTGGTTCGCGACGATCAAGCCGTGATACCCGATCTGGGCCGGATCGAGCAAATGGTTACCGACGCGATGGCTGCCTGATGCCGCAGCCGCGCAGGGTGGGTTGAACGCAGCGTTAGGCGTCCATTGAACGGAGGTGTCAGGTGAACACGGAGGCTGCATCGATCAGTTCAACCCGCAACGTACCGATCCGTTGGCCATTTCGGATTCTCGCAGGGCTTGTGGTTCTTGCGGACATCGTCGCTACTGTCGGTATGGTAATTTCGGGTTGGCACCAGGGCGCCGCGGTGATCCAGTGGCAGTTGCTGGCAAGCCTGCCGGGGCTGGTTTGGTTCGGCCGGCTATGTTGGTACGCTGCGTTTCGTGGCCAGTCGCCTGCGCAAGAATCGTGGCCATTCGCGTCGCAGCGCGTGTTCGCCGCCTATGTCATCTTGTGGTCTGTGGCAATGTACGCCTAACAACTCAGTCAAGCGGACGCCGGCCCGTTGCTTCTGAGCTAAGTGAGACACCTGTCACCGGCGCCGCTTACTTCGAGCGATATCCATCCTTGTTCAATCAAAAGCAAGACTTTCACTCGCCCGCGCCACGCAGTTCGCACGTAGTTCGGCAGTCGCGTATTGCCATTGACGACTCGACACGTTCAAGTCCTTTCCCCAAGCCACGCCTGGGGGAAAGGGTTGGGTGAGGGGGCAGCGCTCAGACATTTACCGCGTTGACTGTTTGCGCGGAATCCGCATTCATCGATGATTTTCGGAGTAATGATCGACGGGCTAAAGATCGCCGTGCAGCGCCTGCAACGCCGCCAGTGCCGCGATGCCGGCGGTTTCGGTGCGCAGGATGCGTGGTCCCAGACGCAGACCGCGAAAGGTGGCTTGATTCAACAGCGCGATATCGGTTTCGGAAAAGCCACCTTCCGGCCCGACTGCCAATATCGCTCCAACGGCAAGCGACGTCAGTTCGCGAACTTGCACCGTGCCTTGTGGCAGCAGCGCCAGGCGCAGCGCGCCCTCGTCGCCAAGCGTTTCCAGCCAGCGATCCAGACGCTGAGGCGCTGCCAAAGTGGGCAGACGATTGCGCCCGCTCTGCTCGCAGGCGGCAGCAATGACGTGATTCCAGTGTGCAAGGCGACGTTGTGCGCGTTCATCGTCAAGTTTGACTTCGGTGCGCTGCGTGATGATTGGCACGATTCGCACCACGCCAAGCTCGGTTGCCTTTTGCAGAATCCAGTCCATTTTCTCGCCGCGTGCGATTGCCTGCACCAGCGTGAGTTGCAAGGGCGATTCGCAATGGACATCACGCACACTGATGATCTGTGCAGTGACAGCGCGCTTGGCAACACTGGTCAGTTGCGCGTCGTATTCGCGGCCATCGCCGTTGAAAACCACCACAACCGACCCGCGATCCAGACGCAACACGCGTGCGACATGTTCTCCGGCTTGTTCGGGCAGCGTCACCGTCAAGCCGGACTGCAACGGTGTGTCAACGTAGATTCGTGGAATGCGCATGATGACGACTCAGGCGACGGCGCGTTCGATACCCGAGATCGCGGTATCGACCATCAGGTCAATTTCGTCGGCAGTGACGACATACGGCGGCATGAAATAAATCACGTCACCCAACGGGCGCAGCAAGACGCCACGCTCAAGCGCATGCAGATACGCGCGCAAGCCGCGGCGATCGGTTGGCGCAAATGCGGTGCCCGATTTCTTGTCGCCGACCAGCTCGACGGCTGCGATCATGCCGGTCTGGCGCACGTCGGCAACGTGGGGATGATCGCTCAGTGGCGCCAGCCGCCGTTGCAAATGCGCAGCCAACTCACGATTGCGCTGCAACACCGGTTCGTCGCGGAAAATCCACAGCGTGGCCAGGGCGACGCTGCAGGCAAGTGGATTGCCGGTGTAGCTGTGCGAGTGCAGAAACGCTTTTCCGCTGGCATATTCCGCGTAGAACGCCGCGTACACGTCTGCGTTGGTCAATACGGCCGATAACGGCATGAAGCCGCCAGTCAGGCCTTTCGACAAGCACATGAAATCCGGCGTGATGCCGGCTTGCTCGCAGGCGAACAACGTTCCGGTTCGACCAAAACCCACCGCAATCTCGTCGGCGATCAAATGCACATCAAACTCGTCGCAAAGTTCACGCAGGCCGGAAAGATAGGTCGGGTGATACATGCGCATGCCGCCGGCGCATTGCACCAGCGGCTCGACAATTACCGCGCAAACCTCGTGTGCATGCTGCTCCAGCGCGCGGCGCATATCCGCAAGCTTCGCGCGCGAATGCGATTCCCAGGATTGCTCTGGTTCCCGCGCAAAGCAATCCGGCGACGCAACAAAGATCGGATCCAGCAACAGCGGCGCATAGGTTGCACGGTACAGCGGCACGTCGGTGACGGATAACGCGCCGAGCGTCTCGCCGTGATAGCTTCCCGTCAACGCAATGAATCGCTTCTTTCCCGGTTGTCCGGTGTTGCGCCAATAATGAAAGCTCATCTTCAGCGCGACTTCCACGGCGCTGGAGCCATTGTCGGCAAAAAATACGCGCGCAAACCCCGGCGGTGCCACGCGCAGCAATTCTTCGGCCAGTTCAATCGCAGGTTCATGGCTGAAACCGGCGAAGATGACATGTTCCAGCCGATCAGCCTGCTCCTTCAACGCGGCTGCAATGCGTGCATTGGCGTGACCGAAGATATTCGTCCACCATGAGCTGACCGCATCGAGGTAACGCTTGCCATTGTGATCGATCAGCCATGCGCCTTCACCGCGCGCGATGGGAATCAGCGGCACTCGCTCATGGTCGTGCATTTGCGTACACGGATGCCACAGCGTGGCGAGGTCGCGTGCGCGCAATGCAGCATTTTTATCAATCGAGTTGTGTACATTCATTTTGCTATGATCGACGCCATTGCCATTCAGCACAAGGCCATCTCATGCGTGACGCACGGCGACATTTGCTTTTCAGCCCTCAGCCCTCAGCCCTCAGCCCTCAGCGTGAAGCGCATCGGATTGTGCATCCGCGC
>DASSXQ010000003.1:0-11438 GCA_035703725.1 Rudaea sp.
TCAGACGTGAGGCATCATTGGTGTTGGAAAACAGTTCCTCGTACATGACCAGGATCAGGCGATCCGCCTCGCTTTCGATTGCCTGCATGGAGTCGTTTAGCGCCTTCATTTCCTCCAGTTTCATGCCGCGCCGCAATTGCTTGACCATCTCGACAATGATTTCGGTCGACTTTTCCAGCATCTCGGCGCGCGACGCATAATCGACATCCATGAGCTGGGCGGCAAACAAGGTGTAGCGTTCGGCAAACTTTTCTACCGTCTTGGGGATTTTGTACAACGCAGCGGAAAGCGCCTCGATATCTTCGCGCTCCAGCGCAGTGACAAAGGTGTTGACCAATTCCTGGCTGATTTGCGCCATCACTTCTTTTTCGCGTCGCCGCGCCAGACGGAATTCGTCCAGCGAGGGGGTTGGCGATTTCTGCTTGAGCATCGCGATCAGCGCCCGGGTGCTGCTCAACGCCGCATCCGCACTGGCTTCCAGCATGCCGTAGAACTTGTCGCCTTTGCCGAAAATGGTTTGCAGGGAAAACATGGCAGTCGCCTTGTGGATTGGATTTGCTTGCAGGACGACCCTGCGCGCGCCGGCGAAGTTTACCGGTTTGTGGCCGCAAATCGCCAAAGTTTTCTGTCCGACCCATCGAGCCCGTGACGAATTGGGCAATCCGCGCGCAGATCAATCAACGAGGTCTGATACACTTCGAGCAGGGATTCCTTGTTCAGAAACGGATGATTGTCGAAGTCGCTCTTGTCGTTGTGCTGGCGCTACTCAACGGGTTTTTCGCGCTTAGCGAAATGGCCTTGATTGCTGCGCGCAAAAGTCGCCTCAAGCAGTTGTCGCGTACGAGCCGACGTGCCCAGATTGCATTGAATCTGGCGCAGACTCCCGAGCAGTTCCTGTCCACCGTGCAAGTGTTCATCACCGTAATTGGCGTTGGTACCGGCACTGCGCTTGGCGCACGTCTGGGCGAACAACTCGCCGTGCATCTGGGTGGCACGAATCTGCTGGCGCTGACGCGTTACGCCCAGGTCATCGGTGTAGTCGTGAGTATTTCCGGCATCACGTTTGCCAACATGCTGCTTGGCGAATTGTTGCCCAAACGCATTGCACTGGTGAACCCGGAACGCTTTGCCATTGCAACCGCGATCCCGATGCGCATCCTCACCTGGATCGCCGCACCGTTTGCATTCGTGTTGATCGGTATCACGCGTGTGTTGTTGCGCGTGCTGCGCATGAATCGCGCCAGCACCGAAAAGGTCAGCGAAGAGGAAATTCGTCTGCTTGTCTCCGAAAGTGCCGAACAAGGCGTGATTGACAGCGACGAACGCAATATGGTCAATCGCGTGTTGCGTCTCGGCGATCGCAGCGTCGACAGTCTGATGACCCCGCGCACGCGCATTGTCTGGCTCGATGTTGCCGCTACAACCAGGGAAAACCTCGAGCGCATGTGCGATACACCGTTTTCGCGATATCCGGTCTATCGCGGCAGCGACAAGGACGTACTCGGCATCCTGTCGCTGAAGCGATTACCGGCGATGCTGGGCAAGCCGCAAATCGAATTGTTCGCCAAGCTGGCCAAGCCGCTGTACGTACCGGGTACGGCGCGCGCGCTGGACTTGTTCGAGGAATTCCGCGACGCGGAAACGCGTCTGGCGCTGGTGGTCGACGAATACGGCGATATCGAAGGCCTGGTTACGTTGAACGATTTGCTTGGTGCAGTCGTGGGCAAAAGTGCCGCGCCAGGTCCTACCCTGCACGAAACACCGATCGTGCGTCGCGACGACGGAAGTTGGTTGATCGATGGTTCACTCGGGACCGAAGACCTCAGCGAATTGCTTGGTTTGGGTGACCTGCCACAACAGGACGAACACGATTTCCACACCGCCTCGGGCATGGTTGTCGCCCATTTCGGACGCATTCCGGAAACCGGCGAGCACTTTACCTGGCAAGGCGTGCGGTTTGAGGTGGTTGATCTCGACGGCGCCCGGATCGACAAGATTCTGGTGCAGAAAGTCGAGTCGTAGGAAATCGGAAATCGGAAATCGGAAATCGGAAATCCGAAAAAGCATAAGCATTGCGTCATCCCATCGAGGGCTGCAATGACGAGCGCGGAATTTCTGCCATCAGCCCTCGGCCCGCGGATATCGACTGCTACGATTCCCCGCGCGCCATCCGCGCCATTCGCTGCGCATCATCGAAAATCCCGCGCAGGATTCTGACTTCGCGTTGTTCCAGATTCGCGCGCAGAAACAGCCGCCGCAACCGTTGCATGATGGTTCGAGGCGAACGGCCTTTGTGGAAGTCGATATCTTCAAGCATCTGTTCCAGATGACCGAAGAAATAATCGAGTTGCTCAACCGTCGCCACTGGTTCGGATTTGGTCGGCGCCTGCGCCAGCGGCGTATGCCGCAGTTGCGCCAGACGCAGTTCGTAAGCCAGCACTTGTACAGCCTGAGCCAAATTCAACGAGGGAAAATCCGCGACACTCGGAATCGTCACGGCAGCGTGGCAGACCATCAATTCTTCGTTATCCAGACCCGTGCGTTCGTTGCCGAACACGATTGCCACCTTGGCATTGGCACTGATGTCCAATGCGCGCCTCGCGGCTTGCCCCGGTGATAATTCTTCCAGCGATATGCCGCGATGTCGCGCCGTGCAACCCAATACGAGGCTGCAGCCGGCGACGGCTTCAACCAGCGTTGGCGTGACCACGGCCTGATCGAGAACCGCCGCCGCACCGACGGCCATTGCCGTGGCCTGATCGTGCGGAAATTGATTCGGTGCGACCAAACCCAGTTGCTGAAATCCCATCGTGCGTATCGCTCGCGCCGAGGCACCGATATTGCCGGGATGCGAAGTGCGCACGAGGACGAAGCGGAGGTTGGCGTTGGCGCACGCGTGGTTGTGATCGGGTGATTCTTCGCAGGTCGATACTTGAGTGTTCACCTCGGTATTATGGCCGATCCGTGCGCATCCGGGCAGGCGCAAAGGCGTTGGCATTGGAACCTCCAATCGCAAACCCCGACCAATACCTCTCGCGTCCGGTTTCTCGAATCTCGAATCCCGGCCCTAGGCCCATCGCCTTGCTTCTGCTACCCTTCCGCCGCGCTTGGCCGCCCACGCGTACGTTCTTTTTCAGCCTGACTCGACCGGAGTTTCCATGCCAAGACCCGCTGTAACCGTCGCGGTGCGCGCCGCGCGTGCCGCCGGATCCATCATCCTGCGCTACCTGAATCGGGTGGATAGCCTGACCATCGAGGAAAAGTCGCGGATGGATTTCGTCAGCGAAGTTGACCGCATGGCCGAAGCCGAGATCGTCAAGGAACTGCGCCGCGCCTATCCCGATCACGCCATTCTGGGTGAAGAATCCGGCAGAACCGGCAAGTCCGACAAAGTCTGGGTAGTCGATCCGCTGGACGGTACGCACAATTATTTGCGCGGATTTCCGCACTTCAGCGTTTCCATCGGGTTTCTCGATCACGGCGATCCGGTGCACGCGGTCGTTTACGATCCGTTGCGCGACGAATTGTTCACCGCCAGCAAGGGCGATGGCGCGTTTTGCAATGATCGCCGCATGCGCGTGAGCAAACGCGACAGCCTCAACGGAGCAATGCTGGGCACGGGTTTCCCGTTCCGCCAGCGCGCACATCTTGACGCCCAACTCGGCATGACCCGCAGCATGCTCGCGCAAGCCGAAGACATCCGCCGTACCGGCTCAGCCGCATTGGATCTCGCCTATGTTGCCGCCGGCCGCATGGATGGCTATTTCGAAATCGGACTCAAACCCTGGGACATGACCGCCGGTTGTCTGCTGGTGCGCGAATCCGGCGGTACATATTGCGATTTTGCCGGCCGCGAAGGAATTCCGGCCAACGGTAACCTTGTTGCCGGCAATCACCACGTCACACGTGCCATGGTCAAGGCCATCGCCGCGCACGCGACGCCGGCATTGCTGGCCGTTTAAGGAACCGCCGCGCGGCCCGACGCCGGTGCGAGTCCGCGCGGAGGTTCCTGGACTCGACAAATGCCGCATCAGGCCGTGTGTTGCGCGGTGTAGCCGCCGGCAATTCCCTTGGTCGCGAACGCAACGGCATCGTGTGGATGCAGACTTTCATGGTGCGCGGCGCGAATCGAGAAATCGGTGATGCGTTCGTCCGCATCCAGTGCGCGTTGCATGCGACGCGCCGCGTCCTCGCAAAACATCAGGTTTTCGCCGTTGAGCAGGGCAAACGCCTGTTCGTCTTCGCGCTTGACTGCGGTCTGCACCGGGGTTTGCAATGACTGTTCGATGACATCGATCAAATCTTCGATTGGAAAACCAAAACTCGGTGCCAGTTTCACGCGCACACTGGCAGTGCTGCGCTGGCTGTGCGGCGTGGCGCAAATGCCTTTTTCGCTGCCCAGCCAATCCACCACTGCGGCATGATCCAGCGGCGCGTCGCGCGCGAAATCCGCGACAAATCGTTCCTGAATCAATTGCCGCGCCAGTGCTGCCGAACACGGGCAAGTGCTCGAATAGACGACTTCGCACGCCAGTTCGAGGCAAAACTGACCCTTGTCCAGCGTTCCACGAATGATGATCGGATAGGCCTTCCAACCACTGTTTTCGCTTTTCAGCGCCGGTCGTCGAATCAGGTGGTCAAACGCAATGCGCACCAATGCGCAATCTGATAGCTGCGCATGCGAATCCAGGAATTCACGCAGCAGGCGACGGATCGAGCACGGCGTCAGTGGCTCGCCGGAAAGAATCTCGTCGACATGCACATACAGTCGCGACATGTGAATGCCGCGTACTTCGGGGCGGTTGAGATTCACGAACGCGGCGACGCGCGCCGGAATTTGAACCGTGATGCCGTCGTCGCGAGACATCCGCACAGGCACATCGATCTGGTCCATGCCGACCCAATCCAGCGTTCCGGCAACCGCCGCTGCGCCTTCGTTGGCGATATCGGGCATTGCACGCGCGTTACCTTTTTCGTGTTGCATGAAGCTCCTCGTCATCACAACGCCGCCATCACTGCCTGGCAACGCAAAATTCCAGAACCTTGGGAAGTCCTCACAACATTGGGCGCGACGACGATTCGTCAAGCCCCAACCGACGTACTTGCCGCCATGCTGTCCACAAGTTGCGACCGTGGCCCGAGCGCTTGTGTGCGGACAGCCACTGCAACGGATCCGTTGCACGGCGCGCATGCACGATCATTTGGCGATCCAGCGCGCAGCGTACACGTTGTGGCAGGTTGCGTACGCGCGCCGGAGCATTGCAGGCATCGAGTTCGGCCAGCAATGCGCTCAGATAATCTCCAACGAAGCCATTCCGCGCCGCTGTCGCATGGATCAGATCTTTGCGCAAAATGGCATGTCGCGCCAACAGGTCGAGCGGCACCGCGATTTGCTCCAGCATGGTCGGCGTTGGACAGGTTGGAATTCGCGCCAATTCATGCAACAAATGAGAGATCGTCCACGCCGATACTTCAGCATCGCATTCGACAGATTGCAGCGAAAACACGGTTGCCTGGGCACGCGCTACGGATGCGTGCCACGGCCGAAATCGCTGCATCAATTGCGCAATACCGGAACCATCGTGGCGATCGATTTGCGCCAGCGCATTGTCGGCAAGCCCCGACCACACGGCGGGATCGCTCGCCCGCATCTGCGCATCAGCAAACAGCACGGCGGTGACGGGATGTCGCGCACTGCCCGCCTGTGCATCAATCAGCTCCTGACGCCACCAGCCGAGTTTGGTTGACGCAATTTGTGCTTCACTGCGATAAAACGCCGTCTGCGTGAGTTCGTGAATCAGACTGCCGAATGCGCTTGCGCGTTGACGATGAGTGGCCGGCAGGAACAATCCAACCATCATGTTTTCGGGAAATTCGCTCAGCCACTTCTGCTCAAAAGCGGCGAACGCGTGATTTGTGGCCGGCATGGGCAGTTCAGACAATGCCCAGCACAGGCAATAGTTCCACCGGCGATTGCACGACAATGTCCGCACCCCACGCGAGTGCGTCTTCACCGTTCAGGTAGCCCCAAGCTGCCGCAACCGTCAAGGTATTGGCGCTGCGCCCAGCTTCCATGTCGCGCACATCGTCACCGACGTAAACGCACTGCCGGGGATTGCAACCAGCCAGCTTGCAGGCGTGCAGAATAGGTTCCGGGTCGGGTTTGCGTTGCGGCAGGCAATCGCCGGAAACCAAGACGGTGCAACGTTGGTCCAGCGCAAGCGCAGACACCAGCGAGCGCGCCAACCATCCAGGCTTGTTGGTTACGATACCCCACGGCACGTGTGCCGCTTCCAGTGTGGAAAGCACATGGTCCACGCCCGGGAACAACGTCGAATGAGTGGCAATTGACGTGGAATACAAGTCGAGAAAACGCGGCAGCAACGCTTCAATGCGAGCATCATCGGCACCGGGAAATCCTTGCCGCAGCATGGCGCGTCCGCCTTTCGAAACCACACGGCCCACGCCGCCACAATCGATTTCCGACTCGCCAAGCTCGGCGCGCAAAGCCTGCATGGCGGCAACAAGGTCCGGCGCGCTATCGACCAACGTACCGTCGAGATCGAACAACACCATGCAGATTTCGTCGCCGCCTGGAATCATCGGGGTTTGCGCGCGCAAACAAGATAATTGACCTGGGTGCTTCGGGTAATCCAGGCACGCCGCGTCAGTGGGTTGTAAGCCAAGCCGGCGATGTCTTCCAAATCCAGTCCATTGGCGCGCAATGCCTGAGCCAGCTCCGAAGGGCGGATGAATTGTGCATAGTGATGCGTCCCGCGAGGCAGCAGGTTCATCGCGTATTCGGCACCGACAATGGCCGCGCCAAATGCAAGCGCAGTTCGATTCAATGTAGAGGCAAACAACCGGCCATCAGGTTTCAACAAGCGCGCGCACGCGGCAATGATACTGCCGGGATCGGGAACGTGCTCGAGCATTTCCATGCACGTGATTGCGTCAAATGCAGCTGGCATTTCACCGGCCAGTGCCTCGGCGCTGATCTGCCGATAATCCACTTCAAGTTCCGATTCGAGCAGGTGCAGTCTGGCCACGTCGAGGACCCGCGGAGCCAGATCGATTGCGATGACATCGGCGCCAGCCGCAGCCAACGCCTCGCTCAAAATCCCGCCGCCGCAACCCACATCAAGCACGCGCGCGCCATTCAATGCGCAGCGTCGCGCAACGTAATCCAGTCGCATCGGATTCAGGTCGTGCAGAGCGCGCGATTCACCATTCACGTCCCACCAACGCGCAGCAAGCTTGTCGAACTTTGCGGTTTCCGCGGGGTTGACGTTTTGGATTGCCATGGGCATGGCTCATGATTCCAGACAGGGTGTGAAACAATTCGTGCAGGACGCGTGCGGCATCGGACTGCGCCAACGATTCCAGTGTGCGTGGAGGCGCAAATTCACACGCGAACATTCGACCTGCAAGCACGACTCCTTGGCATTGCGCGCAACAGCGGTCAATTTCCGATGATTCTTTCGCGCCACGTCTGCGCTTTTGCGCGTAACCGGTCCGTATCGATTCCCGACAAGACGCCATTATCGAGTTTGCGCGCGCCGGCAATCCACACATCACTGACATGGCGCCTGGCACAGGCATACACCAGTTGCGAAGCAACATTGTAGACTGGCTGCATTTCCAGCGAATCCATACGCACGGCCACCAGATCAGCCTGCTTGCCGGGCACGATCGAGCCAATACGATCACCCAGTCCCAGCGCCTTCGCACCGTTCAAGGTTGCGGCTTGCAACGCGCTGGCTGCGTTGAATGCACGGGCATCGCCAGCAACGCCTTTTGCCAACAACGCGGCCGTACGCATCTCGCCGAACATGTCCAGATCGTTGTTGCTGGCGCAGCCATCCGTACCCATGGCAATGTTGACGCCGGCGACCCGCAATTTTTCCGCAGGACAAAACCCGCTGGCCAGCTTCAGATTCGACTCCGGGCAATGTACGACCGATGCGCCGACTTGTGCGCAGGCCGCAATTTCCGCGTCGATCAATTGTGTCATGTGTACGGCGATCAGGTGATCGTTGACCAACCCCAGCGCTTGCAAACGCGCGAATGGCCGCACCCCGTATTGCTTGCGTGAGTCTTCGATTTCCTGTGCGGTTTCGTGGACATGAATATGCACGGGTATGTCGAGTTGATCGGACAGCACGCGTATGCGCGTAAAACTTTCGTCGGCAACCGTGTACGGAGCATGCGGCGCGAGGGTGAGCGAAATCAGCTTTTCGGATTTGAATTCATCATGCGTGGCCAGGCCCTTGTCGAAATATTCGTCGCGGCTGGCGGCCCATGGACTCGGAAATTCAATGATCGGCAACCCGACACTCGCGCGAAATCCGTGTTGCAGATAAGTGGCCGCCTGAACATCCGGGAAAAAATAGTTTTCGTTGCAGCAGGTCGTACCGCCACGCAGCATTTCCGCAATCGCCAATTCAACGCCATCGCGCACGAATTCAGCGCCCATGAAACGCGCTTCCGCCGGCCAGATGTGCTCCTGCAACCACACCATCAACGGCAAATCGTCGGCCAACCCGCGCATCAACGTCATGGGATTGTGCGTATGCGCGTTGATCAGGCCGGGGATCAATGCATGTGCAGACAAGTCGATACGATCGACATTTGCGTATTTCGCACGCGCGGCAGTGATCGGCAGAACATCGGCAATGACGTCACCGGCAATGGCGACGGCGTAATTGTCCAAAACGACACCGGCTGGTTCGACCGGAACCAGCCAGCGTGCCTCAAGAATTCGGTCGACTACACTCATTTGGCGTCATTCCAATCGCGCGGACACAGGCCTGCCCGCGCTGTCGCGGCGCAGACCATTGCGCGACGACGCATCGGCAAAACCGCGCGCGAGCCGATGCGTCACTTCACGCGTCC
This sequence comes from Rudaea sp., assembly GCA_035703725.1. Lineage (GTDB taxonomy): Bacteria > Pseudomonadota > Gammaproteobacteria > Xanthomonadales > Rhodanobacteraceae > Rudaea. Next base: position 8,896 of record DASSXQ010000003.1, read on the forward strand.
GACGTAGGCGCCGCTGCGAGTGTCGACCTTGATGATTTCCTCGTTGCCGACGAACAGCGGAACGCGGACCACGGCACCGGTTTCCAGCGTGGCTGGTTTGCCACCGGTGCCGGCAGTGTCGCCTTTGACGCCCGGATCGGTTTCGACAATGGCCAATTCGACGAAATTCGGTGGGCTTACGGTCAACGGTGCCCCGTTCCACAGGGTCACGATGCATAGCTCGTTACCCTTGAGCCACTGCGCGGCGTCGGCCATTGCCACTTTGTCCGCCGCAATCTGCTCGTGTGACTCCGGATGCATGAAATGCCAAAACTCGCCATCCGTGTACAGATATTCCATGTCCTGATCAAGCACGTCGGCCGCTTCCAGAGAATCGGTCGATTTCATCGTCAACTCGACCACGCGACCGCTTTTCAGGTTGCGATATTTGACCCGAGTGAACGCTTGCCCTTTGCCGGGTTTTACATACTCGGTGTCGATGATCGTGCACGGCTGTGCGTCGACGATGATCTTCATGCCATTCTTGACGTCGTTCATGCCATAACTGGCCATACATGCTCCGTTACATTGGGCCGCCCGGAAATGCGGCTAAAATAAAAGGGTGTGAATGCCTGACTCGCCGGCCATCAGAACGCCAATGATAACCGCAAGCCCCCTTTCCGCGCAGCGTGGTGCCGTCCCGTCATGGCAACGTCTGTGGCGCGATGCCGTAACCGACCCGCTGGAACTGCTGGGCCTGCTGGGCCTGGAGCATCTTGCTGCGACGCTTTTGTCCGGTGCCGATACCGGCTTTTCCCTGCGCGTGCCGCGCGGTTTTGTCGCTCGCATGCGCCATGCCGACCCGCACGATCCCTTGCTTCTGCAAGTATTGCCACACGCGCGGGAACTGGACAAAGTTACCGGGTTTGGAAGGGATCCCGTCGGTGACCTGGCCGCACGCAGCGCTCACGGCGTCCTGCACAAGTATGCCGGGCGGGCATTGCTGATCGCGACGGGTTCGTGTGCAGTCAATTGCCGGTACTGTTTTCGCCGTCATTTTCCCTATGCCGAACAAACCGCCGCTGCACAGCATTGGCGCGAAGCCGTTGCACACATTCGCGACGATACGTCGATTGAAGAAGTGATTCTGTCCGGCGGCGATCCGCTGTCGTTGTCCACGCCCAAGCTCGCCGAACTGACCGACGCGCTGGCGTCGATACCACATCTGCAGCGCCTGCGCGTTCATACCCGACTCCCCATTGTGCTGCCCGAACGCATTGACGCGGACCTGCTTGGCTGGCTGCAAAATCTGCCATGGCCCGTTGCGCTGGTCGTTCACGCCAATCATGCCAACGAAATCGATGAGCACGTTGCGGACCGTTGCGCGGCGTTGCGCGCGAACGGCGTCAACCTGCTCAACCAGTCCGTGTTGTTGCGCGGTATCAACGACAGCGTCGATGCGCTGGCCGGCCTGTCCAGACGCCTGTTTGCGGTTGGCATCTTGCCGTACTATCTGCACCAGCTTGATCCGGTCGCTGGTGCAGCCCATTTTGCCGTGGACGATGCACGCGCACGCGCTTTGGTACAAGCCTTGCGTGTTCGCGTTTCCGGTTATCTGGTGCCCAGACTGGTGCGTGAGCTTCCAGGCGAACCTGCCAAGACACCGTTATGAACACCCTGACTTGCTGCCAACCGGCCATTGTGCAACGTTTATCCGCTGGAAATGGACGTCGGAATCAAGTAAAAGCTGTATCTGCCCCCGAAATTGCTGCCAATGAGCAAACAAGACCAGGTCATCAAATTGCTGCTGATTGAAGATTCGGTCGAAGAAGCCGAACAAATCATCAGCATGCTGCGCAATGGCGGAATCGCCTTGCGTCCGGCGCGTGTGGAAACCGCTGACGAGCTCGAAACGTATCTTGGAGGACAAACGCCAGACCTGATTCTTGCCAATCCGGGATCTGCGAAACTCAAGCTCGCCGATGTCGCCACTGCGGCCGGAAAAGGCGGCAAGGATATTGCCATTGTCGCCGTCGTCGGCAATGTGACTGAAGACGTCGTCGTCAACGCGTTCAACGATGGTGCACGCGCACTGGCCTTGCGTAATCGTGCCGAACATGTGCAGTCAATCGTGCGCCGCGAATTCGACAGCCTGAACATGCGTCGCGGGGTGCGCCGACTGGAAAGCGCTTTACGCGAAACCGAGCGGCGCTGCGATGCGCTGCTGGATTCCTCGCGCGACCCGATTGCCTATGTGCACGAAGGCATGCATGTGCGCGCGAACAAGGCCTATCTGGAAATCTTCGGCTTCGAAGAATTCGAGGACATCGAGGGTATGTCGATTCTGGACATGGTCGCTCCCGACGACGCCGACGACTTCAAAACGCTGCTCAAGCAGTTGTCCAAAGGCGAGAAGCCGCCGCAAAAGGTGAACCTGAAAGCGCAACGCGGGGACGGCACGGCTTTCGATGCCATCATGGAATTTACTGAAGCCAGCTATGAAGGCGAAACTTGCCAGCAGATAGTCCTGCGCCAACAAACCATGAGTGCGGAACTGGCCAAGG
>DASSXQ010000183.1:0-21366 GCA_035703725.1 Rudaea sp.
GCCGGCCAGCTCTATGGCCTGACATTCAAACAGCGTACCGACCTGCCGGTTTACAACCCCGACGTGCTGGTCTACGACGTATTCAACGCCGACGGCAGTCAGCTCGCGATCTTTCTTGCCGACATGTACGCGCGCCCGTCCAAGCGTGGTGGCGCGTGGATGAACGCCTACGTGCAACAGTCGGAACTCACGGGCAATCTGCCGGTGGTCGCCAACCATCTCAACATCACCAAACCGAGCAGCGGCCCGACCCTGCTTACATGGGATGAAGTAACCACCGCATTCCACGAATTCGGTCATGCGCTGCACGGCATGTTCTCGGACGTGAAATATCCCTACTTCAGCGGCACCAGCGTACCGCGCGACTTCGTCGAGTTCCCCTCGCAGGTCAACGAAATGTGGGCCGACTGGCCAAGCGTGTTGGCCCATTACGCCAAGCACTATCAGACCGGCGAACCCATGCCGCAAGCATTGCTCGACAAGGTTCTGGCCAGCTCGAAGTTCAATCAGGGATTTGCGACCACCGAATACCTGGGTTCGGCGATGCTCGACCAAAGCTGGCACCAAGTCGGTGCGGACAAGGTTCCCGCAGCCGATGGCGTGATGGCATTCGAAGCTGCTGCGCTGAAGGCCAATGGCACCGACTACGCAATGGTCCCGCCACGTTACCGCACCCCGTATTTCAGCCACATCATGGGCGGCTACGCAGCCGGCTATTACGCCTACATCTGGTCCGAGGTGCTTGACGCCGATACGGTTGAATGGATCAAGGCACATGGCGGCCTGACCCGCGCCAATGGCGACCGCTTCCGCCAGACCCTGCTGTCGCGTGGCGGCAGCAAGGATGCCATGCAACTGTTCCACGACTTTACCGGCGCGCAACCCACGATCAAACCACTGTTGGAGCGCCGCGGATTGGAAACCGGCGCGATCGACTGAGATTTGTTACGCGGAAAGTACTGCGCGATTTTCGTATTCGTTACCCTCGTGAACGCGTTGCTTCACGAGCATGGCGAGACGCGACAATCGTCGCTGCGCAAGCCGGCGCCAATGTCACGCGAGAAGTAGATGCTTCCTTTCCCCCGCGCAGCGGGGGAAAGGACAAGCCGCAACGCGCGCGAGGTGGAACGCGGAAAGTCCCAAGCTGGGACACGTCGCCGGAATTCTCTCAGGCGGTCGTCAAGGCTGCTCGAACCCATCGACAAATACGCGATCGATGACTTCGATCATGCCGCGCATGCCGCTGCTCAGGTCACCGTGCGCTTCGCAGTAGTAACCAAAGCTGCCGAGCCGGGTGAAGCGCACCGTTGCTTGCCATGCTGCGGTGCTGGGCGCATTGTTGGTGGTGCAATTGAGCGAACAGATGAAGCGGTCGTCGTCTGCGTGCACGTTGTGCAGACCACCGCCATTGACGAAATTCACGCTGTCGCCTTGATGGATCAGCACGTAGGCCGGCGTGAATGTCATATCCGGATTGGCGGTTACAATCCATATCGTCGCATCAGCGCGTGCCGAGACCAGCAACATGAAGGCCACGGCGCCAGCAGCGATGAGGTATTTCACGCCATGAACCCGAGATCCGGACTGGCAAACCGACCGAGGTTTGGAAAGATGTCGCCAATCCCGCCCGCATCGACCCCGAACCAGCGTGCCAGGGTTGCCGAGTACTGGTCAACGGAAAGCGACGGAATAATTTGTCCCCAGCCGGTATCGTCCGGATTGTTGTCCGGAGCCAAAGACGGCATCTGGCCGTAAAAACGTCCGCCGAGTACGTCACCACCCATCACGAAATGATGTCCACCCCAGCCGTGATCGGTACCGCTGCTGTTGACTGCGAGAGAGCGACCAAAATCCGATGCGGTGAATGCGGTGACGTCGTTGGCCACGCCCAGTTGCACCGTCGCGTCATGGAACGCCTTGAGGGCCTGCGACAATTCGGCAAGGTTGTCGTTTTGATCCAGCAACTGGTTGGTGTGGCTGTCGTAATTGCCGGTTGATACGAAAAATATCTGCCGCTGCATGCCCAGTGCAGCACGAATACCGATCAGGCGCGCGGCCATGCGCAACTGGTTGCCCAGGTTGGTGTCCTGAAACGGCGTGGTCCACACAGGCTCGGTTCCCAGCGCACTGTCGATCAGCCGATACGTGTCTATCGAACGTGATGTCGCTGCGGCATAGCCACGTTCCAGCACGTTGGCCTGCGTGCCCGGTGTCAGCAGCGCATCATATGCCGCCTTGTTGGCCGCCATTGTGTCGGCACCATAGTCCGAGCAACTGCCGGCAATCCAACATTCGTCACCGTCATCCTGATAACTCATGCGCGAAACGCCGGACGGGTCCATGCCGTATTGATTGACGATGGCGCCACGCTCAAACAAATTGTTGCCGCTCAAAGCGATGCTCATTGGCGCCTGCCCCGCATTGGCCGTGTGCAACATGTCCGCGATACGACCGCCCCAACCGTTGGCATTGACATCGTCGGGCCGGGCGGTCTGCCATTGGGCTGATTGATCGTTGTGCGCGAACAATTGCGGCGGCGTCGGTACGCTGCCCGCGCGGAACTGCGCTGCGGTGATCGGATACAGCAAACTGCCGACATTGGTCACAACGGCTGCCTGACCGGCGTTGAACAGGCCGGCCAGCTCCGGCATGGCCGGATGTAGCGCATAGTTGCCGGGGCCGCCTCCGGATTGCGGAATCAGATTATGCAGACCGCTGCCGAGAGCCAGTCCGCCACGAGCCGCCAGATAATCCGTCCGCGCTTGCCCGCTGACTGGAATCACGGTGTTGAAGCTGTCGTTGCCGCCATTCAAAAACACGCAGACCAATGCCTTGTACCCGGTCAACGAACGAACACTGCGCGTCGCCGCCGACGCAGCCATCAGTCGCATGCTGCCCAGCGCCGAATACAGGCTCGCACCACCCAGGGCGGCGCAGATGCCGTGGTGCAAAAATTGACGCCGGTTCATGGCCATGTGGGCAACCTCAGTTTGGTTACTTCTGTACCGAATATTCGGGCGAACTCATGATCAGGTACAGCGCCTGCTCGACCCTTGCCAAGCCCAGATCGCTGCCGTAGTCATCGACATCCATGGCATTCAGGCGCGTCAACAACACCTGTTGCATGAACGGCGACATTTGCCCGGACATCAGCACGGCGCTGTACTCGTTGATCAGCGCCTGCGGGTCAGTGGCTGCCAACACCGCATCAGCGCCGTAGTCCATCTGCAACGTTTCCGGAAAGTCACTGCCCCAGCACCGCTCGCTGCCAACGTAGTTGCAGAAAATCTGGTGGAACAAATAGTTCGGCGTGGCCACGATGTGATCGTCATCGAGAATCTGGAACTCGGGACTGCGCAGACCCGAATCCTTGATCTCGCCGGGCTGGCGATAATCCGGACTGAAAAAATTGAACACACTCGGCGCACGCAAGGGTGCCTGACCAAACCAATCCTCGACTGGTGGCCACGTGCCCAGATTGTCGTTGCGACCATTGCCCGAACGTCCATTCAACGCGCGCCACATGTGCGTGATCTTCAACAACGGTTCGCGCAACTTGCCGAACGTATCCGGGTGCTGCCACTGCCCGTAGCGCGCCTCCGGATCGAGCAGAATTGCCCGTACCACGGCGGCGAGGTCACCGCGCACCCCGTGGCCATTGTCATTGAATACACTCGCGACGCGCGCGATGTAGGCCGGCTGCGGATTGCTGGTAACCAGATTCTGGATCAAGCGGCGCGCGATGAACGGCCCGACATTGGGATGGTAGAAAATATTGTCCAGTGCCGCATTCAACTCGCTGCCGGCACTTCCGCCCGCCGCCATCACGCCGCCTGAAAAAGCCACGCCCGGATAATCCAGCAATTGCTTGGCGCTCGTGTTGTCGTGGAACGACTCGACTGCCTGCATCGGCAACATCCACGGTTGATCGTTGGCATTGCTCGGTCCACACCATTCGTAGGTGTCCTCATCGCAGCAGGTGTAGGTCGTTTCGCCGCACCCGGCGTTGTTCCATATCCAGCCGGTAAATACCGAGGCAAAACCACGTACCGTCGCTTGATCGTAAGTGGCGATGGGTTGCCCGCCCGCAAGCTTGTCCGAGCCATCAATGTTGAGCTGAACCAATCCGACCGAAAACAACTGCAACACCTCGCGCGCATAGTTTTCGTCAGGATGCCGATTGCTCTCCGGGTCGGCTTTCTGGTTGCCGATCATGCTCAGATAAATGCCCATGGCCGGGCTCAGCGTCACGTCGCCGAGCAAGTCCCGATAATTGCCCAGGGCATCGGCAGCCAGCATGTCCTGATATCCAGCCAAACCCCATGGGTTATACGCCAGCGTTCCGTTGGCACTGGAAACCACGAATATCTGACTGAGCGCATAGGCAATACGCTGACGCAACGCATCGACCGGACGCACGTTGCCGCGACTGGGATCGGCAGTGCCCAAGGCATTGATCAACCAGCTTTGCAAACGCGTTTGGTCGGTGACGCTGTTGCAATACTGATCATCTGGCGGGCACGTCAACCCATCGACCCAATCCAGATAAGGCACTTCGGTCGCCGCAGGCGCGGCAAACTGTTCGTTAAACCAACCTTGATAGCCAACCAGACGAAGATGCGCAATATCGCTTGCGCTCGGGCCAAACGTGGCCTGAGCCAGGAACCGCGCTGCATCCGCATCGGTAGCCGGTCCGGCCGCGACACCCTCGAAGCTGTCATGGAAACCCGTGTCCGGCGAATGACTGACTGCGAACGCGCTGGCCGAAAGGCCGACCAGGCAAACCACAGCCAGCACTCCCATCAACGCCAAACAAGTTTTCCTCTGCATTTTCCCGCACCCCTCAACCCACCCATGCACCGCACCATAAGCCCATACGCCGGCAACCGTTGAGAATCGCGTCACAATCATTTGCAGGGTGGGCGGAGCGAAGCGTGCCCGCGCGGTACCCCGACACCGCGTCCGCGCGAGCAAGCCAGTCACTTCTCCGCCCAAATAGAGCTGGCAAAATTTTTGTGCTTTTTGCTGACGCCTTCTTTGTCGGCTATCCTGGGATAGTGGAAGACCGATCGAATTCAGCGACCGAGAATGCATCACCGCGGAAACGTTGGGGCTATGGTGCAACCATCGCTGATTTTCTATTCGAAGACCCTCAACGAATTATCGGCGCACTGACGACTTGGTACAGCTTTGCGGTCGACCCATCGCAAAAAGTCGCTTGGTTGGAGCAAATCTCCATTCTGCAGAAGATTCTCGGCCCGTATGCCACATCTGGTGGGGCACTATTTTTTGAGTTCGACATCCCACGCTTGGGCCAACGCGTCGACACTGTGCTTGTCCTTGAAAACGCACTGTTCGTGCTCGAATTCAAAGTCGGCGCGCATGAGTATTCTCGCGATGCGATCGATCAAGTCTGGGACTATGCGCTCGATTTGAAAAACTTTCATGAAGCCAGCCACAGCGTCCCTATCGTCCCGGTTCTCGTCGCTACCAACGCTGGCACCACGACGTTTCAAATCGAAACTGGCCCGCACAAAGATGATGTCCCACTGCCACTTCGTTGCAATGCTGCGGGGTTGGCCGAAGCAATCCGTTCCGGTCTAAATTACTTTCACTCGGCAAGAATTGATCCTGGTTTCTGGCAACGTGGCCGATATCACCCGACACCCACAATCGTCGAAGCCGCGCGCGCCTTGTACGCGGGTCATTCGGTCGCGGAAATCACTCGAAACGATGCAGGTGCCGCAAACCTGACAGTGACGGCGAATCGATTGGCAGAATTGATTGCGAATACCCGGCTGAGCGGCGAAAAATCCATCTTCTTCGTGACCGGTGTACCGGGCGCCGGAAAGACTCTGGTGGGACTGGACATTGCCAATCGGCACACCGACAACCAAGACAGCCTTTATAGCGTGTATCTGTCGGGCAATGGCCCATTGGTGAGCGTGTTGCACGAAGCATTGGCGCGGGATCAGAAGATGCACGCGGTGCGGTCCGGCAAGGCGCTGCGCATTGGTGAAGCGCGACGCTTGGTCAAACAATTCATTCAGAACGTCCACCATTTCCGTGATGATTGCCTAGCCAGTTCCAGCCCACCGATCGAACATATTGCACTGTTCGATGAAGCCCAACGCGCTTGGAACCTGCACCAGACGTCCAGCTTCATGAGTCGCAAGAAAGGCATTGACGCCTTTAACCAGTCCGAACCTGAATTCCTTATCTCCTGCCTCGACCGACACAAAGACTGGGCCGCCATCGTTTGTCTCGTGGGCAGCGGTCAGGAAATCAATACTGGCGAAGCGGGCATTAGTGAATGGCTCGCTGCCATCCGCAAGCGTTTCGAAAACTGGCAAATTTATCTATCTCCACGGCTCCGCGAAATCGAATATCACGCCGACGAGGAGCTGGCCGTACTTCAATCCCGCCCAGGTGCGCACTGGGATAATGCCTTGCATCTCGCCACATCCATGCGTTCATTCAGGTCGGAGCGCGTAGCTGAATTCGTCAACCTTTTGTTAGCGCTGGAAGTGGAATCGGCACGTGCCGCGCTTGCACAGGTACTGCCGAATTTCCCAATTCGTCTGACACGTCACCTCGGCCACGCCAAGGCATGGCTAAGGAAGCAGGCGCGCGGTAGCGAGCGCTATGGGATGGTGGTGTCATCACAAGCACAACGACTCAAGCCACATGCCATCGATGTCCGTGTCAAAGTCGATCCCGTTCGCTGGTTTCTCGAATCCAAGCAGGACGTGCGGTCTTCCTACTATCTTGAAGACGTGGCGACAGAATTTCAGGTACAGGGGTTGGAGCTCGACTGGACATGTGTGGTTTGGGATGGTGATCTGCGGCTGAACGGTAGCCAATGGGACTTCTTCAGCTTCAAGGGCAAACGCTGGGAGTGCGTAGGCAAAGAGATGCGCAAGCGCTACCTTCTGAACGCCTACCGTGTGCTACTCACCCGCGCGCGACAGGGAATGGTCATTGTTGTACCCGAAGGCAGCGCTGAAGATCCCAGCCGCGCGCCTGCTTTTTACGACCCAGCATTCCAGCTATTTACCAGCATTGGCATTCCGTCGTTGGATCCAGGCTAAGATTGGCAGCAGCTACTGACGGACGATTGACATGTTGCACAATCAGGATTTCATTTCAGAACGCGATTTTGATGAGATATGGGGCGTATATCTCAAACCGTCCGGCGATTTTTTTGAATTCCAAGACGTCCACAACGAGCCACTCAATCACATTTGGACGATCGTAGAAACAGGTGACGACAGCGACGGAAACTGGTACGCCGAACCCGGTTTTCATGTCGTCAACAAAATCGGCTATGTGATGACACGCAGGCCTTGGTTGGATTCGACACCTGACGCAATCTACTTTCTCGACGATCTCCAACACGACTAAGGGCAGACCACGTAGTTCCAGTACGAGACTCCGGCGATAGCTCGACGACGGCTTCAATAGATCGAAACTGTGCGGGGACACACACCGCCCAGACCACCATCACGCCCCGCTGATATTCCACATCGCCGTGCCACCGAATCCCATCCCCATGTTCCACTGTGCCTGACCGGGCAGTGAGGCATCGGGGAGTTCAAAAACCACGTTGCCAAGAATTTTCTGGCCGGGCACGACGTTGAATGAGTCGGGCAGATTCGGGCCTGCACTGGTTTTCGGTTGCACGAACACTGGCTTGAACTGCTGGCCTTGGCGGTCGGCCAGGATGGCGGCAATTTGTGCGGTGTCGCCGTCGTATGGCAGCGTGCCGACGTTGTGGATTTCGTACTGCACGGCAACGAAGCGGTCGCCGGGATCGGGGGTGCCTGAACCGGGGCGGGGAATCGCCGGATCAACCACCTTCGTCACCGTGATTTCGATCTTCTCGCCGTTGAGGCTGTTGGTGAGCGACACCAGACCGCTGTCGATCGTGTACTGACGCGTTGGTCGCCGGTCTGTCGACGGTGCGGGTGACGGCGCGGTTGCAGTCGTGCCGGCAGTATTCAATGCCGCGGGTGCCTGCGTTCCCGCGTTTCCTGCCGAACATGCCGCGAGCGCGAGGCTGGCAAATACTGCTGCAAGTGGGAGCGCATTCCAATTGCCGCGCCCATTTCGTGATGTCTTGAGCATCGTGTCCTCCGAGTTTTCAGTTCCCCCGGCAGACCGCAATGGTCGCATAAAATCGCGCTGAGCTCAGGTGGTTGCGCTGGGTCGCCGCGTTTCTCGTCCGTCGTCGGGAAGTGGAAGCGGCATGGCAATCCTGCGACGCCATCGTGCTCGACGACAGCAACGACATCAGGTTGGATACAAACGTTGGTCCGACAGCCGACACCGCCTCGACGCCACGTCAACGAAACCCATCCCGGAAAATATCGTCATCAAGTTCCACTGCGCCGATGTCACAAGCATCGACTGCGTCGGGAGTGCGCGGCACATCGACGAAGCGCGCATGGCCGCGTTCGTCCATGCCAATATTCGATGCGACACAGTTGCCGCCATCGACCGCAGGTCCGTCAGGGTGTGGCATCAGGGTCAATCCAATGCCGCCGTTATTGCTCAGCGGACCCAGTTGCGGATTGGTTGTTGCAACATCGCCAAACGCGTCGGCCGGGCAGCCGGCGCCGGCAAGGTTGTAGCCATTGCTGATCAGGGAATTGCCAGAAAATATATTGCAGTCCGGTTGATTGGGCGCGAAGTTGCCGGACACAATGGTGTTTCGATACGACACCGTCGCGGCGCCGCTGCTACCGTTTTCGATGCGTGCTCCACCGGAGTCGAGAGCTGCCTGATTTGCCGCCAACGTCACGAAATTCAACTGACCGTTGCCGCCGGACATAAACAGTCCGCCACCAAATTGGCCCGCATAATTGCCGCTGAGCGTGACGTTATCGAGTGTCAGCGCGCTATCGCCGCTGTCGAGTCCACCTCCGTCAAACGCAACGTTGTTGGTGATGCTGGTCTGGTTGATCTGCATGGTGACGTTGGCGACGAATACTCCACCGCCTGCGCCGAAGCCGCCAGTGGCTTGCGTGCCGGTTTGATTGCTGTGGACTGCCGACTGCAGGATGTTGATGCTGCCACCCTTGGCGTAGATGGCCCCGCCGAACCCGGGCGGCGTCGGGAGGTCACCGCCGCTACCGCCATCGCCAGTGTGATTGCGGTCGAATTTGGTGGTTTCGATGTCAATGGTGGCGTTCACCGACGCAAGTGCACCACCATTGCCGCCGTATCCAGCGTAGCCAAAGGTTTGGACTGAATCACTGCCGGCACCACTGTGATTGTCGTGCAACCAGCAATTGACCAACAACACACTGCCCGCGTTGCTGAAGATGGCACCGCCGGCTGCGCCGGAAAACCCAAATGCAGTACCAATGCCCACACCACTTTCGTTGTTCGCGAGTTCGACGCGACTGAGCACGAGGGTTGCGCCATTGCCGTTATTGACCGCACCGCCGGCTTGCCCATGTTCGGTGGTACTGACGGGCGCGTGTCCGTTGAGCAATTTCAGATCAGCGAAACGCACCGTGACTGCGCTTGAAACAATGTCGATGATGCGATCGATGCCGTTCGCATCGATGACGGTCGCACCGTTCGCGGTGCCTTGAATCCGAATATCGGCGAGGATATCCAGATCGCCCGACGCATTGTTGTTTTCATTTACCCCGGTGATGGCAAGCGTGTAGGTGCCGGCCGGCACGATGACGGTGTCGTCGTTGCCGTCACCCGCAGCACATTCGCCCGTCAGGTTGCCCGACGCCGCTTGCTTGTTGACAGCGGTAATCGCCTCGCGCAACGAACATTGTCCATCCACGGCCACGGCATCGGTCGCGGTATTGACGTCGATCCGGGCAGCCGACGCGGCCGGCACGAATGCGCCAAACGCCAGCGGCACGAAAGTGATGAGCGCGTAGCGGAGACGATGCCGCGGCCGATTGCACAAAGCCACAATGCCAGAGGTATACACGGGCGACTCCGCAAATTTGAGCAGTTCAAAGTATCGTTGGGTCTGCGGGAGTGCGCAAGCTGAAGCCATGCAGGTTTCGCTGCATCGTTGCAGAGGTACGCAAGCGACAATCAGTGGGTGGTGCCATTCATGCGCAGCCGCACATTTTCAGGATGGTGGGCCAATGCACTCACGCGGGGACAATTCGGACAGCAATTTTGCTGGGAGAAAAATCGTTCGAGTGAAGCAAATTCACTCCCAAGCCTGCATCGCCAACGCAAACGAACGCAGCCGCGCCGCGTGGTCGAACACGTTGGCGGTGAGTATCAACTCGTCTGGGCGGTGTGTCTGCACGAAAGCGCGCATGCCGGTGCGCACCGTGTCGGGCGCGCCGACCACGGCGCAGGCCAACGCGCTATCGACGCCGGCTTTTTCCTGCGCCGTGCAGTAGTCGTCGATCGCCTCCGCTGTGGGCAACGGCGGCGGCACCAGACCCGGGCGACCGCGCCGCAAATTGACGAACGCTTGTTGCTGAGTCGTGAACAGGCGCCGGGCTTCGTCATCGGTATCGGCTGCGACAACATTCAGCGCCAGCATCACATGCGGCCTGGCCAAGCGTGGGGATGGCTTGAACGTCTCGCGATAAAGCGCCAGCGCCTGCTCCATCGCAGCCGGCGCGAAGTGCGAAGCGAAGGCATACGGCAAGCCGAGCGCCGCGGCAAGCTGCGCGCCGAACAGGCTGGAACCGAGAATCCACGTCTCGACTTCGATGCCCGCGCCCGGCACGGCCTGCACCGCCTGCCCTGCCTGCACCGGCTCGAAGTACTGCAACAATTCAACGACGTCGGCAGGAAATTCTTCCGCGCCCTGGTAATAGCGCCGCAACGCACGCGTCGCGGCCTGATCGGTGCCGGGCGCGCGGCCAAGTCCCAAGTCGATGCGTCCCGGATACAGCGCACCCAGCGTGCCGAACTGCTCGGCTACCTGCAGCGGCGCATGGTTGGGCAACATGATCCCGCCCGCACCAACCCGGATGCTCGACGTACCGCCAGCCACATGGCCGATCAACACCGCCGTCGCCGCACTCGCGATGCCCGGCATGTTGTGATGCTCGGCCAACCAGAAACGCCGATAGCCAAGCTGCTCGGCGTGGCGCGCCAACTCAAGCGTGTGCGCGAACGTCTGCGCCGGAGTGCTGCCTTCCGTGACTGGTGCGAGATCGAGGATCGAGAGAGGAATCATGAGCAGGCGCGCCGAAGAGTGACACTCTTACATGGGGCCTGCGGCGGGGTGGAAAAAGGGCTGATCGTAACGTGACGTCGGTTTCCTCATTCTTTCGCGAGTTCTGCTGTCGTCCTTCCAAGATCCTGAATGCCCCACCGAAGACAATCAGAATGAGCTGTCGCCAACTCAAGCGAAAGGCGCTGGATCCCCGCTTTCGCGGGGAGGACGATGTTTGACGCGGCGCCATCCGAACTTGATCCCTGTTTCCTGTACCACATGATTTGGAAAGTGCAACCTGACCCCGGTTTTTTTGTCGGCATCACCACCAGTTCGGCAGCGGGAAATTGGTGAAGGTGCAGCCGGTAAATTGTGACTGCAACAATTCGGTCTGATACGTGCCCCAACCGAAGATTGGATCGCTGCCGTCGCCGTCGAAATCCGTGTCGATGAAGCGCAGGTTGCCGGGCGGCAGGTTGATGACGAATGGCCATTTGACCTGCAGAAACTGCGAGTTCTTGATGATGTTGTCGCCGGCGTCGGACACGTGATCGCTATTGCTCAGGTACACAGCCTCGCCGGAGTGCAAGCTGTACAGGTTGTCGATCACGTTTTGATTTGGCGCGTGCGGCATCCCGTCGTCAATCTCGTCTTCAACCGATTCGGTGATCGTGAGCGGGCGACAGGTGTCGTACGCCTTGATGCCGATGAACTGGTTGTAGCGGGCACCATCGCGAATCTGTATTGCGCTGCCGTCCGTACCCACATCATCGCCGCAGCCTCCGGGCAATCCCAGGGGGCCATAAGCGGTGCTGTTGATGAAGGTGTTGTAGCGCACGCCGCGGTGACGCACGGCGAAGCTTTCTCCCATGTTCACGGCCACATCGTTTTCAAACACATTATGTTCCGACAACATGCGCGAGCCGCCGGCAAGCTGGTCGGCGTTGTCCTTGACGGTATAGCCGTGACTCCAGTGCGGCGTACCGAGTTTGTGCCAGATATACGAGTTACTCACGCGGTTGTAGTTGCCCCACACGATGATGTAGTAATCGGTGGCGTTGGTGCTTTCGGCGCCGTAGACGCGAACGTTGTTTGCCTCATTGCCATTGCCGACGATATCCAGCCCTTCCGCGCCGACGTTGACGATCAGCGAATTGGTTACACGATTGCCGTTGGAAAATTTGCGCGGCGCGATCATGCCGAACCACATGCCAATGCCACTGTAGTCGGCATCCAGATTGCCGATGCTCGATATGTTGACGTTGTCGACCAGATCGCCTTCGATGAAGTCCGGGTCGCCGACGCGTCCTGCGGTCACGCCGTAGGCATAGTTGCGAATGCTGAAGTTTTTCAGCGTGATGCCATGCCGGCCCGACATCTCGATGCCAACTCCCGTCGTGCGATCGCGGCCGTCGAGCAGGGGCATGTCGGCAGGATCGAATGCGTAGCCATGATCGAGTGTCGCCGGATCGATCGCCAGATTGACCAGAATCGGCGGCTGGTCGCCGGGCGTGGCCTTGTATCCGATCAGTCGCATTTTGTCGCGCGCAACGACGACCTGCTCGTTGTACGTGCCGGCGGCGACGTAAACGGTCGAGCCGGCGGGTGCGCCATTGTCGGCATGGACTGCACGATTGATCGTCTTCCACGGCCGCGCCAGCGTGCCGGGATTGGCGTCGCTTCCGAGCGCAGCAGAGACGTAATAGCGGGGAACCGTCTCGAAGCCGGAGTCAAATACAGGGTCGTAAACGGCCTGCGCACACGGCGCAAGCATCAGCAACACGATTGCCGCAAACGTTGAAACCACGGTACGTGTCCGCACCGGAAGGACCTTTGCCATGTCGGTTTTCCCCAAAAATGAATTCGAATCCGGACAAGCAATGTGCCGGCCGGTTTCATATGTTAGCCGTCTATACGTCTTTATGTCCATCATGACGTAAATTGATGTACCGCCGTGCATCCGCGGTTGGTGTCTGGATACCGCAATAACGCAGGCAAAGCACACGGAAAGCATTGACCCGATCTTGCCGCCATCACCCCACGCATCGTGCAACGCAACAACGGCCGTGACGCTTCACCATGGTGAGGTCTGCCGACGATGATTCACGGTGCTCCCGCAATGGCCGGGCGCCGGACCGGCGCATGGCCCGCGAGCACAAGGACTCTGGCTTGAATGGCGCTGAATCAAGAGAAGCATTTTTCTTCGCGAACATTCCGGCAGCTCACCGCAGAACCACCGATGCCGACTTCGCTGGTCTGCAGCCGTTGCACCAATTTCGATGCAAGCTGGTTGCAGACAGGCAGTACAATGACGCTCATTCGCTTTCCAGCCCAGCGTACGCTGACTTTCGAGCAGCCGCCGCGTGGGTCATTCGCCAACAGGATACATCCGTGAACAATCCCGCGACATCGCCAGTGCGTGCGCAAGACGACATGCGCAGCGGCACGTTGAGCGACAATATCGATGCGCTTGTGACGATACTCGAAACGATCATCCGTGATCGTCGCGTGCTCGATGAATTGTCGGCGCCAGATCGCACACGCCTTCTGCAGACCGTGGCTTTGGTGCATCACCCCGAACCACGCGCACGGCGCCGCCAGACGAAAGTTCAAGCGCGCCAACGGCGGCAGGAAAAAATCCGCGAGACCGAGGCAATACTGAACCAGACCGGCATCCGCAGCCTGCGCCGCAAGCCGGTGTTCACTGCACCGAATTGTTTTCCGCCCGTACCACCCGGCCAGCACGACCGGACCGGTATCCGCTCGGATGCCGCCGAGCCTGCGCATGCGCCGGAACTGCTGCATTGCTATGTGTGCAAGCGCAAATACACGCAAGTGCACCACTTCTACGACCAATTGTGCCCGACTTGCGCCGAACTGAACTTCTTCAAACGCACCGAAACCACCGACCTTCGCGGCCGCGTGGCGTTATTGACCGGTGGCCGCGTCAAGATCGGCTATCAGGCCGGATTGAAGTTGCTGCGCGCCGGTGCCGAATTGATTGTGACCACCCGCTTCCCACGCGACTCGGCGGCGCGCTACGCGGCCGAACCGGATTTCGCGCAATGGGGACATCGGCTGGAAATATTCGGCCTGGACTTGCGCCACACGCCGAGCGTCGAAGCATTCTGCACGCGATTGCTGGCCAGCCGTCCGCGTCTGGACTTCATCATCAACAATGCCTGCCAAACCGTACGCCGGCCACCGGCTTTCTACGCACACATGATGGCGAGCGAAACATGCGCCATGCATGACATGCCCGAAACGGTACGCAAGCTGATTGGCCAATACGAAGGGTTGCGCAGCGCCGACCTGCTGCCCGGCGCAAGCGCCAGGGCGACGCAACTCGTTGGCGCTGCTGAGTTGGCAAATGCAGCAGGGCTCACGCGCGCTGCCGAACTGTCGCAAGTGCCGTTACTCGCAGATGAACTGCTGGGCCAAGCGCATTTGTTTCCGCAAGGACGACTGGACCAGGACCTGCAACAAGTCGACCTGCGTGGGCGCAATTCATGGCGCATGCAGATGGACGAAGTGCCGGCCGTGGAATTGCTGGAGACGCAACTGGTCAACGCCGTTGCGCCATTCATCATCAACGCGCGCCTGAAACCGCTGCTGCTGCGCAGCGTCGACGGGCACCCACCCAGCGCAGACAAACACATCGTCAACGTTTCTGCCGTGGAAGGTCAGTTCTACCGCAATTTCAAGACCACCAAGCACCCGCACACCAATATGGCCAAGGCTGCGTTGAACATGATGACGCGCACTGCCGCCGCCGACTACCACGGCGACGGCATTCACATGAACAGTGTCGACACCGGTTGGGTCACCGACGAAGACCCGGCCGAGCATGCCGCGCGCAAGATCGTCGAGGAGCGATTTCACCCGCCACTGGATATCGTCGACGGTGCCGCGCGCATCATCGACCCCATCATCCATGGCTTCAATACCGGCGAGCACGTATGGGGACAGTTTCTCAAGGACTACGCGCCCACCGATTGGTAATCATCAAGTCAGGCAACCTGCGTTCAACTTTGCTGTTGCTTGGCGATCCAGTCGTCGATGACACGTTCAAGCAAAGCCAGTGGAAGCGAACCGTGGATCAGCACCTGATCGTGGAATTGGCCAAGATTGAATTTTTCACCAAGCGCGAGTTTGGCCTTTTCGCGCAGTTCCAGGATCTTCAACATGCCGGCCTTGTATGCGAGCGCCTGACCCGGGTTCACGAAATAACGTTCAACTTCGGCGGTGACATCGGATTCGGCCATGCCGGTGTTTTCCATCATGTAGGCAATTGCCTGCTCGCGTGTCCAGCGCTTGTAATGAATGCCGGAATCCACGACCAGCCGTACTGCGCGCATCATCTCATCGCGCAATCGGCCAAGGTTGTCTAGCGGATCTTTTTCGAAGCCGAGTTCCCACGCCAGCCGCTCGGCATACAATGCCCAACCTTCGGTGTAGGCGGTGAACGGCAGCACACGGCGGAAAAACGGAACACCCTTGAGTTCCTGCGCAATCGTGATCTGGAAATGATGGCCGGGAATTCCCTCGTGATAGGCAAGTGTCCGCATCGCCCATTTCGGTGTCTCGGCGGTGTCGCGCAGATTCGCGTAGAAGACACCAGGCCGCGAGCCGTCGAATGAACCGGCTTCATAGTACGCGCCCGGTGCCGTCTTTTCGGAAAACTCCGGCACACGTTTCACTTCGACGCCGAGTTTCGGCCGCACGTCGAACGCGGAACCAAGCTTCTTGTTCACTTCGTCGAGAATTTCCTGATACCGCGCGAGCATCGCCTGTTTGCCGGCTGGCGTATTCGGATAGGTTGTATCCGGCGCGTGGGCAAGTTGCTGGACACGCGCGCCAATGCTTCCTTCGGTCAACCCCTGCGCCTGCAAGATCTCATCCATTTGTTTGCTGATGCGCGCGACTTCCGTCAAGCCGAGTTGATGTACCTGTTCCGGCGTCATGTCGGTCGTTGTGTGTTGGCGCACCGCGTAGGCGTAGAACGCGTCGCCATCCGGCAGATGCCAGACGCCGAAGTTGCCTTGCGCCTTTGGTTGCAACGCCTTGAAATATGCAATCAAATCCCGGTAAGCCGGATACACCTTGCCATCGATCGACGTTGCCACGGCGTTGAGCAGATCGTTGCGTGTGGCTTGATCGACTTTCTCCGGCGGCAATTTGTCGAGTTTGGCGACGAACGTCGTGTAGAGCATGTTGCTTTTTGCCGGAACCGCGATGAAGTCCGTCATCTGCTGGATGACTTCTTCGACCGTGAATTGCGGCGGCAGAATCTTCTCGGACTCACGCAGCTTCAAGCTTTGTATCGTCTGTTCGAATTTCTGCGGAAACAAATCCAGTCGTGCAACGTAATTTTTGGCGTCGCCGACATCGTCGATTTGATGAGTCTGGGCCATGAAATTTGGCAGACTCGACTGCACGCCGAACATCTGGTTGACCGGGAAGTCGTAATCACGGAATTGATCGCCTTCGACCTGCATGTCCAGAAAATATTTCAGTACGTCGTAGGACAACTTGCCTTCGGCATCCATGCTGTTGCGGTCGTAACGCTTGAGCGTCGCATCGGCATCGCGGACCAATGCAGCCATCTTCTCTGCGTGCTGCGGCGAAGCGTCGTCGAGCTTGTTGCCGTAAAAATCCAGCCACGATGGCAACACGCGCATGCTGCTGAGCATTTGCGGGGAATGCAGCGCAAACTGGGCAAATGTGCGCGCATAGAACCAGTCTATTTTGGCTGGCTTGAAATACCAGACATGGATGAAGAAACCAGTCGCAACGACAAGCAGCAATACAATCAAGCGCAACAACCACTTGAAAAATTTTCTCACGACGCGTTATCCCCAGTGCCGACAAAGGCGACAATTCTAGCAAGCAAACCGGGAGTTGATTGGCAAGCCGATGTCGTTATTGCAAAACACTGCAGCGCATGCTGTCGTGGAACGACCGCGACGTGTTGCGGCCGATGTTTTTCCGACGTTTGCACGAACGCGCACTGGACCACAACGAAAAAGCCGCCCGAAGGCGGCTTGATCTCGGGTCCAAAGGCGCGCGTTGGTCAGTGCTGCGTGGCAGTTCCGCCAATTGGCGTCGCGGGTTTGCCGACGCCAGGCTTGCCGCCATCGCCGTGTTCATCCTTCTGCCAGTCTTTTGGCGGCCCCGGTTCGCGGCCTTCCATGATTGCCGTGATCTGATCCAGATCGATGGTTTCATATTGCAGCAAGGCTTGCGCCATGACATGCAGCTTGTCGATATTGGTCGTGAGCAAATCGTGGGCGCGCTGATAGGCCGTATCAATGACGCCGCGGACCACTTCGTCAATCCGGCGTGCGGTTTCCTCGGACACATGCTTGTGCTGGGTCACCGAACGACCCAGGAACACTTCATCCTCGTCCTCGGTGTAGGTCATTGGTCCCAATTCCGGCGACAAACCGTATTTGGTAACCATGTCGCGCGCCAATGCCGTTGCACGCTGAATGTCGTTGGACGCACCGGTGGTGACCTTGTCGTCGCCGAAGATCAACTCCTCGGCCACACGGCCGCCGTAAAGGCTGGCCAGACGGCTTTCCAAAAACGTTCGGCTATGGCTGTAACGATCCGTCTCGGGCAGGAACAAGGTAACGCCCAAGGCACGTCCGCGCGGAATGATGGTCACCTTGTGCACCGGATCGTGTTCGGGTACCAGCCGCCCGACAATGGCGTGGCCGGCTTCGTGATAAGCCGTGAGCTTTTTCTCGTCGTCGCTCATTAGCATCGAGCGGCGCTCGCTGCCCATCATGATCTTGTCCTTGGCATGCTCGAAATGCGTCATGGTCACGGTGCGTGAATTGGCACGCGCCGCAAACAAGGCTGCCTCGTTGACCAGATTGGCCAGATCCGCGCCAGAGAATCCCGGCGTGCCGCGCGCAATGACCGTGGCGTCGACGTCATCGGACAGCGGCACCTTGCGCATATGTACTTTGAGAATCTGTTCGCGGCCACGCAAGTCCGGTAGCGGCACGACAACCTGACGATCAAAACGACCCGGACGCAACAACGCCGGATCAAGCACGTCGGGGCGGTTGGTTGCAGCAATGACAATGACACCCTCGCTGCCCTCGAAGCCATCCATTTCGACCAGCAACTGGTTCAATGTCTGTTCGCGCTCGTCGTGTCCGCCGCCCAAACCGGCACCGCGATGGCGGCCGACCGCATCGATTTCATCGATGAAAATAATGCACGGCGCGTGTTTCTTGGCTTGCTCGAACATGTCACGCACGCGACTGGCGCCAACACCGACGAACATCTCGACGAAATCCGAACCGGAAATCGAAAAGAACGGCACCTTGGCTTCACCGGCAATTGCCTTGGCCAGCAAGGTTTTGCCGGTACCGGGCGAGCCCACCATCAAAACGCCACGCGGAATGCGCCCACCCAGTTTCTGGAACTTGCCCGGATCGCGCAGGAATTCCACCAATTCGCTGACTTCTTCCTTGGCCTCATCGCACCCGGCAACATCGGCAAACGTGATCTTGACTTGATCCTCGCCCTGCAAACGCGCGCGGGAACGCCCGAAGCTCATGGCGCCGCGTCCGCCGGCTCCCGCCTGCATCTGGCGCATGAAGTAAATCAACAGCCCGATGAAGATGATGAACGGTACCCAGTCGAGCAACATGCGCCACAAGGCACCGCTGTTGTCGGCCGGTTCCTGCTTCACGCTGACATTGTGCGCAAGCAGATTGGGAATCATCTGGCTGTCGTCCAGCGGCACGACCGTATTGAGCACCGTGCCGTCCTTGCGTTTGCCGGTGATGTTCGCGGGAATGGTTGCGCTGATCGAGACTTCGGCAATGGCATTGTTGTTGACCTGCTCCACGAAATCCGAGTAGGCAATGCTGCGCGGCTTGCTAATTGGCGGATTGAAACTCTGGAACACCACGATCAGAACAACCGCGATGACTACCCAGAGCAGCAGATTCTTGGCCATGTCATTCATTATTCATACTCTCGTTGATTCAATCGCGCTTGCCGGTAGCCAACGCGTACACTTCGGCACTGCGCGCTCGCGAGGCCTTGGGTTTTCGCATGCTGACGCGCTCATATCCTGCGCGCAAGCCTTTCACGTATTCGTCGAACCCACGCCCCTGAAACAGCTTGACCAGAAACGTGCCACCGCGCTTCAAATGGGTCGCGGCAAATTCCTGCGCCAATTCAGCCAGATGCATGGCCCGTGCCTGATCCGACACATTCACACCACTCATATTGGGGGCCATATCCGATAGCACAAGATCAATGGCCTGGCCTCGCAGTATCGCCTCCAATTGCTGAACCACGGCATCCTCGCGAAAATCTCCCTGAACAAACTCCACTCCACCGATGCCCTGCATCGGCAGGATATCCAGCGCGATCACGCGACCACCACGCAATTTTTCCCGCAACATTTGCGACCAGCCGCCAGGCGCGGCGCCCAGATCCACGACAATGCTTCCGGGAACGAGCAAATCCTGGTGCTCGACCAACTCTTCGAGCTTGAACACGGCACGCGAGCGCCATCCTTCTTTCTGCGCCCGCTTGACGAAAGGATCGTTGAAATGCTCTTTCAACCAGCGCGTACTGGATTTGCTGCGACCCACGCGCGTTTATTCCGGGAATGAATGCTGCATGGTGGCATGATACCCTGTTATTTCCGATTTCACCCACGATCATGATCGAGCGACCATGCGCCTGACCGCCAGCCAGAAACGTTATTTGCGCGGACTCACCCACGCGTTGAATCCAGTGGTGATGACCGGCAACAAGGGCGTGACCCAAGCGGTCGTCAACGAATTCGAGATTGCGCTGGATCACCACGAACTCATCAAGGTCAAACTGGGCTGCGAGGATCGCAAACAGCGCGTCGCCCAAATTGCCGCACTGGCCGATGCCAGTGGCGCCGAGTTGGTGCAAAGCATCGGCCGAGTAGCCTGTTTTTATCGGCGCAATGCCGACGCACCCAAACTGGCGTTGCCGAAGTAGGTCGATGCAACTTACCCAGCACCAAACTCAGGGCGAACTGTTCGTACGCCGAGCCGATGCTCAAAGCGTGCTCGTGGTCGACCGCAGCTTTACGCGAAGTCTGGTGCTGTTTGCAGATCACGCATGGGAAGACTTTCCGGCGCGCGAGGTGGGTGAGCTCGATAACGCGTTGATCGACAAGATTCTCGAGCAACAACCGGAAGTCGTGCTGCTCGGCACCGGCAGCCGCGCCATTTTTCCGGCGCCGGCGGTACTTGCGCAATTTCTCAAGCGCGGCGTCGGCCTGGAAACCATGGACAATGCCGCAGCAGCGCGCACCTTCAATGTGCTTGCCGGCGAGTTGCGCCGCGTCGCCGCAGTATTCCTGTTGCCGGGTTGAGGAGCTCCTTCGCCTCGAGTGCGGGAATACTTCTTTCTTCCCTTCCCGAGCAAGGCCGGTGCCAATCTTTACTTCCCATTCCGGGCAAATCGGGGTCAGCGAAAGCGACTGCAGACTGCGTGGCATGTCAATAATGCACAGCACCCGTAGTGCGGAATTTCTGACGAATTTCGCAACGGCGAATCGTGTTTACTTCCGCGGGGTCCGCACCTTTTGCCCATTTGGCGGAACACTTGCGTTATCGGCATCGACGAGTTTGCGCAGGCGCAACAATGCCTCCCGTTGAATCTGGCGTACACGTTCGCGTGTCAGTCCAAGTTGCGTTGCAATCTCGGCCAGACTTTGCACGGCATGATCTTCAAGACCGTAGCGACGTTCCAGCACAAAGCGCTGGCGCGTTGGCAACTGCGCGATCCATGCGGCCATGCTGTGGTTGGAAACTTCATCGGTCATCATCGGCGATGCCTCGACCACCAATTGCTCGATCAGCGCGCGCTCGTCGCCATCGGACACCGGTGCATCCAGAGAACTGATGCGATCGGTCACGCAGAAAAGCTCGGCAACGCTTTCCACGGGTTTGTCGATCGCCTGCGCGAGTTCCTCCATGCTGGGCACGTGGCCGCGTTTGGCAATGAACCGCCGGCGCGCCTGCAGCACCTGGGAAAATTCACGCAGCACGTGCGCAGGTACGCGCACCGTACGTCCCTGATGCATCACCGAGTGTTGCACGGCTTCGCGAATCCACCAGACCGCGTACGTTGAAAATCGCAGACGCCGCGACGGATCAAATTTTTCGACCGCGCGAATGAGCCCGAGA
>DASSXQ010000135.1:0-17216 GCA_035703725.1 Rudaea sp.
GCAGAGATCAAGAAATCCGGTCTGGATGCGTTGACCGCACGATTGGAGTCCGGTGGCGACGAAGCGCTCAAGGATATGGAAAACGAAGGAAAGAAGTGAACCCGGATCCGTTTTTCAGTCTTGAGTCCGACACCATGGGCACGCTGCGCGTGGCCGGGGCGATTTCATTTGCCAATGCGGCACGCGCCATGGGGCAGGCGCCCCAACTTGTGCGCAACAGCCGGCCACTGAACCTTGATCTGGCTGCACTGGAAAACGCCGACAGCGCAACACTTGCCGTATTGATCGCATGGAGTGCGCAGGCGCGCCGGCAAGGCGCGGTGCTGCGTTACTTGCGCGCGCCGCAGGGGCTGCGCAATCTTGCGCGCTTGTGCGACGTCGAAAGTCTACTCGGCCTGGCGTGAAAAAAAGCGGTTGAAACGATACGAACGGTGTCTTCAATCGTTGTCGCCATTTTTCTTCTTTTGCTGCTTTTCGTACTGCTGCTGTTCCTGGAGCAGCTGATCGGCATCATCAAGATCCCCTGCACCCTGCATCGACTGAATCACCGAGAACGGTGGTTCGCCGCGATAAATCAGGTACATGCGGCGTTGCCGGTAGGCGTCGCGATAAAAAATATACGGATCGTAAACGCCCTGGAGCAGGCCTTCGGCATCGATGCCGCGAGAACGCAGCGTCACCAGATAAGCCATGCTCGGCAAGTATTGCGCATTCAGGCGAAAATCGTGATTGCGCCCGTAGGCCGATAGTGGATCGAAGAAATAGCCATCAACCGGCAACCGCCACATATCGCGCAAGCTTGTCGATCCAACCAATGGCAGGACAACGTAGGGGCCGTCAGGCACGCCCCATTTGGCCAACGTGACGGCGAAATCCGTGGCGCTGGCCTCCAGGCCCATTTCACTGGCCGGGTCAAAAAGACCCAATAGACCCACCGTGGAGTTGACGGCAAGCCGACCCGTCGCCTTCAGCGCCTGCTTGATATTGGCCTGAAGCAGATCGTTGGCGATGGTGATCGGCGATTCGAGGTTGGCGAAGAAATTGCTTGCAAGCGTTCGAGTGGTTTGATTGGTGACTTTGCGATAGGCAACGGCAACCGGTCGGATGGCGACCCGATCGGCGAAGTCGTTGAATGCATAGACCCGGCGATTGAAACGTTCCAGCGGATCGTCCTTGCGTGGCATCGGCGTCGCGCAGCCTGCCAGCAGAATACTCATGAGGGCGAAGGTAAGCAGCGTTTGCAGTTTTTTGCCGTGCGATTTCTCGAACATGAAAGTCTTGTTGGTATTGTCAGGCATGGGTGACTCGGGTTGGCAATGGTCGATCTACTTGATTTTGCGCAGGTATTTATCTGCCATTTCAAGATCGCAGCCATCAACAGCGCTCGGGTCGCCATCGGTTTGGTGCGTAAGCGTAAAGCAATTGGGGGCGTTTTTGCACAGCACAATCGATTTGTGTGCATGTCGGATTCAGTTTCGTGTTTGCGCTGCACAATTGGCTGCGGATACAATTCCCGCCTGTTCGGAGCTTTGCCGTCGGTAAATTTCTGAATCCACATTGTTTTTGAGGTTTTTATGGCACGTATTACCGTCGAAGACTGCCTGACGGCAGTTGATAACCGTTTCGAGTTGGTGTTGATGGCGACCAAGCGCGCGCGTCAATTGGCCAACGGCGCGGAAGCACTCGTGAATGCAGGAAACGACAAGCCAACCGTCGTGGCTCTGCGGGAAATCGCCGGGCACAAGGTCACCAACGAATTGATTGCCGATATCGACCGTCAAGAACGCGAACGTGCCGAGCGCGAGGCGCTGGAATGGGCTGCCGCTGAAGTCGATGAGGACTTGGGCAAAGGTGGCGACGACCTGTGATATTTGTCTGCCGATCGGTGCTGGCTCGTTTGCCACGACCCGCGGCGCTTGCAGGCTGTCCGTTGCGGGCGGCCTGACCGATCAGTCGAGATAGACGACATGAGCACGTTGCGGGAGGAAACCCTACCTGCGGATGTGCAAGCACTGGAACAACGTCTTCAAGGGTATCTGCCGGCGGCGCAAGTCCAGCGCGTGCGTGAAGCGTATTTGATTGGCGCGCGCGTTCACGCAGGACAGACGCGCAAAAGTGGCGAACCCTACATTACCCATCCCATTGCGGTAGCCAGCATTCTTGCCGATTTGGGCATGGATGCCGAAACCATCATTGCCGCGGTTTTGCACGACACGCTTGAAGACACGCCGCTGTCGCGCGCGGAACTGGAAGAAACCTTCGGTACGACCGTGACCGAACTGGTCGATGGCGTCACCAAGTTGGACAAACTGCGCTTCCGCAGTCAGCAAGAGGCGGCGGCGGAAAGTTTTCGCAAAATGTTGCTGGCCATGGCGCGCGACCTGCGCGTTATCCTGATCAAGCTGGCCGATCGACTGCACAACATGCGCACGCTTGCGGCGATGGCCCCCGAAGCCCGCCGCCGCATTGCGCGCGAAACCCTGGAAATCTACGCTCCGATCGCGCAGCGCCTGGGCATGAACAAATTCCGCGCCGAGTTGCAGGACCATGGGTTTCGCAATTTGTATCCGCAGCGTTATCGCGTCATCCAGACCCGCATACGAAGCGTGCTCGGCAATCGCCGCGAATCGATGGAAAAGATCGAGCAGGCATTGTCGATCCGTCTGGAACAGGAAAACATCACCCATCGTGTGATGAGCCGGATCAAATCCGCCTACAGCATCTATTCGAAGATGCGTCGCGATCACAAGAGTTTCGATCAAGTCATGGACGTCTACGGATTTCGCGTCGTGACCGGTCAATTGACGATGGATTGTTATCGAGCGCTCGGCGCGATCCACGCGTTGTACAAACCGCTGGATAGCCGGTTTCGCGATTTCATTGCCATACCCAAGGCCAACGGCTATCAATCGCTGCATACCGTCGTGTTCGGACCGATTGGTGCGCCAATCGAGATCCAGATTCGGACCGAAGACATGGATCAGGTTGCCGAACGCGGCGTTGCCGCGCATTGGGTTTACAAAACTTCTTCCGAGCCTGCCACGGCTGCGCAGACTCGAGCGCGCGAGTGGGTTGCCGGACTGGTGGACGCACAAACGCGCGAAGCCTCGTCATTGGAATTTCTTGAAAACGTCAAGGTCGATTTGTTTCCCGATGAGGTCTACCTGTTTACGCCCAAAGGCCGGATATTGTCGTTGCCACGCAATGCCACCGCGCTGGATTTTGCGTTTACCGTGCATACCGACGTCGGCACGCATGCGGTTGCCGCACGCGTGGACAAGAAGCTGGTGCCGCTGCGGCAACGGCTCAATTCCGGTGAGACCGTGGAAATCATCACCGCGCCATCAGCCTTGCCCACGCCACAATGGCTCGAATGGGTGGTCTCGGCCAAGGCTCGTACGGCCGTCCGGCATTTTCTCAAGCGCCTGCAGCACGAGGATGCGATTGACTTCGGCCATCGCATGCTGGATCGCGCACTGGATGCGCGCGGCATGAGTCTGGATTCGATTTCGGTCGCCACGCTGGATCGCTATCTGGCCGATGCGCGGTTCAAGCGCCTGGAAGAACTGCTTGCCGAAATCGCGCTGGGCAATCTGATGCCTGATCACGTTGCGGCACAACTGGCTGTGACACGCGGCACCACGACCGAGTCGGCGGAAGCCCCACGTCGCGCGGAAAAAATCCTGATTACGGGCGGCGAACGCGGCGTACTGAGTTTTGGCAATTGTTGTCATCCACTGCCTGGCGATGAAATCGTCGGTTACCTGTCGGCCGGCAAAGGTATCGTCGTGCATCGGCAGGATTGCCCGAACCTGCCCGAGTACCGCAAGACTCCCGAACGCATCGTCGCCATTGATTGGGATCGTGAAGTCAGCGGAGACTACCGCGTACGCCTGCGCATCGTTGTCGACAACAAGCCCGGTGTGCTTGCGACAGTTGCTGCAGCAATTGCCGAATGCGATTCCAATATCGAAAACGTCGAATATCAGGAACGCGACCTGCAAACCTCCACATTGATGTTCACGCTCGAGGTACGCAGTCGCAAACATCTGGCCGCCGTGATGCGTGGTGTGCGTAATGCGGGCGGCGTGCATGCGGTTTATCGTTATCCGTAGACCCGTCAATCGGCACTGCGAAATCGCGAACTTTCATTTCAAGCTGCGCTTGCGCACGCAGGTTGAAAAGAAGATGCTTTTCCCGATTCCCGATTCCCGATTCCCGATTCCCGATTCCCGATTCCCGATTCCCGATTCCCGATTCTGCCTCTTGTCCAAGGAACGCCGATATGTCCCGCAGCAGCATTCTCACCGAACAAGCGCCACAACCCATTGGCCCTTACGCGCAGGCAGTGCGCGTCGGCAATACGGTTTACCTTTCAGGACAGGTTGCGCTGGACCCCGCAACCGGCAAGCTCGTGGATGGCGATATTGCTGCGCAAACCCAGCGCATCTTCGACAACCTTGCTGCAGTGTGCACGGCCGCTGGTGGCTCGTTGGCGCAACTGGCAAGGGTGGGCATCTATTTGACGGATCTCGGCAATTTCGCTGCAGTCAACGCAGTCATGAAACAGCGCTTCAGCGAGCCGTACCCGGCGCGATCGACGATCGGTGTGAGCCAATTGCCGTTGAATGCGCAAGTGGAGATCGACGCGATCCTGGTGATCGATTGAAAGCCGAACAAACCGGCAACCCGCAGAACAAGGCCATCACCCCCGCGCCAGCAACTGATCCGGGTTCCGTCGCGCTGACCGCGCTGGCCGGGGTGGGGACGGCCCTGGCTGCGACATTGCAACGCCTGGGTCTGACCACGCTTCAGGATTTGTGGTTTCATTTGCCCTTGCGTTACGAGGATCGCACCCGAATTGTGCCGATTCGCGATTTGCGCGCTGGTGAAGCCGCGCAGGTGGAGGGGGTCGTCGAGGCGATCGAAAAAGGGTTTCGTTATCGCCCTCAACTGCGTGTGGCGATCAGTGATGCGTCGCGGCAAACGCTGCTGTTGCGCTTTTTTCATTTCAACTCCACTCAGGTCAATCAACTTGCCGTCGGCACACGCCTGCGCTGCTTCGGGGAGGTGCGCCATGCGGCCAATGCACTGGAAATGGTGCACCCGCAGTATCAGCGCCTGACGGGCGACGCGCGCAGTGAGGTCGATGAGCGTCTGACGCCCGTCTATCCGACAACCGAAGGTCTGGGGCAAAAGCGTTTGGCCGGCGTGATTGCTCGCGCTCTGGAAAAGCTGCCCGACGACCGTATGCTCGAGTTGATTCCTGCAACTCTGCGGCAAATGGCAAAATTGACCTCGTTGCGCGATGCGTTGTCGTGCGTGCATCACCCCCCAGCCGATGCGGATATTGCGGCGCTCGAGTCAGGGTTGCATCCGGCGCAACAACGGTTGGCGTTTGAGGAACTGTTGGCTCAGCACCTGAGTTTGAAGCTTCTGCGCGAAAAAGTGCGTGCTCTTTCGGCGCGCGAACTACGCGGCGATGGCAGTTTGCAAACGCGTTTTTTGGCGGCATTGCCATTTGCGTTGACCACGGCGCAACGACGCGTCGCGGCGGAAGTGGCTCGCGACCTGGAGCGCAGTGCGCCGATGCTGCGTCTGATTCAGGGTGATGTCGGGTCGGGCAAGACCGTGGTTGCCGCATTGGCGGCGCTTGCCGCGATCGAAGCAGGCGTGCAGGTCGCACTGATGGCACCCACCGAGCTATTGGCCGAACAGCACTACGCAAACTTTTGCGCGTGGATGAAACCGCTCGGTATTGATGTCGTGTGGTTGGCTGGCAAACTCAAAAACAAGGCGCGCGCGTCGGCGTTGGCTGCCATTGCTTCCGGCGCAACCATTGCAGTCGGCACGCATGCACTGATGCAGGACGGTGTTGTTTTCGCTGATCTTGGCCTGGTGATAATCGACGAGCAACATCGCTTCGGCGTGCATCAACGTCTGGCCTTGCGCGACAAGGGGCGCAAGGCCGGCAGTGTTCCGCATCAATTGGTGCTGACCGCCACGCCCATTCCGCGCACCTTGGCAATGACCGCATATGCCGATCTTGATGTTTCCATCATCGACGAATTGCCACCCGGACGTACGCCGGTAACGACGGTGGCAATCGCCAATGATCGGCGTGCTGAAATCATCGAACGCATTCGTGCCGCATGCATCGAAGGACGCCAGGCCTATTGGGTATGCACATTGATTGAAGAGTCGGAAAACCTGCAAGCGCAGGCCGCCGAAGCCGCCTATGCGGAATTGACCGATGCCTTGCATGGATTTCGGGTCGGGTTGGTCCATGGTCGTCTGAAGCCGGCCGAAAAGCAGACGGCAATGGCGGAATTTCAGAGTGGAAAACTCGCCTTGCTTGTGGCCACAACGGTAATCGAAGTTGGTGTCGATGTACCCAACGCCAGTCTGATGGTGATTGAAAATGCCGAGCGGCTCGGACTGGCGCAATTGCACCAGCTGCGCGGTCGCGTTGGCCGTGGAACCACGAAATCCAGTTGTGTACTCCTCTACAAAAAGCCATTGTCGGCAATGGCGCGGCAGCGACTCGACGTATTGCGCAAAACCAACGATGGCTTTGTCATTGCGGAAAAGGATCTCGAATTACGTGGCCCGGGCGAGGTGCTCGGTACGCGTCAGACGGGGCAACTTTGCCTGCGCATCGCCGATATTTCGCGTGACGCGCATCTGCTGCCACGAGTGCAACGTGCCGGGGCGGCCATGCTGCGCGATCATCGCGATCTGACACGGCGACTGGTTGATCGTTGGATCGGCGAGAAGGCACAGTATGCCGGCGCTTGACCAAATAACCGTCACTTGGAAGCACTGAAGGAACCTGTATGGCGAAACTGCATTTGTTGATTGATACGGATCCTGGCGTCGATGATGCATTGGCCATCATGCTCGCGCATGCCCATGCCAACGTGTGTGGCTTGACCGTCGCCGCAGGCAATGTCGGCATTGCCCACACAGTCGGCAACGCACTCAAGCTGGTTGAAATCCTCGATGCCGATACCCCGGTATTTGCGGGCTGTGCGACGCCACTGGTGGTGCCTGCGCCAGACGCCGCCTTCGTGCATGGCAACGATGGTTTTGGCGACACTGGTTATCTGCCCAGTTCACGCCGAGTGCACGCCGAGTCGGCGGCGTTGGCGATCTTGCGCTTGTCGCATGAGTACGCCGGAACGCTGGTTATTGTCGCGATGGCGCCGCTGACAAATCTGGCGCTGGCGTTGCGGCTCGACCCCAGTCTTCCGCAACGCGTCGCAAAACTGGTAATCATGGGCGGTGCGGTGACGGGCCGTGGCAATATCCACCGCGTCCCGGCGGAATTCAATATTGGATTCGATCCCGAAGCGGCCCACATCGTGTTTTCGGAATGGCCTCATTTCATTCTGGTCGACTGGGAACTGGTGCTGCGAAACGGCATTGGCTTCGACGCGATGCAGTCATGGCTTGCGGCGGATACACCCCTGGCGCGGTTCTACGCCGCAATATCGCAACGAACCCGGGATTGGATGCAGGCGCACGGGCGCCCACGTTTGCTGACTGCCGACGCCGTGGCAATGGCGGTTGCGTTGCAACCCGACATCGTGGAGCGTTACGAAGACCATCACGTCGGGGTTGAACTGCAGGGTCATCTGACCCGCGGTGCGACCGTGGTCGATTGGGAAGATCGCCTGGAAAACCCTGCCAATGCGAGGATCGTGCTGGATATCGATCACTCAAGGTTCGAGGCGTTGGTGGTTGGCGTACTGGGCGGTCAATAACGCGTTGTTGCGCAGTTATCGGGCGAGCCGGTACAATTAGCGTCTTTTCCCGATATTTTGCGGAGCCCGATCCATGAAAGCCGATACCCATCCCGACTATGCGCCCGTGGTGTTCCAGGACGCCTCCGCCGATTTTGCATTCCTGACCCGGTCAACGATGACCAGCAAGGAAACGATCAAGTGGGAAGACGGCAAGGAATACCCATTGATCAAAGTGGAAATTTCCAGCAAGTCGCATCCGTTCTATACGGGCAAGCACAAGATCATCGACGCGGGTGGTCGTGTGGACAAGTTCCGTCGCCGTTACGGCAACAAGACGACCACGGCCTGAGAACACGCGGGCAACTGACGTGATCCGGTTCTACAGGACTGCGTCGTCAAAAGGCTGTGCTCGGCGCCACGTCGAATTCGTCGACTTCATTGCGCGCCTGCTTGGCGCCGGGAACATGGTTTGCACGATCTCGCGTTGTTTCGCAGGTGCAACCGCGCTGTCCGGCGCCAATTACCGTCTGTGCGATAATCCCCCGCCGCCGTGGCTCACGACGCGTGCCGCGGGTTCGATTTGCAGGTTCCAACCTGTCGTTGCATTGCATCCAGCGCAGAACATATCAGGGAGTCCACCGTGTCCGACAAGACCGTTCAACTGATCGATCCCACCGCCGACAAGACCTGCGCATTGCCGCTGGTTAGTGGTTCTCTTGGTCCGGCCTGCATTGACATTGCCGGGCTATACAAAAATACGGGCCATTACACTTACGATCCGGGTTTTGGTGCGACCGCCAGCACCAAAAGTGCGGTGACGTTCATTGATGGCGACGCCGGGGTGTTGTTGTATCGCGGCTATCCCATCGAGCAACTGGCCAAGCAGTCCAGTTTCCTTGAAGTTGCCTATTTGCTGATCAACGGCGATCTGCCAAATGCCGGTCAGTTCAAGGCTTTCGAGCACGAAGTCACGCATCACTCGATGATGCACGAAGCACTCAAGAATTTTCTTGGCGGCTTTCATTACGATGCGCATCCGATGGCGATGCTGTGCGGTTCGATCGCCTCGCTGTCGGCGTTCTACCACGACACGCTCGACATCACCGATCCGGAACAGCGTCGTCTCGCCGCAATTCGCCTGATCGCGAAAGTACCAACGATCGCCGCTGCCGCTTACCGTTACTCCATTGGCTGGCCGATTCGATATCCGCGCAACAACCTCGAATACGTTACGCGTTTTCTGCACATGATGTTCGAGGTACCGAGTGAGCCATTGGCATTGAAACCGGTTGTGGCCCGGGCGCTGGATCTGTTGTTTATTCTGCATGCCGATCACGAACAAAATGCCAGCACCTCGACCGTGCGCCTGGTTGGATCGACCGGAGCCAACCCATACGCCTGTGTCGCAGCAGGCATTGCGGCATTGTGGGGTCCCGCTCATGGCGGTGCCAATGAAGCGGTGCTGAGAATGCTTGGGGAAATCGGCGATGCGAAAAACGTCGGCAAGGCGGTTGAACGTGCAAAGGACAAGAACTCGGGATTCCGTTTGATGGGATTCGGTCACCGGGTCTACAAGAATTTCGATCCGCGTGCGACCATCATTCGCGAGACCTGCCATGAGGTATTGGCCGACCTTGGCGTCAATGACCCGTTGCTCGATGTGGCCCTGGAACTGGAGCAGGTGGCATTGAAGGACCCGTATTTTGTCGAGCGCAAGCTTTACCCGAACGTCGATTTCTACTCGGGGATCATCTACAAGGCGCTCAAGATTCCGACCGAGATGTTCACCGTGATGTTCGCCATAGCCCGCACCGCGGGTTGGGTGGCGCATTGGCTGGAACAGCATCAGGATACGGAATCGCGAATTGGTCGTCCGCGTCAGATTTATACCGGTGCGGTCAAACGGGACTATGCGCAGATGAGCAAACGTTGAAGCGCAACGTTACGGCAACCCGCGAGAAATGGCAGTGCTGTAACCGATTATCTGCGATCAATCGCATCTTGCAATGAATCCAATTGTCGGGTTTCGTCTTCGGCCAACAATTGCCGAACTTCCGCCAGCGAAGCACGCTGTTGACGGCGTTCGTCGACCGGATCCAGCGGCGGCTGACGGATGGCATCGCGAGGCAAAAGAGTCAGATCGAAAGTAACGTCATGGCGCTGGATCGATAGTCCGGGGAATTGCACGTACTCGTGCTGGCGCATCCGCTGGCGCCGATCATGTTCCCGATACGCGATCACATGGTCATCGAGCAACTCGATGACTTCCTCTGCCGTGTCGCTGAACAAGTGCAGACATACAGCCGAATGCTGATCGGCCGTGCCATCCAGCACGCGGCCAACCAGACGTGGCTCGAAGCGTTGGAAAAAATCCATCGCAGCAATCGCGGCCTCGCGCAAGAAGCGCAAATGCCGTGGTTGCTGCGTGCCAATGAACAATCGATGGTGCTCGCGTAACGCCAGATCGATCTCACTGTTTCGGGGAAGGTTCGCGTCATCAATAACATGCAGCAGAGCGGCTGCCTTGCGCTTGGCCAGATGAAAATCCCGAATCCCGTGCTCGCTGATCAGGCGCGCCGCCTCAACCGCGATTCGGCGTCGCAGCTCGCTGTTGCGAGCGGCGTTGCGCGATGGTGTGGCGCAACGCATCAGAAGATTCCGTATGCTTCCTGCTGGACCTTCTTTTCTTGTTGGGTTGCGTTGTTCGGCCCGGATTGCAAACGCGCCAGATCTTCCACCTTGAACACCTCCAACATGCTGTTTGGATCATCCGCCGGCGCCAGTTGCCCGGTCGCGGAATCGATGCGCGCGGTGGTAATGCCTGGGGGAGTTTCGAACGGCGTTTCAGCCACTCCGGCAAGCGCTTTGCGCATGAAGCTGATCCACATGGGCAGAGCTGCCTGCGCGCCAAACTCGCCAACGCCATCCGCGCGGCCCAGCGAACTGAAATCGTCGAATCCTACCCAGGTGCTCACGACAATATCGGCATTGTATCCAGTGAACCACGCGTCGCGGTGATCGTTTGTCGATCCGGTCTTGCCGGCAAGGTCGGTACGTTTGAGCACCATGGCAGCATGGCCCGTACCGCGTCGAATCACGTCGTGCAACAACGAGCTGATCAGATAGGCGGTGCGAGCGTCGACGGTACGCGGCGCGAGCCTGGGCTCATCCGCGTTGGCAGCGATGTCGGCAGGTCGCGTCGTTGCTTGAGCTGCCGCAATCGGGGAAAGCGATACTTTCGCCGCGATGGCGGGATTTGCCGGCGCGGCCGCTGAGGGCGCTTTTTCATTTGCATCCGCCAGCAGCCGTTGTGGGCAGTGGCGGCAAGCGACCGCAGGATGTGCCTTGTAAATCAGCTTGCCGTCGCGGTCAACAATGCGATCAATGAAATAAGGATCGACGAGGAATCCCCCATTGGCAAAGACGGCATACGCGCGCGCCATGGACAGCGGCGACACGGAGGCAGTACCCAGCGCAAGCGAAAGGTTGTCCGGCAGTTGTTCCAGACTGAATCCGAATCGCGTGGCGTATTCGCGCGCATAACGTACCCCGATGGCGTCCAGCAAGCGCACCGACACCAGATTTTTCGATAGCACCATGGCTTTGCGCAGGCGCGTTGGTCCATCGAACTTGTCGTCATCGTTCTTCGGTGTCCACATGCCGTTGGGTTTGGACGGATCGGCGAACACCAATGGTGCATCGTTGATGATCGAAGCGGGAGTGAAACCGTGCTCGAATGCAGCGGCATAAAAAAACGGTTTGAATCCGGAGCCCGGTTGACGCGCCGCCTGAACCACTCGATTGAACTTGCTGCGACTGTAACTGAAGCCACCAACTTCGGAAATTATCGCCCCATCTTCGGGATTCAGCGCAATCAATGCGCCTTGTACTGCAGGAATCTGCGCCAGTTCCCACTTGCCATCGGCACTACGTGCCAGTCGCACCACGTCGCCAGGTTTGAAGAGATCTTCAAGGTTCTTGGGTGCGGAGCCGCGATGACTTTCATCTTTGTAGCGACGCGCCCAAAGCGCGGAATCAAGAGTCAGCGAAACGGTTTGACCGTCTTGAACATAGATATTGGCGGACTTTTCCGCAATGTGCGTGACGATTCCCGGGATCAATCCATTGATTTCCTGAAAGCCACCAAGATGTTTGTCCAGATCCGCTGGCAGCGAATGTGCGCCAATATCGAAATGCGCTTCGGGGCCGCGATAGCCATGACGCCGGTCATACGCAATCAAATCTGATTGCAATGCCTGATTCGCAGAAGTCTGGTCGTGCGAATCAATCGTGGTATAGATGTGGTAGCCGTTGGTGAGGGCATCGTTGCCGAGTCTGTCCAGGGCTTCGCGGCGCACCAATTCGGCGATATAGGGAGCATCGACTTCCACGGGAGGTTCGTGCGCGAACGAGCGGTCTGGTTCGCTGATGGCTTGTTTGAATTGCTCTTGCTTGATGAAGCCGTTGTCGAGCATGCGTTGCAATACATAATTGCGCCGTTCCGTGGCGCGCGCGAGATTGCTCAGCGGATTGGCGCTGGAAGGAAATTTTGGAAGCGACGCCAACATTGCCGACTCGGCAAGGGACAGTTGATCCAGCGTCTTGCCATAGTAAAACTCCGCAGCAGCCGCCACGCCGTAAGCACGATTACCAAAAAATATCTTGTTGAGGTACAACTGGAAGATTTCATCCTTGGTCAATTCATGTTCAATGCGAAACGACAGGAAAATCTCCGTTGCCTTGCGCGTGAGACTGACTTCGGGACTCAGAAAAAATCCACGCGCCACCTGCTGGGTTATGGTGCTGCCACCGGGAACATGCAGGCTGCGTTTGACGATCATGTAGCCGAGCGCACGCAGAATCCCGGTTACGTCAATTCCCGAGTGAGAATAGAAATTCGCATCCTCGGCGGCCAGAAAGGCATTCTTGAGTTGTTGTGGAACGTCTTCGATCTTGACCGGGATGCGACGCGTTTCACCGATCGTGGCCATCAATTTGCCATCAGCGCTGTAGACGCGCAGCGGAACCTGCAGGCGCACATCGCGCAACACATCCACCGACGGCAGGCGCGGCTCAATCAACCAATAGGCAATACCGACTCCTAGACACCCAAGCAGGATTCCTGATACACATAAAATCAAGGCGTAACGGAGTAAACGTCGAAATATTCTCATGCAATGCCAGGAGTGTGATCGCAGTCAAGGTTGGCGTTGCGATCTAGCGGTATAGATCGCTCTTGCAGTATAGGGCTTGGGCGGGCGCGCCGATAGGAATTTCCTTGTTGGATACCAAAAAACGATCAATAAATTCTGATATATCAAATAGTTGCAGCAACTATCACATTCTTGTTGATAATCCGTTAAGTTTCGTATTTAATGTAGATACGCATATATCGCTCGTAAGGGCGCGTGGGAAGGGGAAAAAGTGTGGGCCTACTCAGTGTAAAAGCGCCACCGCTCATCGGGGTTGATATCAGCTCTACGGCAGTCAAGCTGCTGCAGTTGAGTCAGTCCGGCGGCAGGTATCGCGTGGAACACTACGCGGTCGAGCCGCTGCCTCCCAATGCGGTGGTCGAAAAAAACATCGTCGAGGTGGAAGCCGTCGGCGAGGCGATCCGTCGTGCGTTCATTCGATCAGGTTCAAAAACCAAATTCGCCGCCGCAGCAGTTGCCGGTTCGGCGGTGATCACCAAGATCATCCCGATGCCTGCGGAATTGTCCGAGGACGATTTGGAAGGACAGATCGAGGTTGAAGCCAATCAGTACATTCCCTATCCGATTGAGGAGGTCAGCCTCGACTTCGAAATCGTCGGGCCGGTGAAGGACAACCCGGAGATGATGAATGTGCTGCTCGCCGCGTCACGCACCGAGAACGTCGATCTGCGCGTTGCCGCATTGGATCTTGGCGGTTTGAGTGCGAAAGTCGTCGAGGTCGAAGCGTTTGCAATGGAAAACGCATTTCGGCTGGTTGCCGACCAGCTTGCGGTGCCAAAAGACGCTGTAGTGGCCGTTGTCGATATCGGAGCAACGATGACTACCCTGATCGTGCTCAAGAATCAGCGCACGATTTATTCGCGAGAACAAGTGTTCGGCGGCAAACAATTGACTGACGAAGTCATGCGACGCTACGGACTTTCGTATGAAGAAGCGGGTTTGGCCAAACGTCAGGGAGGGCTGCCCGAATCCTACGAAATTGAAGTACTCGAACCGTTCAAGGAAGCGATGGTTCAGCAAATCAGTCGCTTGCTGCAGTTCTTCTTTGCCGGAAGCGAGTACAGCAAGGTCGATCAGGTAGTGCTGGCAGGCGGTTGCGCTTCAATCGCCGGCGTAGCCGAAATGGTGGAAGAGCAATTGGGCGTGCCCTGCGTTGTCGCCAATCCGCTTGCGAATATGTCCTTGTCGTCACGCGTGCAGGCACAGACTCTGGCCCAGGACGCGCCGGCTTTGATGATCGCCTGCGGCCTCGCGTTGAGGAG
Organism: Rudaea sp.; assembly: GCA_035703725.1. Lineage (GTDB taxonomy): Bacteria > Pseudomonadota > Gammaproteobacteria > Xanthomonadales > Rhodanobacteraceae > Rudaea. Next base: position 14,224 of record DASSXQ010000135.1, read on the forward strand.
CTTCGACTGATGGCCAAAATCAATCTACTCCCGTGGCGCGCGGATCGGCGCAAGCAACGCGAACGTGAGTTCTACGTAATGCTTGCCGGCGCAGCGATTGCCGGTGTGCTGGTCGTGTTGCTTTGGTCGTCGTGGATGAGCGCAAACATCCGCAACCAAGATGAACGCAATACGTACCTGACGACACAAATCAAGTTGCTTGATGACAAGCTGGTAAAGATCAAGGAACTGGAAAAGACCAAATCGCAACTGCTCCAACGCAAGCAGATTATCGAAAAGCTGCAGGCCAGCCGAGCACAGATGGTGCATCTGTTCGATGAGCTCGTGCACACGATACCCGACGGTGCGCGATTGGATTCCATGAAACAGGATGGAAATACGCTGACCCTTGAAGGCAAATCGCAATCCAATGCCAGCGTGGCAACGTACATGCGTCAGTTGGCCAAGTCGCCGTGGCTCGCCCAGCCACAATTGAAACAAACTGAAGCCAAAGGCGCGGATCGCCGCAATCAATACGAGTTCGGGATAACGGTGAAACTCAGTAGTCCTGAAGAAAAAGCCAAGGCCCAGGAGCAGGAAGACGCCGCGCACAAAGACGATACTGCTCGTTCCGGGACTGCTTCCAACAATGCGGCAGAGGCAAAGACCCCGAGCAATCCGGCCGGCAAAGCGGGGGGCAAGCCATGAAATTGTCCGACTTTCGCAATCTGGATCGCAACAACATCGGCGGTTGGCCGCAGGGCGTCAAGCTGACGTTTTGCTTCATCGTGATTGCTTTGCTGGTGCTTGCCGGATGGTGGTTCTTCATCAGCGATCAGCAAGATACGCTGACGCAAAAGCAAGGGCAGGAAAAGCAGCTCAAGGTCCAGTTCTCCGAGAAGCAAGCCAAGGTTGTCAATTTCGATGCGTTGAAACAGCAGCTCGACGAGATGCGCGACATGCTGCGCCAGTTGCTGCGGCAACTGCCGAGCAAGACCGAGATGCCGGAGCTGTTGGTGGACATTTCGCAGACCGCGTTGTCTGCCGGCATTGAAGTGCAATTGTTCAAACCGGAAGCGGAGACCGTCAAGGAAGGCTTCTATGCCGAACAGCCGATAACGCTGAGAATGCTGGGTACCTATCATCAATTTGGCACCTTCATCAGCGGCGTGGCTGCGCTTCCGCGGGTGGTGATCCTCACAATGCACAATGTTTCCCTGAAACCCGCGGGCGGAAAGGCTGGGCCAGGACAGTTGTTGCTTGAGGGTTCGGTCAGGACGTATCGCTACGTTGAGGACGACACGAGCACGGGCAATGCGGGGAAACCTGGCCAACATGGCGCGCAAAAAAAGGGAGGTAAGTGAACATGCGTAACGTTCACACTCCGCGATTGGGACGTGCACTCGCACTCATTGCGTTCGTCGCCGTGCTTGCTGGTTGCACGGGTGGCGATAGCGATCTGCGTCAATGGGTCGCGATGGAAAAAGCCAAGAAAGGCGCCCCGATACCACCGCTGCCGGTGCTCAAGACTTTCGAGACATTCGTATACAGCGACCAGGACCTGCGCGATCCATTTGGTCCGAGTCTGGAAGAACAGCGTCAGGAACAAGCGACCAGCACCGCCAGACCCGATCAGCATCCACAAGAACCATTGGAAAAATATCCTCTGGACAGTTTGAAGATGGTCGGCACGATTGGAACCGGCAAAAGCGAGGAAGGGTTGATCAAGGACCCCGACGGAGTAATTCATCGCGTGCATGCGGGAAATTATCTTGGCCAGAATTACGGCAAGATCACCGAAGTTGGTGAAGATCATATTGATATCGTGGAGCTGGTTCCAAACGGGACCGGCGGTTGGATCAAACGCCAGGCGACGATCGCACTGGGCGAGCAATAGACGACCCATTGGGGGTAACTAGAAATGACCATTACAGTTGCTGACTTCCAGGGACGTACGTCCAGACTCGACAGGGCCGCGTATCTACAACGCGGCTTGGCATGGATGCTCATGCTGGTCGGTACCCTGTTTGCGACGAACGCCCTGGCCGGAAACGTTCTCAACGACATCACCTACTCGCCGCTCGCGGGCGGCCAGGTGCAGATCACGATGAAGTTTGCCGGACCAGTCGGTGAGCCCCAGATATTCACAACCCAGAGCCCGGCGCGCATTGCCATCGACATGGCCGACACGCGCAACGCGATGACCCAGCGACACATCGACATCAATAGCGGTGCCACCACTGCAGTCAATGCGGTTGAAGCGGCAGGTCGAACTCGCATTGTCGTCGACTTGCTGCGTCCAGCCAGCTACCAGACTCGCGTGGAAGGCAACGATCTCGTATTGACCGTGGACAACAGCCTCGCCGGGTCCGCTGCGGTGGCCGCCGTTGCAGGAAACGATCCGACGAAATCCATGGCGAGTTCGGAACTTTCAGTTTCCAATGTCGATTTCCGCCGTGGCAAGAAAGGCGAAGGACGCATCATCATTACCTTCAACGGTTCCGGAACGGGCGTGGATTTGCAGCGTGTCGGCGACAAGATCGACCTGGACATGTACAACGTCAGACTTCCCGCCCAACTGGCGCAGCGCCTGGATGTGCTCGACTTTGCCACACCCGTACAGTTCATTGAAACGCGCACGAAAGGCAATGGCGTGCACATGGAGATTACTTCGAAGGCGCCGTTTGATCAGCTCGCCTATCAAGCCGGCAATCAGTACATCGTGGAGATTTCGCCCAAGGAAGTCGAGGCCAAGAAAGATCCAAATGCGCCGCCCGTGTATTCAGGGAACCGCGTCACTTTCAACTTTCAGGATATCCCAACCCGGTCCGTGTTGCAGTTGATTGCGCAAGTGTCGGACCTGAACATCGTTGTCTCCGATTCCGTGACCGGCAATGTCACGTTGCGTCTGATCAACGTACCTTGGGATCAGGCGCTGGACATCGTGCTGCGTGCGAAGGGTTTGGACAAACGGCGCAACGGCAATGTGATCTGGGTCGCGCCGCAAAAGGAGA
>DASSXQ010000268.1:0-25650 GCA_035703725.1 Rudaea sp.
AGCCTGGTTGGCAGAAACTTTCCGGGCTGCAAATCCGCCTGCACGGACCGAATTGTCGGCTCGAACCGTTCTGCCACCGCGGGTTCCTAGCCCTTTCGACACAGGCGCGAACCGACGTTTTGCGGATAATTGATCGTTCCGCAACGCTGTAGCGAAGCCAACCGATTCAATGCAGAGGGGAATTTACATGCGCAAACCCGTCACCATCGCGATTTTGATGACGACCGTGCTGGCCTTGGCCGCGCCTGCATTCGCTGCGCGCCATGACAAGACCGACGAATCCGTGCAAGTCGATGTGCATCACTCCGACAACGACAAGGCGGAAAAGGCGCCACATGAACGCGCCATCACCACCGCACACAGTGTGCAGATTGGTGGACGATCGATCGCCTACAAAGCCACCGCCGGCACCCTCGTCATTCGCAACGACAAGGGCAAGCCGGATGCGAGTGTTTTCTATGTCGCCTACACGGTTGACGGCGGCAAGACGCCAGATCAACGACCGGTCACCTTTCTGTACAACGGCGGGCCGGGCTCCTCGTCCATCTGGCTGCACATGGGTTCGTTCGGACCGGTACGCGTCGTTACCGACAGCCCGAAAGCGACTGCGCCACCGCCGTACCGGCTGGTCAACAATGCCGATAGTCTGCTCGACAAGACCGATCTGGTTTTCGTTGACGCCATCGGCACCGGTTATTCGCAAGGCTTGCCGCAGCACGAAGACAACGAAAAGCCCGACCACGACAAAGACGCCAATCCGGACAAGCGATTCTGGGGCACGGATCAGGACATCGACGCTTTCGGGCGTTTCGTGGAGCGCTACATCACCGTCAACCACCGCTGGAATTCGCCGAAGTTCCTGTTTGGCGAATCCTACGGCACGCCGCGTTCGGCGGGTCTGGTCAAATATCTGCAGGACAAGGGCATCACGTGCAACGGCGTGATTTTGCTGTCTTCGATTCTCAACTATGCCGAGCATCTGCCGGGTCTGGATATCAACTACGTCAACTATCTGCCCTCCTATGCAGCAATTGCCTGGTATCACGACAAACTGCCGAACAAACCGGCGACACTGGAGCCGTTCCTGACCCAGGTGCGCGAATTCGCCCGTGGCGATTATTCCGTCGCGCTGAGCAAGGGCGCTGCGCTCGGCGCGCAAGAGCGCGATGCGATTGCCGCAAAGCTGCATGCGTACACGGGACTGAGCGTGACCTATTTGAAGGAAGCGGACTTGCGCGTGGATCCGGGTCGCTTCCGCAAGGAGCTGTTGCGCGGCGAGCGCTTGACGATGGGCCGTTACGACGCGCGCTTTGAAGGCGTGGACAGCGACGCGGCTGGCGAAAATCCGGAAACCGATCCGTCCGATACCGGTATCAGCGGTGCATTCATTGCCGCGTTCAACGATTACATCGTGCGCGATCTGCACTACACCAGCGACGTGCCCTACAAGGTTTCGGCCACCGCCATTCGCGAATGGGACTGGAAGCACAAGGTGCCGGGGTCGCGGCGCCCGGTGCCGTTGCCGATCATGGTGGATGATCTGGGCGCGGCCATGCGCGAAAATCCGCAGCTCAAGATATTTTCAGGTAATGGTTATTTTGATCTGGCCACACCGTTTTTCGCCACCGAGTACGATCTGGCGCATCTTGGCATCGATGCGAAACTGCGCAACAACGTAACCATCGACTATTACCCGTCCGGACACATGGTGTATCTCAACGTCGATGCGCTCAAGCAGTTCAAGTCCGATCTGGCCAAGTTCTACGATAGTGCGGCGCCGCGCTGATGCGCGCAAGGTTCTTCTGAACAGGTGCTCGTCCCCATGACCGCTGCACGAATCGAACTCGATCCACACTCCTTTGCCCAACCGCAAAAGGTGCGCGTGCGTACGCTTGCGTTGGAGTTGACGGTCTCGTTCGAGCATCACCGCTTGTCCGGCAGTGCGACGCTGGAACTGGACTGGTTCGATTCGGCGGCACGCGAACTGGTGCTGGATACGCGCGACCTGCGCATCGACAAAATCGAAGCGGCCGAAGCGTCCGGCCATTGGTCGGATGTTCCATTCACGCTGGATGCGCCCGACGCGATTCTCGGCTCGGCATTGCACGTCAACTTGAGCGCTCAAAACACGGCCGTCCGCATCACTTACGCAACCGATCCGGATGCGTTCGGCCTGCAATGGCTGGATCCGTTGCAGACGGCCGGCAAGCGCCACCCGTTCATGTACTCGCAATCCCAGGCGATCAACGCGCGTAGTTGGGTGCCATTGCAGGACACACCCGGCGTGCGCTTCACCTACCGCGCGCGCATCCGTACTCCGCAACCGCTGCGCGCGGCGATGAGCGCGGACAACGACCCGAAACATGTCCTCGACGGCGACTTTCAATTCGTCATGCCGCAACCGATTCCGTCGTACCTGCTTGCACTCGCGGTCGGCGATCTGGCGGTCAGGGAAATCGGCCCGCGCAGCGCGATCTATGCCGAACCCGGAACCGTCGACATGGCCGCGACGGAATTCGCCGACACCGAGAAGATGATCCAGACGACGGAAAGTCTTTACGGCGAATATCGCTGGGGACGCTACGACCTGCTCGTATTGCCGCCGAGCTTCCCGTTCGGCGGCATGGAAAATCCGCGCCTGACCTTCGCCACGCCGACGGTGCTGGTTGGCGACAAGAGCCTGATCAGCCTGGTCGCCCACGAACTGGCGCATTCCTGGTCGGGCAATCTGGTCACCAATGCGACCTGGCGCCACATCTGGCTCAACGAGGGATTCACCACCTACGTGCAAGGCCGCATCGTCGAAGCGGTTTTCGGCAAACGCCACGCCGATGAGGAATTCATCATCGCCGCCAATGCTCTGCGCGCGGAGATGAAGACCATGCCGCCCGCCGACACGCGGCTGGAACTGGATCTTCACGGCCGCGATCCGGACGATGGCCTGTCGCAAGTTGCCTACATCAAGGGTTCGTGGTTTTTGCAATGGCTTGAATCAAGGATCGGACGCGAATCCTTCGACGCATTCTTGCGCGGCTATTTCGACCACTTTGCCTTCCAAAGCATTACCACCGAACAGTTCGTCGCCTATCTGCAAACGCATCTGCTCGACGCGCATGCGGACACGATCAGCATCGATGAGGTCAATGCCTGGTTGCACCAACCCGGCATTCCGGCCGACGCGGTGTTGCCGGTGTCCGCGCGCTTTACCGCCGAAGACGCGGCGCGCAGGCAATTTGTCGACGGCGAAATTTCCGCCACCGATTTGCAAGCGCAATCCTGGTCGACTCAGGAATGGCAATATTTTCTCGACTCGTTGCCGCCGAAATTGAATACGCAGCAAATGCACGCGCTTGACGCGGCGTATCGCCTGACCGGTTCGCACAACGCCGAAATCGCATTGCGCTGGTACAAGCTTGCGATCGCCAGCGGCTACCGCAACGCGTATGCGTCGATGCGCGAACACATGCTGCGCATCGGTCGTCGCATTCTGGTCATGCCGCTGTATGAGGCGTTGGCCACTACGCCAGACGGGCATGCGTTTGCTGAAGATGTCTACGCACAAGCCCGACCCGGCTATCACCCGATGACGCGTGCGGCGGTCGAGAAGGCGCTGGACCCGGAGCGGTCCTGACTTCAACTGCGGCGCGACGGGGTAGTTGATGTGAGCGCTATCAGCACCACGGTCGGAAAGCAGGTGCGGATACGCGCTGTGTCACGGGTCAACACGGGAATTTCGCGCACGGCAGCATGTGCACCGATGAAAAAGTCGGGCATTACACTGCTGCGTGTTCCTCGCTGCGCACGATAGCGGCGAAATTCAACGCGTCAGAAATTTCAACAGCGTATTTGCCAGGCCGCGGTACGGCGGGCGCATCAGTTTCAGGCTGGACCAGCGCGCCTGATAGAAAACCGGCTTTTGCTTGGTGAATGCCAGGAATCCTTCGTGGCCGTGGTAGTGGCCCATGCCGGACGGTCCGACGCCGCCAAACGGCAGATTGCTTTGGGCGATGTGCATGACGGTATCGTTGATGCTGACGCCGCCGGCCACGGTGCAGTCGAGCACGCGCCGCGTGCGTGCCTTGTCGTGGTCGAAGTGATACAGCGCCAGCGGGCGCGGGCGCGCGTTGACGTAATCGATCGCTGCATCAACGCAATCCACTGCGACCAGCGGCAGAATCGGCCCGAAGATTTCATCCTGCATCAAGGCAAGATCCTCGCGTGCATCGAGCACGATCGTCGGCGGCAGGATGCGTTTGCCGGCATCGCCATCGGCCAGTTCCACAATCTGCGCGCCGGCCGCATGCGCCTGGTCGAGGTAACTTTTCAAACGTGAATACTGCGCTGCATTGACGATGCTGGTGTAATCCGGATTGCCGGCAAGATCCGCATAATGCCGCGATACATACTTTTTCATCTCCGCCACGAAGGGTTCGATTGCCGCTCGTGGCAACAAAACGTAATCCGGGGCGATGCACGTCTGCCCGGCGTTGAGAAATTTGCCCGCGGCAATACGGGCGACTGCGGTGGCCAACGGATAATCCGGTGCCACGATTGCAGGTGATTTGCCACCCAGTTCCAGGGTTACCGGGGTGAGGTTTTGCGCCGCGGCGGCCATCACCTTGCGTCCGACCGCGGTTGATCCGGTAAAAAACAAATGGTCCAGGGGCAGCGCGGCGAACTGCGCGGCAACCTGCGCGTCGCCGAGAATGGTAACCACACGATCATCCGGAAAAACATCGGCGAGCAGCTCGCGCAGCAATTGCGCCGTGCGTGGTGTGTGTTCGGATGGTTTGAGCATCACATGATTGCCGGCGGCAATCGCGGTAGCGAGCGGAATCAAGGCCAGATTCACCGGGTAATTCCACGGCGCGATGATGCCGACAACACCGAGCGGTTGATAGCGGATCTCGCTGCGCGCCGGGAAAAACAAACCATCGGCGGCGACCCGTTTCGGGCGCATCCATGCACGCATGTGCGCGAGCAGATGATCGATTGCTCCGATGACCGTCATGCCATCGGTGAGCAGGGATTCATGTCGCGAACGACGGCCGAAATCCGCGCTCATGGCCGTGGCAAAATCTTCAAGGCGAGCCGTGAATGCAGCGCGCAAACGCCTCAGATCGGATCGGCGTTGCGCGAAGTCGGGAACGTTGCGTGCTTGTGCGGTGCGCAAGCGCGCGAGTTGCATGTTCAGGTCGGTTGAGGTGTTCATGGCGCCAGTGTAGCGCGCCTGTTCGTTGTGCGGTGGTGCGGTGATACCATCGCGACGACCATCTCCGGCGTTGCTTGAATGTGAATATCCGTCCTTATCGCAATCGGTTTCCGCGCATTGGCGCCAACGTTTACGTCGATCCTGCTGCCGTTCTTGTCGGCGATGTCGAACTTGGCGACGACGCCTCGCTGTGGCCGTGCACGGTGACGCGCGGCGACGTGAATTTCATTCGCATCGGCGCGCGTACGAACATTCAGGATGGTTCCGTATTGCACGTCACTCACGATGGTCCGTACACGCCCGGTGGATTCCCGTTGACGATCGGCGCCGATGTCACGGTTGGTCATGGCGCAATCCTGCATGCCTGTACCATCGAGGACGCGTGCCTGATCGGCATGCACGCCACCGTGCTCGATGGCGTACACGTTTGCTCGCACGCAATGATTGGCGCTGGCGCCGTGGTCACGCCGGGCAAGGTCGTTGGCGCAGGTGAATTGTGGCTGGGCAATCCGGCGCGCTGCGTGCGCCACCTTACCGAACAACAGATCGAGCAACTGTACTACTCGGCGCAGCATTACGTGCGCCTGAAGAACGAGTATTTGCAGGCAAGTTGAAGCACAGGCCATGATGGCCGCAGCGTAACGGAGCAATCGTGGGCATTGGCCAATACATGCTGACACGCGCGCGCAATCTGGATCCGGGTTGTTTTGCTGCAGTCATGGCCACCGGCATCGTCTCCATTGATGCCAGCCAGCATGGCATGCCAATGGTGGCGCGGGCACTGCTCGGTATCAATGTGCTGGCTTTTGCGTGGCTGCTCTCGCTGAGCGTATTGCGCCTGACGCGATTCCGCGAGGAGTTGCTGGCGGACCTGACCGATCCATCGCGCGGCGCCGGATTTCTGACCCTGGCCGCCGGAATCTGCGTGCTCGGCAGCCAGTGCGTCATGATCGTCGATGCGCGAGTGATCGCCCGCGTCGCTGCCGGTGTCGGCGCGGCGGTTTGGCTGGGTCTGATTTACGTGTTTTTCACCGCGATGATCACGCGCCGGATCAAACCCGGCTTCACCCGCAGCATCAACGGCGGTTGGCTGGTAGCGGTGGTGGCTACGCAATCCGTCGCCGTGTTGGTGGCGTTGATTGCGGCGCCGAGTTCCGACGCGCCGGTAAACATCGGTTTGTTGTTTGCCGCGTTGTGCCTGTACATGCTTGGTGGCGCGTTGTACTTGTTGATCATCACACTGGTGGTTTACCGCATGGTGTTTTTTCCGATGCGGGCGCGCGAATTCACGCCGCCCTACTGGATCGACATGGGCGCGTTGGCCATCACCACGTTGGCCGGCAGCTTGTTCGTGTTGAACGCACCGGCGGCCGGAGCACTCGCCGCCCTCGTGCCGTTCGTGAAAGGCTTCACCCTGTTTTTCTGGGCCACCGCAAGCTGGTGGATTCCCTTGCTGGTGATCCTGGAAATCTGGCGTCACAGTGTGGGGCATGTGCCGCTACGTTATGAAACCGACGACTGGGACATCGTGTTCCCCATCGGCATGTATACCGTGGGCACGTTCGAGCTGACGCGCGCGCTGCAACTGGATTTCCTCCGGATCATCCCCGCCATTGGCGTGTACGTGAGCCTGCTCGTCTGGCTTGCCGTGGCCAGCGGCATGCTCGCGCGCCTGCGGCGACGCTGAAATGGATTACGAGCGCGATTTGAGCCATTGCTATTCCCAATCAAATAAGCGGCGGTGCCCCGTCCCCCACCTCAAACGCGCGCGCTTCTTCCACAAACGCCGTCCAATCCTTCGCCTCAAGGCCGAGCTTCAGGGCAATATTGCGGCAGTGGGAAAGATCATGCGCCCCGCGCGGATTCATGTGTGTCCCACGGTGCCAGATTTCATCCCAATACGCGCGGAAATAACTACAGAACGGCTCGCCCGACATATGCAAGCCAGGGCGGTGGTGCGGCGGCACGCCGGTCCAGTACGCTCCGATCAGAAACTCTTGGTCGTCGAAGTAATATCCGCCCATGGCCGGCGCCACCTCACTCAACCCAGCGCAATACGCCTTGTAATGGTAGGCACAGTGTTCGTAGCGGATGATGTTGGACACCACCTCGCGCAGACGCTCAAGGGTATAAATGATCTCGATGCGTTGCACCTCGATCGTGCCGGCGAGCAGTCTTTCGTCCAACACGGATCGGAATCTGTGCTGGATATGCGCCGGAGTCGAGTACGGTGCCGCAATTCGCAGCGCTTTCAGCACTCGATAGGTGCGCTTCAGGAGATTGTCCAGCAGCTCGGGCAACTCCGTGAGCGTATCGACTAGGCTGGCGCCTGGAATCGGCACGGCACCCGTCTCGGAAGACAGCAACTGGTTGCCATTGACCTCAAGCAGCTTGGCCAATTGCTTCAATCTTGAAGGTCTCGGCCGATAGCGATCCTGTTCCCACCCACGCACCGTGGTCACATCGACTTTCAGCGCCGACGCGACGGTGCAACGTGACAGTTCCCGCGACTCTCTCAATCGACGCAACTGCTCGCCGAATGAAGATACGTGATCATCCATTGACCCTATCCCTGTGTTTCAGACAACGTCAGAACTCCCCAAATATACCGCATTCTCCTACTTGAAGGAGCAGCGCCGACTCACTAACGTTTTGAATAGGGTAGAACGAGCCGCTCGCCGCACGAACCAAACACGTACCACGAGCGTTCGATCAACACACTGCCAGCGTACTTTTTATTGGCGTAAGCCGGCAGGTCAAAGTTACAGGGGCCAATAGTCAACCATGCAAGCCACTATCAAATGCGGCCGCGAGATACGCGCGCGGGAAAGATGCTCTAGCTTCCAAGGGGAGCGGTGTGGCGATGTCGTGAACGATATGGGTACTGCTATGACAATAGACCTGATCCAAATCTTCAGCAAATCTCCGGAGTTGCACGTCGTAGTTGAATTCGCCGGCCCCGCTTCGTAGCACGCGACCGTTTGCACGTGTCAAGAAATGAATTTTCGTTCAGGTGGCATAGAGCCTGCATAGTTAAACCACACGATCCTGCTAGCTAAAGGAAGTCGCCCATGAAGGTCCTTCATACTCTGACAATAATTCTCGTGGGCGCGGTTTTGATGTTTACCCACGTTGCGCTAGCGCACAACGAAAGCACGCTGACGGCGGTAGCAGTGGCGCCATCGCTCTACTCTATTTCGCCGACCTCCTATACGGCGGACAACAACAACCACACGATGACGCTCAGCGGATCGAATTTTGTCAGTGGAGACACGCTGACGTTCGTGCCGCCTGAGGGTGGGACGATTCCCAGCACAGCGAGTAAGCTGACTTTCGTATCGAGCAGTCAGCTCAGCTACCAATTCAACAGCCAAACGGATCCAGGGACATGGAGCGTCAAGGTCAATAGCGCAGATGGCAGTCTGCACTCGGGCTCGGTGAGCTTTACGGTGACGGCGGCAGCAGTGGCTCCATCGCTCTACTCTATTTCGCCGACCTCCTATACGGCGGACAACAACAACCACACGATGACGCTCAGCGGATCGAATTTTGTCAGTGGAGACACGCTGACGTTCGTGCCGCCTGAGGGTGGGACGATTCCCAGCACGGCGAGTAAGCTGACTTTCGTATCGAGCAGTCAGCTCAGCTACCAATTCAACAGCCAAACGGATCCGGGGACATGGAGCGTCAAGGTCAACAGCGCAGACGGCAGCCTGCACTCGGGCTCGGTGAGCTTTACTGTGACGGCGACGTCGTCGGTGCCCTTGACGCCAACGGGCCTGACCCCAGGCACATTGGCTTCACCCGGCCCTGTCCTGGCAAGCCCCACCGTCACTCTTCAGTGGGCAGCTTCGGCCGGAGCGACGTATTATGCGGTAGCCGCACTCGACCTCGGAACCGAAGCCTTTGTCGTCGATACCACAACAGCAATTCCAGGCTACAACGCTGCGCTCGAAAATAACCATCAATATCGTTGGAATGTTGCCGCGTGTAACTCCGCGGGATGCTCGGCCTACGCAACGCATATGTACTTTCAGACCCCAACGAGTGGATCAAGTTTGCCGGCGACTCCGTCAAGTCTAAGTCCGGGTTCAGCTTCGAGCCCTGGGGCCGTATTGCCAAGTTCGACGGTAAATTTGCAATGGGGTTCAGTACCCGGTGCGACTTATTACGTGTTAGGGGTTCGCGACATGGCGACCGAGCTTATAGTCGTCGATGCTGAGCCCACAGCGAATTCCTATCAAGCGGCACTTGCCGGAAACACACCATATCGCTGGAACGTCGCGGCTTGCAATAACGCTGGCTGCTCTAGTTACGCGAGTCACATATACTTTCAAACGCCTGTGACCGCTGCCCCGGCACCACCAACACCCCAATCCCCGAGTCCAGGCACGTCGTCGTCGCCCGGCCCGACGCTTGCGTCGGCGAACGTACAACTCGGCTGGAACCAGAGCGCAGGCGCAACCTACTATGCTGTGACCATAATCGACATCGGCAATAATGCAGCGCCAACCAGCACAACGACGATCACAAACGCCGCAAACTTAGCATTAGAGACGAACCGCTCCTACCGCTGGAGCGTTGCCGCCTGTAATGCTGCCGGTTGCTCACAGCCTACCAGCGAGCTCTATCTTCAAACGCCTGCGCCTGCCGCGCCACCTGCGCCTACGCCGATAGGCCCCGGAAACAGTGCCCCGCCGGGCCCATCAACTTCAGGCACCGTGACTATCAGTTGGAAGCCGGTAAGTTCCGCTGCGGCTTACAGCGTAGGTTTGCGCGACTTGTCGGCAGGAGGCGTACTTGAACCGATCCCGCTGCAAACCACGGCTAGTTATACAACGACACTTGTCGCCGGTCACGAATACAAGTGGGATGTTGCATCCTGCATTCAATATACACAGGATACGGACCAGAATTGCCCGAATCGGTCCGGAAACATGTACTTCATGCAGGGCGAAAACCAGAATTGGGCAGACACAGCGCCAGTTGATCCGACATCTCCGGGCTCGTCTACCTGCAATTGCGACAAGCTGGTAATGATCGTACACGGCTGGAACGATAATGGTGCCGGCTGGTCGACAGATCTGACGAATCGCATTGCCCAAGACTTGCAGGGATTACTGGGGTATACAGGGGACCTTTCCAACTACTGCAAGACGTTCCCCGATCCTCATACTGCGCGCGAGTGCACAATAGGCAATTGGCACATTGTAAGTGGAGATTGGCATAATGACGCTGCGACGTTACTTCCCTTTTCAGCCACGGCAAATGCCGGCCTTATTGGAGAAGCCTGGGGAAAGGGTCTTGATACGAAATACACGTTTATTCACCTGATTGCGCATAGTGCCGGCGCGAATTTGATCGAACATTACGCAGAGGCATATGCACAGAAACGGGTAGGTTCCCTTCCCCGTGCAACGATCCAAGAAACATTTCTGGATGCATTCTGCCCGAACATTTCTGCATGCTACTACGGGCAGGGAGCTGACTTCGCCGAGCAGTATGTGGACAGCCGATTGGTCGGCTTTAGCTCGGCTTTTGGCGGGTTACGACTACTTGCGGAAGACGTAGGGACACCATTATGGATACTGCCGCCGGACAATCGCCGGACCAATGTAAAGCTTCCCTATGCATATAATTTCGATGTTACACAACTTGATAGTTTTACCACGGCAGCCTATTACTTGAACTTTCCATCGCAAGATGTCGCCGATGGCAGCGTGTATCACTCATGGCCGGTCAGAGAATATGAGTACTCTGCGCTGGTTCCACTCCCACCGACCAAGTTTTTTGGACTTTCAATTGGTGTTTTACATCTCGGGGCACAGCTAGCGTCTTGGCTGAACCCTGACGTAGTGCATGGTTCGCCCACATTGGCTGCGCACGTCGCGAAATTGAGATTGAATTACCCGCCTGGTGGGCGCTGTACGTTGAATCTGGATAGTGCGTCTGGCATTTGCCTCGCATCGAAGGTTCCGGTCTCAAAACAATCCAATTCCACATTTACCATGGCCTACTCGTCTCAGGCGTGCTCGGGAAGTTCGCTCTCAGGGGGCACAATTGTTGCGAATACCTGCAGTGCCGCTACAACTTCGACGGATCAACACACGTCTGCGCCTTCTGCTACCCCCCAACCTGGAATGCTACTAGTATCACTTGACCTGAAAGACGGTGCAGATACGGTGAGCTTCGACTACTTCTTCGAAAATCCGAGTGCAGTTGGGATACTCCAAGTGTTTATCGATAACGCGTTGATTTTCACGAGCGATCAAAACGTGGCTGGCGGCGGTTTAAGTCATTCCGGTATTGTGCCGATCCCGCATTTTGACGCCGGCCCCCACGAAATGCGCGTGGTTTCGAAAACCCTCAATGGCGTCGATGCAGCCGTTTCGGTCAGCAACATCACCTTCGCTCACGTAATCGAGTCCAGTATTTTCGCGAATGGATTCGAAGGTTCGGCAGTACCCACCGATGTCGTCCTGCAGCCCGGTCCAGAGGGCAAGGACACGTTTTACGGGACCGTTTACAACACAAGCGGAACCGGCGATTCTCAGAACATGTCCATCGGCGGCTGGGCCGACTGGTACTACGATTACATCCAGTTCAATCTGGCCGGGGCGCCAGCTTCGACATCGGTCGACAAGGCGGAGCTATGGCTTTACGGCAGTGCTGCAAACGACCCAGGCTTGCAGCTCTGCAACGTTCTTGCGCCGTGGGACGAAGCCACCCTTTCTCTCGCATCACATCCGGCGAGCACCTGCCTGAACAGTCTTCCCGCCGTACCATCGACGAATGGATGGGTCGTTGCAGACATCACGGACATGTACAAGGGGTGGCAGGATGGAACGATACCCAATTATGGGATCGAACTGGTTCCTTCCAACAACAACCACACGAACGGGTCGTTCGCGAGTTCAGATAGCACAGACGCCACGATCCGGCCCAAGTTGGTCATTCAAATACACTAAACAACAATACTAGGTGATCAATCGGGCCAAATTAATGGAGATCAATAGAGTAGAGTGATAATCAATGGAGTCGGCGATCATTAATCTCGAATCAACAGACGTTTTAATATCGCCAATGTGTATGTGTAAATGGCACGGACCCCACTGATGCTGTCTTGAATTGAAACCACAACGCACGCAAGAGGAAAGAGCTATGATAATTTTCGGTTTGATACTGCAGTTCATTGGGGTCCTTTTCTGCCTCACCATCATCGGCGCCTTGATCGGTGTGCCGCTCATCTTCATTGGTGGCCTCATGGCGCTTTTTGGGTTCTTGGGACGTCGCAAGACGGTCATCCAAAATATCGTGACCGTTCAAAATGCCGCGCCTGTACCAGAGGCTACGCCACGCCCGGCGGCAGAACCACCCGCGCCTGCCAAAACTTGACGATCCTTCCCGGTGGAAGCGCGCTGCTTGACCGGGCGATCTCAACGCCGCAGTGCAACTTGCACCAGTGAGTCGATCAGATGTCGCAATATTTTGCAATTTTGAGCCGAAGGAGAGTTAGATTTTGTTGCATTCAAAAGCAGTTCATCACGGCTCAAACGAATCTGACCATTGATGTTTTCACCCGTCGAACTTCGGAGCGTGCGGTAGCCGCGGCTCCGCTGTGACATACGTTTTCGCTACCACCAACGCAATCAACAACAGGGGATATCAACATGCGCAAATGGATCGTGGTTTTTCTGCTGGCGCTTGCGCTAGTTCTGCCGGCCTTCGCCGCCGACAACGTGCTCGACAACGCGGGCGTTGTGCAAATGGTGCACTTGGGGTTAAGCAAGAACGTGATCACTGCGAAGATCCATGCCTCACAAACTCATTTCGATACCAGCCCAAACGCATTGGCCAAGCTCAAGCGCGACGGCGTGCCGTCGGATATTGTCGCGGCGATGATTGAGGGTGGCGGTTCCGGCAATGGACAGGTCGTCGTCAATAGCACCGGAGTACACGTCAACAATCAGAATAACGGCGTGTTCGAGTTTGAAGGAAGCAACGGTCCGCAGCCGATGGATGCAGTTCGCGTAACCGCCGAAATATCCACGCGCAAGGCGTGGATTCCGTTCTATCACGGCGGTCCGGAAACATTCATGTTCATCGATGGTCGTCATGCCACATTGAAAACGTCGGTTTTACCGACGTTTCTTACCACCATGGACCCGATTAACATCCGGCTGGTACACATGGGCGAGAAGAAGGGTCGCGAGAGTCGCTATGTGGTTTTCAGTGGCAGCAGCACTGATCGCGAGGTGCAGGTGAAGACGGAGCGCACGAGCAACGGCGATTACCACATCCAGCCGACGCAACCATTGAAAATCGGCGACGAATATGCGTTCCTGGTGCAGAACTCGTTGCCGGCCGGCTGCGCGTTCTGGGCGTGCTTTGCGCAGTATGCTTCAGCGTCCAAGGCCTTCGACTTCGGCGTCGAATAATCACCCTGCAGCCATTCAGCGGCTTGAGCTTTTGCGCCGGCCAAGGTAGAGCAATTGCGCTGAATTCCGGCTTGATCACAGCCATCGAAACGAGGGGCCGGGATGAGCACAATTCGAGTTGCGGCTTGAGCGGACAATCAAACAGCCTCTGTTCGGTCATGCAGAGGCTGCTTGGACTGTCGCAGCAATCAAGCGTTCGGCATAATCCGCAACTCGATTCCGATTCCATTGGGGACATCCATGCGCCGAGTCTGGTTCAGTGTTGCTTTGATTTCGATGGTTGTCTGCATCTCATTTGCCCCGCCGGCGACAGCCGATGAAGTACAGAGCCTGAGCGCAAACATCAATGGCACTGCATTTGTCAGCGATGACGACGGCATCCTGCTGGTGCCGCTGCGAGACAGTTTCACGTTATCGGCCGACACGCAGGGAGCAAGCGCCTATCCACCGCCAAAAACGCGTATCGATCATCTGGCGATCATGTGTCGAAACTATCCGCCCGGACAGACCTTCAAGCTGACCGCCAGCGACTTCGCCGACAGCAATTGTCACGTGAACTTCAAGCAGGGCGTTTCCAACAACGGGGGTCTGCCGGCGCGGGAATACGCGCTCGACAAGAGCAGTGCAGACAATACGTTCGAGATTACCCAAGCCCACGGCAAGGTGATCGAAGGTCGATTCAGTTTTCGATTGAAGGATTCTTCCGGCAACGCGTTGTCCATCAGCGAAGGCAAGTTCAAGGCGCAAGATCGCCAGCTTTGATACGCACGCGAGCCCACCGGTCAATCGGTTCTGCGTTGCGTGAATGGCGTATAGTCGGGCGCAATGAGCAAGGTTCATGATCCCGCATCCGCGCGCATTGCCGGCACGTCACGCGTGCGCTTGCGCGACACCAAAATCCGCAGTGCCACTGTGGCGCTGCGCGCAGTCGGAAAGAAGAAGGTGTTGGGCTGGAAAGAGTTTGTCTCCCTGCCTGATCTGGGCAACATACGCCTGCTGGCCAAACTCGATACGGGCGCGCGAACCTCGGCGCTGCATGCCGGGAATCTGACGTTCAACCGCCGCCACGGCAAACTCTGGGTTGAGTTTGATTTGCCGGATTTCCACACGTCCGTACCGCAGCGCTTCAAGTTGCCAGTGGTCGAACATCGCAAGATCAGAAGCTCGATCGGCAGCAGCCAGTTGCGTCCGGTGGTGCTGCTTGCGCTGAATCTGGCCGAACAATTGTGGACTACAGAAGTTACCCTGACCGATCGTTCCGACATGGAGTTGCCGATGCTGATCGGGCGCTCCGCGCTGAAGCGGCGATTTGTTGTCGACCCGGCCCGTACCCGGCTTGCAAGCCCGCGTCACGTTTCCCCGCACGCGACGACCATTGCGCGCGATCATGGCGGCGTACCGACAGGAGAGAACCGATGAAAATCGCAATGCTCGCGCGCAATCCGAATTTGTATTCGCACCGCAGGCTGCTCGAAGCCGCCCATGCGGCCGGCCACGAACTGGATATCATCAATACCCTGCGCTGCTACATGAACATCACCTCGCATCGCCCGCAGGTGTTCTACAACGGGCAGAACCTGACCGGCTACGATGCGATCATTCCGCGCATTGGTTCATCGATTACATTTTACGGACTGGCGGTGTTGCGTCAGTTCGAGATGATGGGCGTGTATCCACTCAACGAATCGGTGGGCATTGGCCGCTCGCGCGACAAATTGCGCTCCATGCAATTGCTCGCGCGCGATGGAATCGGCTTGCCCGTAACCGCGTTCGCGCACGACCCGAAACAAACCGAAGAAGTGCTCAAGGTGGTCGGTGGCGCGCCGTTGGTAATCAAGTTGCTGGAAGGCACGCAGGGCATCGGCGTGGTGCTCGCCGATTCGCAACGCTCGGCAAAATCGGTGGTCGAGGCGTTCCGTGGCGCGAACGTGAATATCCTGGTGCAGGAGTTCATCAAGGAAGCCGGCGGCGCAGACATCCGCGCATTCGTGATTGGCGGCAAAGTCGTTGCAGCCATGCAGCGCCAGGGCGCGGAAGGCGAGTTTCGCTCCAACCTGCATCGCGGTGGCAGCGCGAAGACCATGAAGATCACGGCCGAGGAGCGTTCGACTGCGGTTCGTGCGGCCAAATCGATGGGATTGAATGTCTGCGGCGTGGACATGCTGCGCTCCAATCACGGCCCGGTGGTGATGGAGGTGAATTCGTCGCCAGGACTGGAAGGCGTCGAAAAAGCCACGGGCATCGATGTTGCCGGACAGATCATCGCTTTCATCCAACACAACGCCAAACCGGGCAAGACCAAAACCAAAGGCCGCGGATGAGTCGGGCCGTACAACCCGGGCGCGCCGCAGTCGAGACAGATGGCCATACCATTGCAGCCGGTACGCGCTCGACCGTCGATGCCGGTGACGCGCTAGTGCACGTGGCACATCTTCGCGACCCGAATCGGGCTGGGGAACACGTGGAAAACATTCAGGATTCGCCGGGCTCGGATGCGTATTTCGACGACGAAATTGGTTGAGTCATTGCTTGCGAACGTCGCGTTGATCCACAGGCTCCAGCAGGCAGGGTGGTCAAGGCGCAGCGTGGCCACGCGGATTCCGGCCACCTCGCCACGGTGAGCAGTTGAAGCTTGCTCGACCTACTCCGGGTCAGCGAAAATCCCGCGATACCGAATCCAATCCGCGCAGCAGCGGACTCAGGTTTTGCAGGCGTTTTGCAATCAGGTGTTGCACGCCATCTTCGCGTTCGATGCTGCCATCCACGACGAGCAGTTGCGATTCGAGCAGCACGCGGCGCTGACGTTGCGCGAGGTCGCGCCAGATGACTACATTGACCATGCCGTATTCGTCTTCCAGGGTAAGAAACGTGACGCCGCTGGTGGTTTGTGGTCGTTGGCGCAGGCGTACCAAGCCGGCCATCCGGACGCGACGGCCGGGTTCGACGCGCGCGAGTTGTGCCGAGGATTGGCAGCGTTGCGCGGTCAGTTCACCGCGCAACAATGCCAGCGGATGCGGGCCGAGCGTCGTGCCAGTCAGGGCATAATCGGCACGCAGGTTTTCGCCGACACTCGGCGCTGGCAGCATGACACGTGGTTCGATGCTTGACGGCGCGGTGGCGAACAGCGGCAACTGCGCTTCGACGCCACGGATGGCCCAGCGTGCGCGATGGCGATGGCCGACGAGGCCTTTGAGTGCGTCGGCATCGGCAAGCAGATCCTGATGGCGGCGATCAATATTGGCGCGGCGGCACAGATCGGCAATATCGATGAATGCTTGCGCGTCACGTGCAGTCTGGATGCGTTGCGCAACATCGTGGGCGAAGCCCTTGATCAAACACAAACCCAGACGTATCGCCGGTTGCGTTGTGATGTCGCCGTGCGCGAATTCGAGCGTGCAATCCCAATCACTGTGGCGCACATCGACAGGTCGCACACCAATGCCATGCCGTCGCGCATCTTGCAAAATCTGGTCCGGCGTGTAGAACCCCATCGGCATGGAGTTGATGACGGCGCAGGCAAACGCCGCCGGTTCGTGACATTTGAGCCAGCAACTGGCATAGGTCAGCAGCGCGAAACTGGCAGCGTGGGATTCCGGAAAACCGTAACTGCCGAAACCCTTGATCTGCTCGAACAACTTGTCGGCGAATGCTTGCGGATAGCCACGAGCCAGCATGCCGTCGATCAGACGTTCGCGGTGTGGTTCAAGACCACCACGACGTTTCCACGCGGCCATCGAGCGGCGCAACTCGTCGGCCTCGCCGGGCGAGTAGCCCGCGGCCTGCATCGCGATGCGCATGACTTGTTCCTGGAACAACGGCACGCCCAGCGTGCGCTCGAACACGTCTTTCAAATCCGGCGGGTAATCAATCGGTTCAAGGCCTTTGCGCCGACGCAGGTAGGGATGCACCATGTCGCCCTGAATCGGTCCAGGCCGCACGATCGCGACTTCGATGACGAGGTCGTAGAAGGTGCGCGGTTTCAAACGCGGCAACATCGCCATTTGCGCACGCGATTCAATCTGGAACACGCCGACCGTATCGGCGCGGCCGATCATTTCGTAGGTCGCCGCGTCGTCGGCGGGGATCGTCGCAACGCTCAGATCGCGACGTCCGCTTCTGCGCAAGGTGTCGAGCGTCTTGCGAATCGCGGTGAGCATGCCCAGCGCCAGACAATCGACCTTGAGCAAACCCAGTGCATCCAGATCGTCCTTGTCCCACTGGATGACAGTGCGGTCTGCCATTGCCGCATTCTCGACTGGCACCAGTGTGTGCAGCGGATATTCGCTGATCACGAAACCGCCTGGATGTTGCGAGAGATGGCGCGGAAAATCGATCAACTCGTTGGTCAGACGAACCACGCGGCGCATCACTGCCGAGTCCGGATCGAAACCGCGTTCGCGCAGATAGTCCGGCATGGGCGCGTCCGCACTCCAACGATCCATCGTGCTCGCCAGCGCGTTGACTTGATCCGGCGGCAAGCCCAGCGCCTTGGCCACATCGCGGATTGCACTGCGACCGCGATAACAGGAGGCCACGGCGGTGAGTGCGGCACGTTCGCGACCGTAGCGATCAAACACGTATTGCAGGACTTCCTCGCGGCGTTCGTGTTCGAAATCAATATCGATGTCCGGTGGCTCGTTGCGTTCGCGCGAGAGGAATCGCTCGAACAACATGTTCATGCGTGCCGGATCGATTTCGGTTACACCCAACGCAAAACACACCGCCGAGTTGGCCGCCGAGCCGCGGCCCTGGCACAGGATGCCGCGACTGCGCGCAAAGCGCACGATGTCGTGCACGGTCAGGAAATACGATTCGTAGCCCAGTTCGGCAATCAGCGCCAACTCGTGCTCGATCAACGCACGCGCACGTTCCGGCACGCCATCGGGCCAGCGCCAGCGTGCGCCGGTCTCGGCGAGTTCGCGCAGCCAGGTCGTCGGCGTATGGTCATCGGGTACGAGTTCGCGCGGATAGGTGTAACGCAACGACTCCAGCGCAAACGTGCAGCGTTGCGCGATGCGTATCGACTCGGCCAGCAGTTCAGGCGGATAGATTGCCGATAAAGCAGCGCGCGTACGCAGATGCCGCTCGCCATTCGCGAACAGATGCGCACCGGCTTCGGCGACGGTGGTGTGATGCCGGATTGCGGTCAATGTATCTTGCAACGCGCGCCGCCGACGCACGTGCATGTGTACATCGCCTGCAGCCACGGCGGGCATGCCGACATGCTCGGCCAGCCGACACAGATCGCGCAGACGAATTGCATCGTCCGGCCCGCGATGCAGTTCGATCGCAAGCCAGCAACGATCGGGAAATATTGAACGCAGCCATTGTCCATCGGCTACCGCATCGGTTGAAGCGGGAATCCACAGCGCGAGCAAGCCCGGCGGCAGATCGACAAGTTGTTCGCGGCTCAATTTGTATTCGCCCTTCGGCGCGGCACGGCGGGCGACGGTGATCAGATGGCACAGTGCGCTGTAGGTATCCTGATTGGTAACCAGCAGTACCAGTTTCAACCCATCGGTTAGACGCACCTCGCTGCCGACAATCAGAGCGATGCCGGTTTCGCGCGCGGCTTCCCACGCACGCACGATGCCGGCCAACGTGCATTCGTCGGTGATCGCCAGCGCGCTGTAGCCCATGGCCTTGGCGCGTGCGAACAATTCGCGCGCCGACGATGCGCCGCGCTGGAAACTGAAGGCGGACAGGCAATGCAGTTCGGCGTAGGCATTCACGCAAACCACCCGTGCAGCATGTACGGGCCGACTTCACCACACGCGCAATACACCCAGGCGCGTTGGCCGGATGCCGATTCGACCACGTAGTAATCGCGGCGCACATCACCACCATCCCACCAGCCGGTTTCGACGCGTTCCGGACCGGCCAGAATCCGTGGTGGCGAGCCGCGCCACGGAATCGGCCGCTGCAACAACCAGCCTGGGCGCGGGCCTGCGGCAAGAGTCGCGGCTTTACGTGGCGCGGCGTCGTTTCGCCACGCGCGTTCGGGTCGGTGATCGGCTTGCAGCGACAAACCCGTTGCCGCGTCATCGCCGAGCCGCGCGCGCAGGCGTTCGCGCAATTGCTCCCACGGCACGGCTTGTTGCGGGCGCGCATCGAACAGATCGCGACCCACCGGTACGAATGATGGCAGTTCGCGTGCGACCAAACGCAAGCCGACGACGGGCGCGGCAATGCTGGCTTGTTCCAGTCGACCACGCGCCAACTCGAACAGCATCGCCGCCGCGCGCTCGGGCGCGAGCAGACCGACAGGAACTTCAGTGCAGGCATCGGATTCGTGTTCCAGGCGCAACACGAAGCGCTGCACACCACCATCGCGACCGGCAAGAAAGGCTGCCAGGTCCGCCGTCAGTCGGCGCAACGGAAACAGCAGCGCCGTGCTCGATTCGATTTCGTGATCGAACTCGATGCGCGTATCGAATTTGTCCGGTGGGCGATACGTATCGAGCGGTTGTACTTGCCGGCCGCGCAACACATCCAGATGCGGGAGCAGTGTCGGCGGGAAGCGCCGTGTGAGCGTTTCGCGTGGCAGCGCAAAAACCTGACGCAATCGACGCAGGCCCATGCGTACCAGCGCCGTGGCGATATCGGCATCGAGTCCGGCACATTCAACCGGCAGATTGCCGAGTGCGGTGTCCAACCGATTGTCGTCCACAGCCAGACCGTCGTGCGCATTGGCCAGCACCCGCGCCGCCTGCGGATTGGGTGCGGCCACGATGCGATGGCGGAAGCCAAGCGCGGTCAGTTCCTCGCGCAGACGTGCCTCGAAGCGCGGCCATGGCCCGAACAGATTCAGGCTTTGACCGACTTCGAGAACGATTGCATCAGGGCCGATTGAATCCGGCCCGATTGCATCAGACAGATCGGTGCTGACCTGCGAGCTGAAACGGTACGCCCAACTGGCCAGCAACTGACGATGGCGCACGACCGCTTCGGCATCGTATTCGATGCACGCAAAATGCGGCGTCAGCGCCTGCGCCGCGGCCAATGACATGCCGGCGCGCAAACCGGCGGCGCGTGCCTTGTCGTTGAGCGCATGCAGCACGCGCCGGTGCGCCGGGCCGGTGACCAGTACCAGCGTGGCATCAGGCGATGGATGACGACGAAGAACGCCATCGATCGCCAAGTGTGGCAGCAGCAAACAAGCCCAGCGCATAAGAAATTCGCATTCTTGATTCGGTACGATTTATCGATGATTGATGCGGCCAAGCCAGCGCATTGTTCTATCGTTGAATTACAAAACGCATGAGACGTTGTTTCGCTTCTCCTGCGCAGCGGGGGAAGCTGTCCGCCAGGACTGAAGGGGGCGCTCTTGATTTTGTGCGCGAGATAAGAAAACAGGCTGCGGCGGTGCCATCGCGCCGCGACACTTGAGCACGCGCAGTTGCCTGGGTGCTGCATCCACGACAATGCGCAACGCAGCCGGCGACGGATTGGCAGCTGCCGTGTACGGACGGAACGCAAAACCCAGGGTCTGCCCGGTTTCGGCCGCAACCTGCAAACGCCGCAACTTGCGATCATCGGCATGCCACGGCCAGCACAGCACAGCCGCGCAGGCACCCGAGCGCAGACATTGCTCGGCCGCCCAGAATGCCTGCTTCGCATCGCAACGGATCACATCCAGCGCAGACAACATGACTCCGGCTGCATGCCAGGCCGGCGCATACGCAATATACGGCGGCGCGACGATGGCCACGCGCCCGCCTTGACTGGTCAGATGCGCAAGCACAGGCCACAGCAAGGTCAACTCGCCCACACCATCGGCAGGAATGAGGATTTCCGACAACGCCGATGGCGGCCAGCCGCCGTGCGGCAACACCCGATCGAGGGCATCCAGACCGGTCGCGTAACCGGTTTGCGTCGGTACGTGCATAGGCTGGCCGCGCCAGATCGTGCGTTCGGCCAGCAGTTGATCGAGCGATCGCAGCGCGCTCATGCGCCGCTCCTGACCAAACCGCAATACAAGCCTTCGATGGCGAAGTCGGCATCGGCCGGCACCTCGATCGGCGCAAAGTCCGGATTGCGCGGCAGCAAACGGATGCGCTGTTTCGTCCGCTGCAATCGCTTGATCGTGATTTCGTCGTCGATGCGCGCGATCACGATCTGGCCGTTGCGCGCATCGACGCTGCGCTGCACCGCGACCAGATCGCCATCCAGAATGCCGTCCTCGCGCATCGAATCGCCTTGCACCCGCAGCAGGTAATCCGGCGTTGGCGAAAACAACGTGCGATCCAGCGCGACGCGTTGATCGGAATCCAGCTCGGCAGCGGCGCCGATCGGCGAACCGGCGGCAACGCGGCCGAGCACGGGCAGCATGAGTTGATCCGGACGCGTGGCGCGACGACGGCCGATCAGTTGAATACTGCGCGCCATGCCCGGCGTACGCACGATGGCACCGGCCGCTTCGAGTGCGCGCAAATGGTAATTGGCCGTGACGTTCTGCTTGAAGCCGAACGCCGCCGCAATCTCGAGCTGGCTGGGCGGATACCCATCCCGATCCAGCCGCTCGCGGATGAAATCCAGAATCGCACGTTGTTTGTCGGACAGTTGCATGTCACTATTATTAGTCAATTTTGGAGAATAAGAAACCATCCAATTGATTCAAGGACTTGGCTTGCGCTGTTCGTGTGCTGTGCCGTGCGTTTGACCCATCCGGCCATCCTCGGGCGAAGCCGTCTCACGGATCGAGATGGACATCGACACAATGTCGTCAGCGACAGCCGGTAGACAACAAGGCCAGCCGCAGGCCGGCGAAAAGGACCTGCCTCCGTGGTTATCCGCGGATTACACTCATGGAGTGCAGAATGGCCAGGGTGGGCAAAGCGCAGCGTGCCCACGCGGATGCCAAACACTCGCCCCAGCGGGCAGATGAATCTTGCCCACCCTGTAACATGTCCTCACGCAACTGTATTTTCGCCTCGAAACTTTCTGTCGCCCAGACTCCTGTGGAACGAATCAGGCGTGGCCGGTCTGGCGCAAGCGCATCATTGAATCAGTTGCATGCCGCCATGCTTGGTCGCTGCATGGTCAAACGTCACCGGTCCGGGGTCCGGATTAGTTGCTCGCGGTCTCACTTGCCACGACTGGCAGCAACACAGAACTGTGTCCATCCGGGCCATGTTCGATCGTCACCGTAGCCTTCTGATAGTCCGCCGGTTTGGCGAAGATGATGTTCGGCACCCAAGTTTGCGGGTTGCGGTCGTAAAGCGGGATCAGCGTGGACTGGATTTGCACCATGATGCGATGGCCCGGCTTGAATTCGTAGTTCACGGTGGGCAGGCGAAACTTGTATTCCTGAACCTGATTCGCCGGTATTGGCGCAGGATCGGAGAAGCTGTTGCGATAGCGTCCGCGAAAGATGTCGAGCGCAACCGGCAGTTCGTAGCCACCCATCTCGGGATCGTCAGGCCAGGTGCCCGGATACACATCGATCAGCTTGACCACGAAGTCGCCGTCAGCGCCCGTGGTGCGGGCGAAAATGTCGGCGATTGGCGCGCCCTGAATGCTTACGGTTTTGGTCAGCACCGGCGTGGTGTAGGACAGCACATCGGGTCGACTGCTGACGAAACGTTGGTCGTGCACCAGCCAGGTGCGCCAGGCGTCCGTGTTGTTCGCGGGAATGGGGCGCGGTAGATACGGCACCGGTTTGGCCGGATCGGACACATAGCTGTCGTTACCGCCGGTAGGCAGCGCGAAACCAAGGCCCAGGTTTGCCTGCAGGTAGAGTGGCGTGAGTGTCTGCTGGCTGGCCACTTTCCACGCCGAGAAACTGTCCCACTGTTTTTGCACCGGGCTGTAGATCATCGCCTCGGGCAGTGGCTTTTTCAGCGCGGTACCGCGCAGGTAATGGTTGAACCAGGGGATCATGACAGTTTGTCGAAACTGGGCCGTGGTATTGCCCGGCCATTTGAGCGGTCCCGTGTTCCAACCCGCACGGTTGATCTGGCTGTGCCACCACGGGCCGATCACGAGATGGTTATTGGCCCCGTGTCCGGCCGACTTGAGTGCTTCCCAGGCATGCACGGCGCCATAGATGTCTTCCTGATCCCACAGACCCTGCAGCCACATCGTTGGCACATCGGCCGGATGCGCGACAACCTGCCGGTCGAGCGCCTGCAATTGCCAGAAGACGTCGTAAGCCGGATGCGCCGCGAATCGATTCCACCAGGGAAGCTGCTTGAAACCATTGGCCTCGGCGTAGGCACCGGCAGAGCCTGCTTGCAGATAATTGCTGTAGTCGTCGTAATTCGCGCGCGGTACGGCCTTGCCTTTGCCCTGCTTCGTCGTCTGATTCGTAAAGTAGTCGAGGTTTACCTGACGCAAGGCCCCATAGTGATACCAGTCATCACCCATCCAACCGTCGATCATCGGACTTTCCGGTGCCGCCACTTTCAGCGCGGGATGCGGGTCGAGCAGGGCCATGACTACGGCCCAGCCGTCGTAGGACGAGCCGATCATGCCGACCTTGCCGTTGGATTGCGGCAAATTCCTGACCAACCAGTCGATGGTGTCCCAGGCATCGGTGGTGTCATCGGTCTTGGTGGGATTGAGCGGGCCTCGCGACGGGCGCGTCATGACGTACTTGCCTTTGGATCCGTATTTTCCACGGACGTCCTGCCAGACGAGGATGTAGCTGCCATCGGCCCAGTCGGTGTCGCCAGACCACACCGCATCCGCCATGTGCGGACTGTTGCCGGATACGAAGCCGCTGGCATCGTAAGGTGTGCGTTCGAGCAAGATCGGCAAATCGTGCGCGCCCTTGGGAATCATGATCACCGTATGCAGCTTCACCCCGTCGCGCATCCGAATCATGACTTCGCGCTGGGAGTAGTCGAAGTTTCCGCGCGCCGGTTTCCAATCCGCGGGAATGTCCGAACCGGTTTGAATCATGTCGGTCGTTACCCCGGAGGTGTCAGCAGCCGGCGCCGGCGCGGCCAATGCCGCAACGGACAGCAGGCAGGCGAGCGCACCGCACGCCGACTTCACGACGATGGTCTTCATGTCTGGAGGATTCCTCATGTGATGATCGTGTCTGCAAACCTTGCCACATCCGCAAGGCGATGGCACGGGCTCTTTGCCGATGACCCGGCAGGCACGTGGCGTGGACGTGTTTTTGAGTCAGGTTACTGAAGCCCGGATAAATACTAAACCACCAAGTACTGGCATTGCTTCACGCAACCACCATCTTTGGCGGGATCGCGTTCTTTTTGGATCGTGATGCATTTGCGTCTCGCTTGTGCGAGTCGAGCCCTGATAAAAATGGAGAAGATTCATGAACAAACGTCTGATTGCCCTTGCCGTGGCCGCCGCCGGAATGGTTGCTGCCACATCTGCTTTTGCCCAGGACCGCAGCGACAACGCGGGTTGGTTCATCAATGGCAATGTTGGCCGCACATCCATCGACAAGGGGCCCTATGACGATAGCGACACCGGTTATGCCTTTGGCACCGGTTATCGTTGGGCGCTGAGTCCCTCGGTGGCATTGGGTGTTGAAGCCGGGTACAACGATTTGGGCAACATCGAGGTCAAAAATATCTTTACCAGCGACCCAGTGCTGGCGCGCGAGCGCTCAGAGCTACGCGGCTGGACCGCTGGCGTAAACGGCCATTTCAACATGTCACCCAACTGGTATGTGAGTGCGCGCACCGGTGTATACGGCTGGCGCGGACACGGCCTGAGCAACAACACCAATCCGTTGCGCAAGAGCGTCAGCAAGACAGACTTCTACGGTGGCGTGGGAGTCGGCTACGACTTTTCCAGCAACTGGAGTGTTGGCGTCAATTATGACTATTACGATGCCAAGAAGAGTAACGTGAATTTGAGCACGGACATGGTGTCCATGAGCGCTGAATACCGGTTCTGAGCCGCGACAATGGGCGGGCGCAGTATGGGCGCCCGCCCACGCTGCGCGCAGGGTGGACCTGCCGATCAAGATCGGGCAAGCCGCAATGGATTTCGGTAGCAAGTCAGCAATCGCGGATGTTT
>DASSXQ010000315.1:0-9113 GCA_035703725.1 Rudaea sp.
GACGCCTTCGTAGGATTCTTCGCGCTACCCACTGACGTGAAGATGAAGTATCACCTCAAGGGAACCGGCGGCGCGCGCGGCTATACGCCGTTCGGAGTCGAGACCGCGAAGGACTCGAAATATTCGGATCTGAAAGAGTTCTGGCACATCGGTCGCGAATTGCCGCCCGATTCGCAATTTTCCGCGCTGATGGCGCCGAATGTCTGGCCTGAAGAAGTGCCGGAATTTCGTGCCAATGGATTGGCCCTGTACCGGGCGCTGGATGCATTGGGCTCGCGCGTGCTGCGCGCGCTCGCGTTGCATATCCAACTTCCGGAAGGTTTTTTCGACGACAAGACCAACTTCGGCAATTCGATATTGCGCCCGATCCACTATCCGCCAATCACCAGCGAAAATATTCCCAACGTACGTGCCGGTGCACACGAGGACATCAATTTCATCACCTTGCTGGTCGGCGCCAGCGCTGCCGGGCTGGAAGTCAAATCGCACAGCGGGCAATGGGTACCCTTCACTGCCGATGCCGACACCATTGTGGTCAATATTGGCGACATGCTGCAGCGTCTGACCAATCACGTGTATCCGTCAACGACCCATCGTGTCGTCAATCCGCCCGGCGAACAAGCGCGCCAGCCGCGCTACTCGGTACCGTTTTTCCTGCATCCGAATCCGGATGTGGTGCTCGATCCACTGCCGCAATGCGTCAGCGCGGAAAATCCGAGCCGCTACGACACATCGATTACCGCGCACGAGTACCTGCAGCAGCGCTTGCGCGAGATCAAGCTGATCTAGGCGCGGGGAGACGGGAAGCCCGGCAAGGCAGGACATTCTTCTTTTGCGATTGCCGATTCGCTGCTCCGGATTCCCGGCCCTTCATTCCTGCGCGCGGAACTTCTTCGACCGTTTGCGCATGCTGCGCAACGCCATTGCGTCCGGCATCAGTTTCATCAGCGTTTTGATGGTTCGATTGACGCGTCCGGTTACGCAGACGATTTCGCCGCGCTCCGTCGCATCGATGCCAATGCGTGCGACATCCGCAGCGTGCATCCACATCCACTTCGGCATCTTCGAGACCAGCGCCCGCGTTCCCGTGACTTCATGGAATTCGGAATACGTGAAACCCGGGCACACGGCACACACGTTCACGCCGCGCTGCGCGTTTTCCAGCGCCAGCGACTGCGAAAACCGGATCGCGAACACCTTGGCTGCCGCGTACATCGTGTGTCCGGCCGAGCCGGGCAGGTGACCTGCCAGCGAGGCGATGTTCATGATGCGGCCGTAACCGCGTTCGCGCATGTCCGGCAGCAATCGGTAGATCAGTTCGCACGGGGAAGTGATCAGCACCTGGATGAAATCCGCGTGCGTTTGCCATGTCGGCGTGAGGAAATGTCCTGGAACACCATAACCGGCATTGTTCACCAGGATGTCGATGATGATTTTGCGTCGTTTCAATTCGGCAGCGATTTGCGCCGGTGCGCCCGGATTGGCCAGGTCAGCAACAATGCATTGCACGTCGATTTTGTGTTGCGACTGCAACTGCGCAGCCAGTGCATCGAGCCGATCACCGCGGCGTGCAGTCAGAACCAGCGCGGTGCCACGTGCCGCAAGTTCGCGTGCAAATGCGGTACCGATGCCGGAGGATGCGCCGGTGACGAGCGCACATGAGTGTGAGGGTAATGGCGATGACATGAGTGGACAGCCCGGGAGGATTTGCCATCAATTCTAGCGCGTTGCATGCGTTACCCTGCGCCGCTATCCTCGCAGCCCTCGGGCCTCAACCCTCAACCCTCGACCCTCATGCGCCCCAAACTCGTTGCCGGAAACTGGAAGATGAACGCCTCGCGCGTGATGGCGCATGGGTTGCTGGATGCCTTGGTAGCCGCGCCAAAGCCCAACTGCGACGTGGTCGTGTTCCCGCCATTTCCGTATTTGCCGGAATTGATTGATCGCTACCGTACATCGGCGATCAGGTTTGGAGCGCAGAATGTCAGCGAGCACGCGTCCGGCGCATACACCGGCGAGGTGGCGGCGACGATGCTCAAGGACGTTGGTGCCACGCACGTACTGGTCGGCCATTCCGAGCGACGCCAATATCATGGCGAGTCCAGCGAGACGGTTGCGGAAAAATTCGCCCAGGCACAGGCTGCGGGGCTGGTCCCGGTGCTGTGCATTGGCGAAACCCTGGAGCAACGCGAATCCGGGCAGACCGAAGCGGTGCTTGCGGCGCAATTGGATGCGGTACTGGCGCGGAGCGGGATTGCCAGTCTGGATGCCGCCATCGTTGCCTACGAGCCGGTTTGGGCCATTGGCAGCGGGCGCACTGCGAGTCCGGTTCAGGCCCAGGCCGTACATGCGTTTATCCGTGGAAAAATCAGCGCCGAGGATGCTACAATCGCCGGCTCGCTGCAGATACTGTACGGCGGGAGTGTCAAGCCGGATAATGCGGCCGCGCTGTTCGCCCAGACGGATATCGATGGTGGTCTGATTGGTGGCGCGTCGCTGAAAGCAACGGATTTTCTCGCAATCTGTGCCGGAGCGTGAAGCCCGGCCGGGAATTGAATCGTCCTGGCGCTGGCAATGCGCCGATGCATTTCAAGCGAGTGGCTCGTTGATTGATTTGCGCAGCGAAATTTGCGGGTCATCCCGCGCGTAACGACTGAAAATTCCACGGTGGATGTTTTCAGCAACAAGTTAGCAGACGGATTCAGCCATGGTACTGACGTTGTTCAATATTTTTTACGTGCTCATCGCCATTGCGATGTGCATTCTCATTCTTTTGCAGCGTGGCTCGGGCGCGCAGGCCGGGTCCGGTTTCGGCGGCGGCGCTTCGGCGACCGTGTTCGGTGCGCGCGGCGCATCAACCTTTCTGTCGCGCGGTACGGCCGTTCTGGCCGCGTTGTTTTTCCTGCTCAGTATTGCGATGGGTATTTATCTGCATCCCAGCAACCGGCCGCAACAGGCGGATCTGGGTCTGATGAGTGGCGTTGGTACTTCCGAGCCCGCCAAAACGTCCGTGACGCCGGGCAACGTCGCCGTGCCGGCAGCGCCGGCGAAAAGCGATGTGCCGGCAGCGCCTGCGGCCGCAGCGAGCGGATCCGACAAGCCTGCGCCAATTCCGGCTGCCGTGAAAGAGCCCGCAAAAAGTACGGAAAAGTCCGATAAACCCGCGCAACCGGAAACACCGAAAAAACACTGACTGAAAGAGCACAACAAGCCCAGGTGGCGGAATTGGTAGACGCACTACCTTGAGGTGGTAGCAGTGAATAGCTGTGGGGGTTCGAGTCCCCCCTTGGGCACCACAAAAATCGCCGCACGTAATTTCCAGGCTCGCTCATCGCGGGCCTTTTTCTTTGCCGACACGCGGCATCGAGCCCGTTTGCTCACCCATTTCGACTTCAAACAAGCAAGTCCACGAACACGCGTAGCCGCAAGCGTCCGGCCGCGCAAGACAAGGATGATGGCCAGTCGCTTGTCCTTTGTCTTCGAAGACGAAACGTTGCGGGCGCTGACGCTCCAAGAGGTGGTGCGCGGCGGGCCATGTCGCGCGAATGGCGCCGCGCGTGTCAAATGCGCTGCAAATGGCAGATGCGGAAGATCTCGATGCGGCAAACCTGGACATAATCCGTGGCGGCGGAGAAGTGTTCACGCTTGCCCATTTTTGTGCGATCGTCGAACGCCGTTCTTGTTGGTATCCGGCTGCGGTGATGCAGGGGTGCCGACCGAATAGGCGGGCTGTCCCACATTTCAGAAGGCGCATGGATTGGAGGAATTCAAGACGTCGCTGGATTCGCTGTTTGCGCAGAGCGCGGTCGCGCAGCGAGTGATTTGCTCTGTGTGATGCCGGCCGTCGCATTGCACGAACACCGGCCAGCGTGCGAAAATTCCCTGCTTGTGCTGTTGCCGTTACCGTTCTGAGAGGAATCACCCACGTGCTGGCCGGATATCTGCCGATTCTGCTGTTTTTGATTGTCGCCGGGGGAATCGGCATGGCGTTGCTCGCCATCGGCGCCATTCTTGGGCCACGCAGCAAGAATGCCGAGAAGGCAGATGCCTACGAATGCGGCTTCGAAGCATTCGAGGATGCGCGCATGAAGTTCGATGTGCGCTATTACCTGATTGCCATCTTGTTCATCATTTTCGATCTCGAAATCGCATTCCTGTTTCCGTGGGCGGTAGTGTTCAAACAGATCGGGATTGTGGCGCTGCTGGAAATGTTCACCTTCCTGATGTTGCTCGTGTTGGGGTTTGTGTATTGCTGGAAGAAGGGCGCGCTGGAATGGGAATGAACAAAAATTCAATTGGCGCGACGCGCGCCCTTTCCCTCACCCTTTGCCCTCTTCCGCAAGCGGGAGAGGGGAACGTGTTGCGTCGCGCTGCGCGTGACGAAGGTATTTCAATGGCATCCCTGCCGGGCGCGCTGGAATGGGAATGAACGACAAAATCAGTACGGAAACCACGGTCACCAAAAGCCTGATGCACAACCCGATACCGATCGGTCCGGTTGATGACATCCTGCGCCCGGGTGGAGACAACCCGCTGCTTGAGCGTGGTTTTGCCACGGCTTCACTGGACAGTCTGATCAATTGGGCGCGGACCGGTTCGATGTGGCCAATGACGTTTGGTCTGGCGTGTTGCGCGGTAGAAATGATGCATGCCGGCGCGGCGCGCTTTGATCTTGACCGCTATGGCGTCGTATTCCGCCCGAGTCCGCGACAATCCGACGTGATGATCGTTGCCGGTACTTTGGTCAACAAGATGGCGCCGGCGTTGCGTCGCGTTTACGACCAGATGCCCAATCCGAAATGGGTCATCTCGATGGGCTCGTGCGCCAACGGCGGGGGCTACTATCACTATTCCTATGCGGTGGTGCGCGGTTGCGATCGCATCGTACCGGTGGATGTGTACGTGCCCGGCTGCCCGCCGACGGCCGAAGCGCTGATTTACGGAATTTTGCAGTTGCAGAAGAAGATTCGGCGCACCGAGTCGATCTCGAAGCGGAAAAAAGCATGAGCGATTCTGCAGACACGCTGGTCAACCGCATTGGTGCCCGCCTTGGCGAGAAGATCATTGCGGTTGCGGCATGGCGCGACGAAATCCGGATCGACGTGCTCCCGGAAAACTGGTTGGCGGTGGCCAGGGAATTGCGCGATGCCGATGAATTCCACTTTGAACAGTTGATGGATGTCAGCGGTGTGGATTTCCTGAGCTACGGTCAGGTCGAGTGGGAAACGCAAGGCGCTACCGCGACAGGTTTCTCGCGCGGCGTGGAAGGTGACGGTCCGGGACGCTTCGATTGGTCGCGACGTCCACAGGTCGCGGCGGGCCACAAGCGCTTCGTGGTCACCGCGCAATTGCTGTCGATCAAACACAACCGGCGCGTTTGCATGCATTGTCATGCGCAGGACGATGCGCTACCCGTGGTGCCGTCGCTGACGCGTTTGTGGGCCAGCGCGAACTGGTTTGAACGCGAGGCATTTGACCTGTTCGGCATCGTCTTCGAGGGTCATCCGGATTTGCGTCGCATCCTCACCGATTATGGATTTGTCGGCCATCCATTCCGCAAGGACTTTCCGCTGATCGGCAACGTGGAAGTGCGTTACGACGAAAAGGCAGGCCGTGTGATTTACGAGCCGGTGACCAGTGTGCAGCCGCGTGTGCTGGTGCCGCGCACGATTCGTCACGATTCCAGTCTGGCTCAGGCTCGCGCCGAAGCAGCGGCTGATGCGACGGTGAAATAGTCATGCAGGAAATCAAGAATTACACGATCAACTTCGGTCCGCAGCATCCCGCCGCGCATGGCGTACTGCGACTGGTGCTGGAAATGGACGGCGAAACCGTGGTGCGTGCCGATCCACACGTGGGCCTGTTGCATCGCGGAACCGAGAAACTGGCCGAGTCCAAGCCCTACAACCAGTCAATCGGTTACATGGATCGACTCGATTACGTGTCGATGATGTGCAACGAGCACGCCTACGTGCGTGCGATCGAGAAGTTGCTCGGTTTGGAAATACCAGTGCGTGCGCAATATATCCGCACGATGTTCGACGAGATCACGCGCATTCTCAATCACTTGATGTGGATTGGTTCCAACGCGCTGGATCTGGGGGCGATGGCAGTATTTCTCTACGCGTTCCGCGAGCGTGAGGAATTGATGGATTGCTACGAGGCCGTGTCGGGTGCGCGCATGCATGCCACGTACTATCGTCCCGGCGGTGTGTATCGCGATTTGCCGGCGCAAATGCCGCAGTACAAGCAGTCGCGTTGGCAAAAAGGCAACGACCTTCAACGCCGCAACAGTTGGCGCGAAGGTTCGATGCTGGATTTTCTCGACGCGTTCACCAATGACTTCCCGCATCGCGTGGATGAATACGAAACCTTGCTGACCGACAATCGCATCTGGAAACAGCGTACCGTCGGCATCGGCGTCGTATCGCCGGAGCAGGCCCTGGCGTGGGGCATGAGCGGGCCCATGCTGCGCGGGTCGGGCATTGAATGGGATTTGCGCAAGAAGCAACCCTATGCGATGTACGACATGATGGATTTCGACATTCCGGTCGGGGTCAAGGGCGATTGTTACGACCGTTATCTTGTGCGTGTGGAAGAGATGCGCCAATCCAACCGCATCGTCAAGCAATGCGTGGAGTGGTTGCGCGCGAATCCTGGTCCGGTGATGGTCGAAAATTACAAGGTGATTCCGCCGCACCGTGAAGAAATGAAGGAAAGCATGGAAGCGCTGATCCACTGGTTCAAGCTGTTCACGGAAGGCTATTGCGTACCGGAAGGCGAAACCTATTGCGCGGTTGAAGCGCCCAAGGGGGAGTTTGGTTGCTACATGATTTCCGATGGTGCCAACAAGCCATTCCGGGTCAAGCTGCGCGCGCCGAGTTTCGCGCATCTCGCATCCATGGATGAAATCGTGCGTGGCCACATGCTGGCCGACGTGGTGGCAATGATCGGCACCTACGATGTGGTGTTCGGGGAGGTGGATCGATGATTACGGTATTCGGGATTCGGGATTCGGGATTCGTAAAAGTGCGAAGCCCCGCTCGATTTGCCACGCCCGGCAAGTTTTTCAAGCCGTGTTTTTTCCGAATCCCCAGTCTCCCATTCAGAATCCCGGCTATCCAATGAAAGCTACCGGACATTACAATGAGGTCAAGCATGTTGATCCGCTGGTCGAGCTCGGTGCGCAGACGCGCGCGCACATCGATCACTGGGTCGCCAAGTTTCCGCCGGAGCGCAAACGCTCGGCGTTGATTCAGGGGTTGACGGCGGCGCAGGAACAAAACGGCGGCTATCTGACCGACGCCTTGATTGCGGCAGTGGCGAAGTATCTCGAAGTTCCGGCAATCTGGGCTTACGAGGTGGCGACGTTCTACTCAATGCTGGAAACAAAACCGGTGGGTCGTAACAACGTCGCCATCTGCACGAATATTTCGTGTTGGCTGAACGGCGCCGAAGATATCGTGCGCCATTGCGAGAACAAGCTCGGCATCAAGCTTGGCGACAGCACCGCTGATGGCCGGGTTTATCTCAAGCGCGAAGAGGAATGCCTCGCCGCCTGTTGCGGTGCGCCAATGATGGTCGTCAACGGCCATTATCACGAACATCTGACGCCAGAAAAAGTCGATCAAATTCTGGACAAATTGAAGTAGGCGATATCTTGCAGCCCTCAGCCCTCAGCACTCAGCCCTGATCCTTATGTCATTCGGACCCGCACCCCAAGAACATCAGGCCGTCTTGACGACCTTGCACTTCGATCAGCCATGGTCGCTGGACAGCTATGTCCGCAGCGGCGGTTACGAAGCGTGGAAGAAGGTCCTGGCCGACAAGCCCGATCCGGCAACGATCATCGATGAGCTGAAAAAAAGTGCGTTGCGCGGTCGCGGGGGGGCGGGCTTTCCAACCGGTTTGAAGTGGAGCTTCATGCCCAAGAGCGATGCGCAGAAATACATCCTGTGCAATTCCGACGAATCCGAACCGGGCACGTGCAAGGACCGCGACATCTTGCGCTACAACCCGCATGCAATGCTGGAAGGCATGGCCATCGCGTGTTATGCGACGGGTTCGAGTGTTGCCTACAACTACCTGCGTGGCGAGTTTCATCACGAGCCGTTCGAGCATTGCGAGCAGGCATTGAAGGATGCGTACGCGGCCGGCTTGCTCGGCCAGAACATTCTGGGCAGCGGCATCAATGTCGATATCCACAATGCGCTCGGCGCCGGCGCCTATATCTGCGGCGAAGAAACCGCGTTGATGGAGTCACTGGAAGGCAAGAAAGGTATGCCGCGCTTCAAGCCACCGTTTCCGGCCGGATTCGGTTTGTATGGCAAGCCAACCACGATCAACAACACTGAAACCTATGCCTCGGTGCCAGTCATCCTGCGCAAGGGGGCGGAGTGGTTTTTGAATCAGGGCAAGCCAAACAATGGCGGCCCGAAAATCTTTTCGGTTTCCGGGCACATCAACAAGCCCGGCAATTACGAAATCAAGCTGGGCACGCCGTTCAAGGATCTGCTGGATCTGGCGGGTGGCGTGCGCAACGGGCACAAACTCAAGGCGGTAATTCCCGGTGGTTCATCGATGCCGGTATTGCCGGGCGACACGATGATGGACCTGACCATGGATTACGACGCCTTGCAAAAAGCCGGCTCGGGTCTGGGTTCCGGCGCCGTCATCGTGATGGACGAAACCACCTGCATGGTGCGTGCGTGCCAGCGCATTTCGCGTTTTTATTACGCCGAGTCCTGCGGTCAGTGCACGCCGTGTCGCGAAGGGACCGGCTGGATGTACCGCGTGCTCACACGCATCATCGAAGGCAACGCCAGCATGCACGACGTGCATATGCTCAAGCAGGCGGCCGGGCAAATCGAAGGTCACACGATCTGCGCGTTTGGTGAGGCCGCCGCGTGGCCGGTACAAGGCATGTTGCGACATTTCTGGAACGAATTCGAATACTTCATCCAGAACAAGCGCTCGATTGTCGATTCGCGCCTGGAGATTGCGGCATGAACAAGAACCTGATGCGCGCGAATCGGGAAACGGGAATCGGGAATCGGGAATCCATGGTGCCGAATCGCGCGCTTGCACGATTTTCCATTCCCCATTCCGCATTC
>DASSXQ010000313.1:0-44847 GCA_035703725.1 Rudaea sp.
CGACCCAAAACCCATGGCGTCACCCGATCCTTGTGTCCGGGATGGCCGATACCCAAACGCAGACGATGAAATTTTCCGTGACCAAGATGCGCAAAAATATCGCGCAGTCCGTTCTGACCTCCGTGGCCGCCATCGAATTTGAGTCGTGCCACACCGGCCGGCAAATCCAGATCGTCGTGGGCAACCAGCATTTCTTCCGGTTCGATTTTCCAATAGCGCAAAGCGCAGGCCACGCCAATACCGCTTTTGTTCATGAAAGTGCCGGGCTTGAACAGCCAGATCTGACGTCCATCGATCACGCTGCGCGCGACTTCGCCATGCAGCCTGGAATCCATGCTGAAGCGCACGTTTTCGCGTTGCGCCAACGCATCAATAAACCAGAACCCGGCATTGTGCCGGGTACGCAGGTGTTCGCTGCCGGGATTGCCCAGACCGACGAGTAGACGCAATTGAGCCATTGCAACCGACCGCAGGGGCAAAACCTCTTCTCGCAAACGAGAAGAGGTTTACCGCCAGACTTATTTCTTTTCTTCTTTCTTGGCTGCCGCAGGTGCTGCCGCGGCCGCGCCAGCAGCAGGTGCCGCACCGGTAGCCCCAGCCACGGCGGCTTCGCCTTCCGCACCTTCGGTTGTCGGCTCGACTTCCTGGCGAATTTCCTGCGCGGTGACAACCGCATCGTCGTGTTCGCGACCCAGACGCAATTCGGGGATTTCCACGCCTTCGGGCAATTTCAGGTCGGACAAATGGATGCTGTCGCCAACTTCCAGGTTGATCAGGTCGATGGCGATGAACTCCGGCAAATCCTTTGGCAGACACGAAATTTCGACATCGGTCAGCGCATGCGCAATCAAGATTCCGGAAATCTTGCCGGCTGGCGATTTTTCCTGATTGAGGAAGTGGAACGGCACGCGCACGCGAATTGCCTTGTTCTCGTCCACGCGCTGGAAATCAAGATGCAGCAGTTGCGGCTTGAACGGATGCCGCTGCAAATCGCGCAGCAATACTTTTTGCGTGTCGCCGTTGAGATTCAAATCCAGAATCGATGAATAAAACCATTCGTTATGCGATGCCAGCCAAACCGTGTTGTGCTCGATCTGGATGTTGACCGGATCAAGGTTGCCACCATAAACAATTGCCGGAACCTGGCCGGTACGACGCAGGCGGCGGCTCGCACCCTTCCCCTCGTCCTTGCGGCTGTGTACCGGAATTTCATGAATCGTTGCCATTGTTGTTGCCTCAGTTGAAATTGATCGCCTCGCGGCGACGATTGCACTCCCCCGCGACCAGGAGAGTTGATTCTTTCAGGGCCAAGGGCGGCAAAGCCCGACCCGTAAAATCCCTTGCTTTTCCAGACCTCAGCCCTTTGCCCTCAGCCCGGCCTCTCAATCCACATAAAGCGAACTGACCGACTCGCCAAATGCAATCCGGCGCAAGGTCTCACCAAGCAACTCCGCCACACTCAATTGACGGATCATTGCGCAATCCCGCGCTGCTTCGGACAGCGGGATCGTATCGGTAACTACCAGTTCATCGAGCTGCGAACCACTCAAATTGCGTAACGCCGGCCCGGACAAGACCGGATGCGTGCAATACGCGACGACGCGTTTGGCGCCATTCTGTTTCAACGCAGCCGCAGCCGCGCACAACGTGCCTGCCGTGTCGACAATGTCATCGATCAGTACGCAAGTCTTGTCCTTCACCTCACCAATGATGTTCATCACCGTGGCTTCATTCGCGCGCGGACGGCGCTTGTCGATGATCGCCAAATCTGCATCGTCCAGTCGTTTTGCCAGGGCGCGGGCACGCGCCACTCCGCCAACATCCGGACTGACTACAATCAAATCCTTGCCGCCGTGACAACGCCAGATATCAGCCAACAACACCGGGGACGAATAGACGTTATCCACCGGAATGTTGAAGAACGCCTGAATCTGATCCGCATGCAAATCAACCGTCAACACGCGATCCGTACCGACCGCGCCAATCATCGTTGCCGCAACCTTTGCCGTGATCGGAACCCGCGCCGATCGCGGTCGGCGATCCTGCCTGGCATACCCGAAATACGGAATGACGGCGGTCACGCTGTTTGCCGATGCGCGCTTGAGCGCGTCTACCAGAACCAGCAACTCCATGAAATTGTCCGCAGTCGGCGCACATGTCGACTGAATGACGAACACATCCTGACGACGGACGTTTTCCTCGATTTCGACCTGTACCTCGCCATCGGAAAAGCGACTGACCAGCGCCTTGCCCAGCGGCACGTTCAGCTTGTGACAAACATCGCGTGCCAGCTTGCGGTTCGCGCTACCGGTAAACACCAGCAAGCCACGTTCTTCGCTTTCCCGTGCGTAGGTAGCTTCCGTATAGCTCGATGTGTTCGCCGAATTCACACCTTGCTCCCGTCATCGAAAAGCGAGACCGCATTGTAAACTGGCTGGGACGGCAGGACTCGAACCTGCGAATGCGGGGATCAAAACCCCGTGCCTTACCAACTTGGCGACGTCCCAGTATTTATGTGAAGGGTTGGGCATCCTGCCGCAACCTTCACGAAAACGGACGCGGCAAAGCCGCACCACGTTTTCCGCAGCGCAAAAGCCGCTGCGTTGGCGCATCCTGCGCCAAATTACCTTGATCTTTTCCGCCAACCCGTCAAACCAAACCGAGTTGGATTTATGGGAAGGGTTGGGCATCCTGCCGCAACCTTCACGAAAACAAGCA
Source organism: Rudaea sp. (assembly GCA_035703725.1). Lineage (GTDB taxonomy): Bacteria > Pseudomonadota > Gammaproteobacteria > Xanthomonadales > Rhodanobacteraceae > Rudaea. Next base: position 2,719 of record DASSXQ010000313.1, read on the forward strand.
TTTTTCAGCTTTCCCGTTCGGAGCAAGCACGAAAATTATCGCGCGCTTCGTGCAACAGCGACCGGTTCGTGCCACGCGCCCGGTAGACCGTGACGCCCGCAGGACTGGTAGTGCAAAAGTCCTCGATTTGCCGCTGAGCACCGACCTCGACAAATGCGCAACCACCGCTGCCGGAAAGTCGTGCCGCACCAAATCGATCCAGCCAGTCCATGGCCGCTTTGACCTGCGGGAAACGTGCGCGCACCACCGGAGCAAACGCGTTGCCTGAGCAAGTACCGCCAAGGAAGTCCGCTATTGTCTTTCGCGGCGCGTTGCGTGTCAATTCAGGCGCCTGGAACAATGCGGCCGTGGACACGTGCACATCGGGATTGGCAAGCAGATACGCACACTCAGGCAGATCCACTGGAGTCAGCTTTTCCCCCACGCCTTCGGCCCACGCCGTGCGTCCACGCACGAATAGCGGCACATCGGCACCCAGTTGCAGGCCGATGGCTGCGAGTGCATCGTCATCAATTCCCGTACGCCACAATTCGTTCAACGCCAACAGCACGGTCGCCGCATCGGAACTGCCGCCGCCCAGCCCGGCACCCACTGGAATACGTTTGTCTACCGCGATATCGGCGCCCAGCGTCCCACCGACGTGCACGCGCAAGGCTTGCGCGGCGCGTATCACCAAATCCTGCTCCGGTGCGATTTCGGCCAAACCCGCCACGCGCTGGATGACCCCATCATCGCGGATGCGGATACGCAGATTGTCGCCCCAGTCGATCAAGTGAAACAGCGTCTGCAACTGGTGATAGCCGTCAGCGCGTCGGCCGACGATGTGCAAAAACAGGTTCAACTTGGCAGGTGCTGGCCATTGTGTCCACGAATCAGTCATCAAGCGACCAATTTTCAATCACCATGCGTACGTGAGCCTGGCCCTTGCTGGCAAACACTTTGCGCGGCAATGGCGGATCGTGCTCGGCAAACCAGGCGCGATACTCGACTTTCCAGCCATTTTGAACGAGCACTGCAGGCAGATCGCGCGCGTCGAACACGAGAGTGGCTTGCTGATTGGCCGCGCGCATTCCGCGCACCCAGTCGACCAGCTCGTCCAACGGCACATCCCAACCCAGGCGCTGCTTGAGCAGTCGCTGCGCATTGCCGTCGAAATCCGGTTGCGGGTCCACACCTTCAAGCACTGCGCGGGTCTTGTCACCGGCAAGCTTCCAGGTTCGCCCGGTTACGGGAGCGTGCACGACAAAGCTGAAACGATCACCATCCTGACGCCACACCAGTTGCCCACTGCCACCGTCATGACCATCGGATACGCCAATGTGGGCAGTCAGCTTCCAGTGACTCATCGCGCCAAGGCTGCTTTCGCGCGCGGTCTGCATGGCCAGTGACTGGGGATTCTGGCGGACGCGCATCGGCGCGCACGCGGTCAACCCCACCAGAACCAAAAACAAGACCGTGTGTAGTAAAAAGCGGTAGCTCACGTTTCAAATCGCTTGATCGTTTCCAGCAGCACTTTGTTTTTTTCATCTTTCTTGCGACCTTGCGCCCAGATCTTTTTCGCTTCCTGCTTTTGCCCGGATTTCCACAAGACTTCGCCCAGATGCGCGGCAATTTCGGCGTCCGGCTGCTTTGCGTACGCCACGCGCAATTGCTTGATCGCCTCATCAAGGTTGCCCAGACGATATTGGGCCCAACCCAGAGAATCGATGATCGCCGGCTCCCCCGGTTTCAGCGCCAGCGCCTTTTCAATCAAGGTCAATGCTTCTTCGCCATCTTTGCCGCTGTTTGCCAGGGTGTAGCCAAGCGCGTTCAAGGCGTCGGCATTGTTTGGATCCAGCTTGATCATTTGGCGCAGGTCGCCGATGGCCAGATCAATATGGCCCAGGTCTTCGTTGAGCAGCGCACGCGCATAAAGCAGTCGTGAATCATCAGGCGACACTTTGAGTCCGCGCGCGTAAACCGCGAGTGCTTCCTGACGCTGCTGGTGCCTGACGAGGATCTCGGCTTCGAGCAGGAATGCATTGCCCACATCACGCGAATCATCGCCGCTGCGCGCTTGCAGGGAATGAATCAGATCCATCGCCGCCGTGTGCTTGCCGCTTTCGTCCATGAGCAAGGCACGGCGCAACTGCGCGCCAAACCAATGTTCGTCATCATCGGAAATCCGGCGATACCAGTCGATGGCCTCGGCACTGCGATGCATGAGCTCAGCCAACTCTCCCAACAGATTCAATTGCGCACCCGAATGCGGCGTGGGGATTGCCTTGATCTCGCGGTACAGCGCAGCAATTGCCGGTTGGTCATCGGCACGCGCGACGTAGGCGGCGCGTGTGGCATAACTCAAGTCGTCTTGCGGGCCTTGCGCCAGAACGTGTGCGGCAGCCAAATTTTCGCCCAACTGACCCAGCAATGAAGCGAAGGCGCGACGCAATTGCTCGTTTTTTGGGTCGTGTTTGAGTGCTTTTTCAAACAACTCGCGCGCTGCCGCGCTGTTTCCGGATCGATAGGCGATCTGCGCTGCCCAAGTATAGGCATCTGCATCGCCGAATCGTTCGACGGCATCGTCTGCCAGTGTCCGCGCCAGTTGCGGATCACCCAAATGCAATGCCAATTGACTCACAGCCACCCAGGTACGCGCGTTGCTGCCGAGGAATTCCGCAGTTGCCATTCGGTGCAGTATTTCAAGTGCCTGCTGCTTGTCCAGGGCATCCACCAATGCTTGCGCAATGGAGCGCCAACCCGCGGCATCGGGCAGATGCGCCAAGCGCAGCAAATCGGCGTAAGCCGCGTCTGTCTTGCCATCGTGCAGGGCCACCATTGCGCGGACCTGCCACAAATCCGGATCCTGGGCATTCAATTCCTGCCAGCGGCGCAGCGACAGTCGCGCTTGCGGCCATTGACTGGCCGCAATCGCCACGCGGGTGGCGCGACCGGCGATCACCGGGTCGTCGCTGATTTGCGCCGCTTGCGCATAATCGCGCGCTGCACTGGGCAAATCGCCCTTGTTCACGGCAAACTCGGCGGCAATTTGCAGAGCCAATGGATCGTGCTTGGCTTGCGCCGTGGGCAGGTTCATGCGCTGCAATGGCTGCGCCGCGGCCGTGGAATGTGACGTGCGCGGCATCGTGCTGCAACCCGCCAGCAGCGCAAACACGGCGGCAGCAGCACCGATGACGCCCACTCGCGCGCTGCGTTGAATGCGATGATGCAATAAGCTCATGTATACTTTTCCGTTGGTGACTGCACGTCTGCGAATTGGCGAGCAGTCTTCAGCTTGCCTTGATCAGACCCGAACTGCACAATTTGCACTACGCGGATGCGCCTTTCATTGGCGAAGCTTAGCCGATCCACGCATTCAAGACCGCCATTCAATGACACTTTTTGCATTCGGACTCAATCACCTTACCGCGCCGCTCGACCTGCGCGAGAAGGTTGCGTTCACACCCGAGTCGTTGCCGGACGCATTGTCGGACCTGGCGCGCCAACCCGGCGTGAACGAAGCCCTGATCCTGTCCACCTGCAATCGCACCGAACTGTATGTCGAAGTCGAGGCGGGTGCCGAATCCACGCCACGTACCTGGTTGCTGAATCATCACGGGTTGAGCGAGCGGCGTCTGGAGGAATTTCTTTACATGCACAACGACGCGGCAGCCGTGCGGCACCTGTTCTGCGTCGCCACCGGCCTTGATTCAATGATCCTGGGCGAGCCGCAAATTCTCGGTCAGGTAAAACATGCCTATCAGGCAGCCCACGGCGTGGGCAGCTTGCACGGGCCCATGGAGCGGCTGCTGCAACATACGTTTGCCGTTGCCAAGCGCGTGCGCACGGATACACGCATTGGCGCCAATTCGGTTTCCGTCGCGTTTACCGCGGTGCGTCTGGCCGCGCGCCTGTTTGCCGACTTGAGCCAGGCTTGCGTATTGCTGATCGGTGCCGGCGAAACCATCGAATTGGCTGCACGTCACCTGGCCGAGTCGCAGGTGCGCCGGTTGATCGTTGCCAATCGCACGCTGGAAAACGCACAGGCGCTGGCCAGTCAATTTTCCGGCTACGCAATTGCACTGGCCGATTTGCCGAAACATCTGGCAGAAGCGGATATTGTCATCAGTTCAACGGCCAGCAGCGAGCCGGTGGTGACGCGCGAGCTGGTCGAACGTGTAATCCGCGAACGCCGTCGGCGGCCGATGTTTCTGGTCGATCTGGCCGTACCACGGGACATCGAATCCGAAGTTGCCCAAATCGAAGATGTCTTTGTCTATACCATCGACGACCTGCGCCAGGTTATCGACGAAAATTTGCGTTCGCGCCGCAGCGCCGCACGCGAAGCCGAAGCCGTGATCGACTTGCAAGTCGAACACTACCTGGCCTGGCGGCGCGCTCTGGCATTGCAGGATCCCCTGCTCGAATTGCGCCGTGATGCGCAAGCGCAACGCGATGCAACGCTGGCGCGTGCGCGCCAGTTGCTGGCAAACGGACGCGACCCTGAAGCAGCGCTCGAATTTCTGGCGCACACGCTGACCAACAAACTGCTGCACGCGCCCAGCGTCAATCTGCGCGACGCGGCGTTGCGTGGTGATGCCGAAATGTTGCGTCTTGCGCAACGTCTGTTCGACATCAAGAAGGATTCCCAGACACAAACGCCGGACGACGCTGCATGACGCCGTCGATTCGCGCGAAACTTGCCGAGCTGGCCGAACGCCATCAGGAAATCGCCCTGCTGCTGGCGCAACCGGACGTGCTCAAGGATCCCGCGCATTTTCGCGAGCTCAATCGTGAATTCGCGCAAATCGAACCGGTCGTCACCTCGCTCAAACGCTACGATGAGATCGATGCCGCAATCGACGCCGCACAAACGATGCTGAAAGACCCGGAAATGCGCGAGCTTGCGCAACATGAAATCACCGAGCTGCAAGCACGTCATGCCGTACTTGAATCCGAACTGAGCCTGCAACTGTTGCCGCGCGATCCTCGCGACGAGGCCAATCTTTATCTTGAAATCCGCGCCGGGATCGGTGGCGACGAAGCAGCAATCTTTGCCGGTGACCTGTTGCGCATGTACCTGCGTTACGCCGAACGCCAGCGCTGGCACGTCGAGATTCTTTCTTCCAGCGCGGGTGAACACGGCGGCTACCGGGAAGTCGTTGCGCGGGTCGAAGGCAAAGGCGCCTATTCCCGACTCAAATTCGAATCCGGGACGCATCGCGTGCAACGAGTTCCGGCTACCGAGTCTCAAGGTCGCATCCACACCTCCGCCGCGACCGTTGCGATCCTGCCGGAAACCGATGAGGTTGATGATATTGAAATTCGCGACGCCGACCTGAAAACCGACACCTTCCGTGCATCCGGTGCCGGCGGACAACACGTCAACAAGACGGATTCTGCCATTCGCATCACGCATCTGCCCAGTGGCATCGTCGTCGAATGTCAGGACGAACGCAGCCAGCACAAAAACCGGGCGCGCGCGATGAGTTTGCTCAAGGCGCGGTTGCTTGACGATCAACGCAGCAAACAAGCTGCCGAACAAGCCGACAGTCGACGTCTGCAAGTCGGATCCGGTGATCGCAGCGAGAAAATCCGCACCTACAACTTCCCGCAGAACCGGGTGTCGGACCATCGTATCGGACTGACCTTGCACCGCCTGCCGGAAATTCTCGACGGCAACCTGGAAGTGCTTGTCGAGCCGCTGACGCAGGAATATCAGGCCGACCAAATGCGAACGTTGACCCAAGGCAACTGAGGATTGCCGCGTCCAAACACGTCGTGCATCGCCCACAACCCGCCTTTTGTGAGACGATTGGCAGCTCGCACAGGAGGGCGCAAGGTGATTTTTGATCCCGCCTTGGGAATGGGGCTTACCGAGCTGATAGGGTTGATCTCGGATGGCAATTTCGAAGCCGCGCAAAAGCGCGCGGACGGATTGCTGTTGCGCTACCCGGAGCAAGCCGAATTGTGGCGCCTGTCGGGCATTTGCGCCTTGCAACAAGGCGAGTTGGATGCAGCCGAACGCGCCATGCAACGTGCGCTGAAACTGGCCCCTCAATCCGTCGAAGCGTTATGCAATTTGGCCAGCGTGTACACCGCAGGCGGTCGCATGGCTGAGGCTGAGCGTACCCTGCGTCGTGCGCTTGCCGCTGCACCCCAACATGCCGGCGCTCTGAACAATCTTGGCAGCCTGCTCGACGCCCGTGGTGATTATCACGGTGCCGCCGATTGCTTTGCGCGCGCCATCAAGCAACGTCCCGACTATGAGCGTGCGTGGTTGAATCAGGCTGCGGCACTGCTCGCCGTGCGTCAATTGGATCGCGCCCAAACCAGTGCCCGCCGCGCCGTCGCCCTGGCACCGCAATGGAGCGATGCACACTTCATGCTTGGCAACATACTGGCAGCATGCGGTCAGGACACCGACGCGCTTGCGGCATGGCGTGAGGCCGTGCGCCTGGCTCCCGGTCGAGCACCGTTCCAATACCAGCTTGGTCTGGCTCTGGACGCGGCCGGCGATTTCAGCGGCGCCTGGGGCGCCTACCAGACGTGTCTGGAAATTGCCCCGGACTTTTGGCCGGCATTGTCGCAATTGACGTACATGCATCGTAGGCGTTGCGATTGGCGCGCATTGCCGGCACTTTCGCGCCGCCTGATCGAAGGCATCGAGCACGACGCCGATGGCATTACCCCGTTTTCCATGCTTGCCGAGGACACCACGCCCGCACAGCAGTTGCGTTGCGCCAAACGCTTTGCGGCCGGACGTGAAGCCAAAATCAAGCCGGTGCGTGAACGCCTCATGCCGCGTCCGCACGCACGCCGGGAGGGACCACTTCGGGTCGGCTTCATCGCCGCGGGATTCGGTGAACATCCGACCACATCGTTGACTATCGAGTTGATCGAGCGGCTGCGCGATTCGTCATTGCGCACGTTGGGCTACGCGACCAATCGCGATGACAGGGGTGCGCTGCGCAAGCGCCTGGCCAAGGCATTTCACCTGTTTCGCGACTTGTCTGGATTCTCGCTGGAGGCAATGCTGCACAAGATTCGCGACGATCAGCCCGATATCCTGATTGATCTGGACGGCTACTGCAGCGGCTCGTGTGCGGAATTGTTCGCTTTGCGGCCGGCCCCACTGCAAGTCAACTGGCTGGCCTATCCCGGCACGCTGGGTGCGCCTTGGTACGACTACCTGATTGCCGATGAATTCGTCATTCCGGCGGAGCAACGCGCCCACTACAGCGAGAACATCGTGACGTTGTCGCGTTGCTACCAGCCATCCGACACCCAGCGACGGATCGCGCAGTCGGCAACGCGAGCCGATCTGGGTCTGCCGGAAAAAGCTGTCGTGTTCGCCTGTTTCAATCACTCGTGGAAGTATACATTGCGCAGTTTTGCGCGCTGGATGCGAATCCTCAAATCGGTTCCCGACAGCGTATTGTGGTTACTTGCCGGTCCGCCGGGCAGCGGCGCAGATGAACACATGTGCGCGGCAGCCGAGGCGGCTGGCGTTGATCCACTGCGCCTGATCTTTGCCCTGCGTGCGCCACACGCCGAGCATCTGGCCCGCTATCGGCACATCGATCTGTTTCTCGATACCAACCCATACAACGCACACACCACCGCGAGCGATGCATTGTGGGTTGGCTGTCCGGTACTCACGTTGCCCGGCACGACGTTCGCATCGCGCGTTGCCGGAAGTCTGAATCATTACCTGGGCTTGGACGAATGCAATGCCACATCGGACCAGGCTTATATTGAAACGGCCGTTCGCCTTGGACTGCATCCGGATGACTTGCGCGCCTTGCGCGAACGACTCGCCAACGCGCGCGAACGCAGCGGGCTGTTCGACATGGCGGCGTTCACACACGATTTTGAAGCCGCCCTGATCATGATGTTCCGTCGATTCGAGCGCGGCAATCCGCCGCAGGATTTCAAGGTGCCGACATGAGCGCGTCTGCAAATTTCAAGGACTTGTTGCTATGCGTGCTGACCGTTTCCGATACGCGCACGACCGCGGAAGACAGTTCTGGCGACTACCTGTGCGATGCACTGCAAAACGCCGGACATCGGTTGCATGAGCGGCAGTTGTGCCGCGATGACATCTATCGCATGCGTGCAATCGTCTCCCGCTGGATTGCCGATCCGGCAGTCCACGGCATCATCATCACGGGCGGCACGGGTTTCACCGGCCGCGATTCGACACCCGAGGCCATTGCCCCCCTGCTGGACAAGCAAATGCCCGGATTTGGCGAGATGTTTCGCGTACTCAGTTTCGATGAGATCGGTACCTCAACCATGCAATCGCGTGCGTTCGCCGGCTTGGCCAACAACACGTTCGTGTTCTGCCTGCCCGGCTCGACTTCGGCTTGCCGAACCGCGTGGGAAAAGTTGCTGGTCGCACAACTCGATGCGCGCACCCAACCGTGCAATCTGGCCGGATTGATACCACGTTTGAGCGAACATTGAGAGCCTGGGCCGAAGTGCGCTTCAGGCAGCAATTGCGAGACCAGCAGTTGAAAAAATCACGAGGGTGATGCCGTGAAAAGACACAAATACGAAGATCATCTCGACGCACTTGCCGTTGAGCTGGTTGCGTTGCGGCACTGGCTGGCGCACAGCGGTCAGCGTGTGGTCGTACTTTTCGAGGGTCGCGATGCTGCCGGCAAAGGCGGCACGATCAAGGCCATCAGCGAGCATCTGGACACACGCCATTACCGCATCGTCGCCTTGCCAAAACCCGACGAACGCGAAACCACACAATGGTATTTTCAACGTTACGTCCAGCACCTTCCGAGTGCTGGCGAGGTCGTGTTGTTTGATCGCAGTTGGTACAACCGTGCCGGCGTGGAAAAGGTCATGGGATTCTGCACCGACGCGCAGTACCAGCGATTCCTGGTCGAGTGTCCGGAGTTCGAACGGGGCCTGGTAAACGATGGAATCGTGTTGTTGAAATACTGGTTGGCTGTCGATCAAGCCAAGCAGGAAGAGCGCTTCGCCGAACGCGCCAGCGATCCGCTCAAGCGCTGGAAAATTTCCCCGATCGACATTGCGGCGCGGGAGAAATATCGGGCGTACAGCAGCGCGCGAGACGTCATGTTCGAGCACACCCACACCAACCATGCGCCGTGGCATGTGGTCGATTTCAACGATCAGCGCCGTGGTCGGCTGAACCTGATTCGCGATTTGCTCGATCGGCTGCCGGGCAAAATGCTGCCAGCCAAACCGCTGCGCCTGGCAAAACTCAAGGCCAGGCCCGGTGTCGAGAAATTGTCGGATCCGACGTTGTGGGTCAAGAACACCTATTGAACTGAACCGGCATCGTTTTCGTTGCTGGGACCAGGCAACGTAGGCGCAGAAAAACCTCCGCGCAACCTGTCATTCCTCTTGCCCGCAACAAAGTGCCAAGCAGGGCCAAGCAACAATGGCGCGGTACCGGCATTACGACGCCGAGCCGATCAAGATGATTCCCGTGCCTTGTGGGCGGCCGTTGCAGCCCGGAATGTTCGAGCATGCGCTGAGCCATCTGATCGACAACGAGATTGATCTGGAACGATTTGCCGCGCACGTCAAAAAGCGATGAGATCGGCGCGCTGGCGTACGATCCGGCGGTGTTGCTCAAGGTGGTGTTGTTCGCGTACTCGCGCGGTATCACCTCGTCGCGCTCGATGGCGCAGGCGTGCGTGGAGAATGTGATTTTCATTGCACTGGCCTGCAATCAGCAGCCGCGTTTCACAACCTTGGCGCATTTTGTCGCGGCCTTGGGCAAGGAAGTGGAAGCGGTGTTTCGTGATGTGGTGACCCGCGTGGAAAAATCCACACACGAACAAATCCGGATACGTCAGATCGATTGTCGGATGCCGTTTGGCAAAGTGCTGGTAGCCATCGCCAACAAACATGCTCGACAACGATGGGCCATGCCGGCACGCAACGAAGCCTACGATGCCGATGCCTGGTTCAAGCATCCAATGGTGCAGCGCGCGCCAGGCAAACATGCCAAGGCCGTTGCCATGGCATAAACCGGTTCCACGCCAGCGCGAAGCGGCAACTAAGGGTCAGACCCGCCCGGCGAGAACCTTACCAACCATTCGGACGTCCAAACGTGTTTTGGCTGATCCCCGAAGCACCAGCGAAACCGATGAACGAACGAGGTCGCCGGGCGCGGCTCATACATTGGTCCGCATCAGCACCATCGATGCAACAAGGCCGTCCAGGGAAATGCAGTCTGACAACTTTCAACACTGCAAGCACTGACACGCACGACGCAACAACGAGGAAATCACGACGATCAGCGAAAGTCTTGACGCTCAAGACAAGAGTATCAGGCGCGCCGTGTTAACGAGAAGTCTCCCAAGAATCGTTAGGCGCGTAGCTCGTGTGGCTTGAGTGCGAGCTGTCCCGGCGACAGGTAGGTGCATGGATCATGCGTATCGCCACGCGTGGCGTGCCACCGGAAAATATCGCGAGATGCAACGGGCTTGTCACTTTCCTTTTGGTTCGATGGCAACAACGAAGAATGTGGCAATGGGCCCAAGCAGGAGGGAGATCAATCCCCAGTTCAAGCCGCTGCGTCCTTTGCCTTGCGCTAGACCGGCATTGATAAGAGCAAGTGTGATCCAGCCAACAGCGTATCCACCCGATGCAACATTAGCCATTACCTACCGACTCCGAAGTTGTGTGTTTAGCGCCTAACGTAGCTGTAGAAAAGCCGACGCGCAGCCTATCATTCTTCTGGCTCGCAAAAAAGAGGCGAAACCGCGCGCAAAAACACCCGTCGTGCAGACATATGGTCAGCGAAAATTCGCACGTCACTGGCGAATCAGCTATCGAGCGAAGCCACTCCCGACGCGGACGCGAAAAATCCGCCAGCGCGGCGGATTTTTGTAGATGCCAATGGCTTTTTCTACAGCTTCAACGTTTGAAACAAGCAAATTGACCCATTGTCGAATCGCAAGCAATGACGTGCGAGATACTGCTTTCGCTACCAGTGCACCGTGCAGATAATTGCAGCGCGAGGCGCTGTCTTCGCTTCCGTTGCAGCCCGGAATGTTTCTGCCGCTCAGGCTCCTAGCCAATATGAAAGCCAGCAACCGGGGACTCATCGACACACGCGCGCGAAACGTTGTCGACTCTGGCTGACGGCGGTCCGTGTTGCAGCCAGTGCTCCAGCAAGTCAATTGCCGTCGCGTCGCCCGAAGCCAGCACTTCGACGCATCCATCGGACAAATTTTTCGCGTAACCACGCAGCTTCAACCGTTGCGCCTGTTCGCGGGTCGATGCACGGAAAAACACGCCCTGCACACGACCACTCACGATGAAGCGCACGCACGACATGATCAGGCACTCAATCGCCAGCAATGGCGGCGGCGAGATCCCTGGTTGTCACCGGCCCCAGAAACGTCTTGGCGACATGCCCGTTCGGCGCAATCACGTAGGTGTTCGGCAATCCTTTCGGTGTGTCGAAATCTTTTGGCGGGTTCTCGGTATCGACTTGCGCGACGGGATAGCTCAGCGGGTGCTTTTCGAGAAATTTCTCGATATCTGCCTTGTCGCCATCCTCGAAATCCAGGCCAATCGCGGCAACCGTGGTTTTGTGCGCGGCAACGAATGCCGAGATATCGGGCAATTCCTTCAGGCACGGCGAACACCAGGTTGCCCAATAATTGACAATCACCCATTTTCCACCGTGTTTGGAAAGGTCGAATGTTTGACCATCAAGAGTCGTCACCACGAGTTTCGGTTTTTGTGCAGTCGCGGCAAATGCAGCAGCGGAAAAAAGCAATGCGAAGACGGCAACGGGCAAAATTTTCATGCAAGCGATTCCTTTGTGGATGTCGTCATTTCAGACCGGGCTGGCGCAGGAAAGATTTCGGCAAGCGGAACCGCGAGCTGATCGCGCAGCATCGCCGCACAGCGTTCGACCAATTCAATTGCCGGACCGTCTGGCGCATCAGGCGACGTGCGCATGCGCGGGCCGGCCATCGGCAAACGAAAGCTGCTGGACGCGTAAATGACATACAGATCGACCGCGGAAAGATTGCGCACCAACAACCATTCGCTTGCATCATTGCGCTGGATCATGCCGATACGTTCGAGCTCGGCGAGATAGCTTTGCACCAGATCGTCGGTAAGCATCGGCTCGCTGTCGCAGAAGTGCGCACTATGCAATCCACGACCTTCCCGTTGCGCGGCGGCAAAGTGTGCAAGCACGCGTACGAGGCCGAAAAACTCCTCGCCGGGTGCAAGTCGTTCCGCCGATGGCCGGTAATCGAATGCGGCGATAATCGCAGTCAGCGAAGCGCCCAGCAAAACCAGGATCCAGCACAGATAAATCCACAGGATGAATATCGGAATGATCGCCAGCGTGCCATAGACCTGCTCGTAGTTGGCGCCGCTGGTTACATACGCGGCAAAGCCGCGCTTGGTCAGCTCGAACAAGATCGCCGCAACCAGCGCGCCGATGGCCGCGTCGCGCAAGCGCACACTGCGGTTTGGAATCCACACATAGGCTGCAGCCAGAACCACCCACTCCAGCAAAAAAGGCAATGCACCAAGAACGTATGTCTTGAACGTGAATTCCAGATCCGCCGCATGCAACAACGGCAACGCAAACAGATAGGAACTCAGTGCAAGTGCGACGCCGAGCAGCAACGGCACCAGGGTCAGCACCGCCCAATACACGACAAAACGCGTGCGCGCAGGGCGCCGATCCTGCACGCGCCAAATCCGGTTGAAGGCGTCTTCCACGCTGAGCATGAGCATCACGGCACTCAGAATCAAGACCGCGATTCCAATTGCGGTGGCCTTGCTTGCGTTGTCGGCGAACTCGGTCAGATAGCGCTGCACCACATCGCCCGTCGCCGGCACGAAGTTCATGAACACGAAATGGGTGATGCGATCATGCCATTGTGCAAACGCCGGGAAGCGGCTGAGCACGGCAAACGTCACGGCCGTCAACGGTACCAACGCGAACAGACTGGTATACGCCAACGCACCTGCGGTTTGCAGACAGCGATCCTCGACAAATCGCCGCGCCGTGAATTTCAGGAAGGCAAATATGCGATGGCGATCAAAACGTGGCATGACGCCAATGATAACCGCAGCTGGTTGACTGTTGCCGCTTGCGCTCGCGCAATCGTGTGCCTTGCCAACCGGCCCATGCCGGGTTGCAGGCAGATCAATTGGCCCAAACGTCGCGTTTGAACGAATGGGCGATGCCCGCAAATCCGCCACTCGCATCGCGCCGTTTGTGCAGGCAACGAGCCTGCACGGCACCATGCGACACGGACGCCGAACTTTCTGGGTACCATGGCGCCTGTTCCAGGCCGTGCGAATTTTTCCCGGATATCTGCGCCATGCGTTGCCCGGCGACCGCCAATACACCAATCAGGCTGCAAACATGAGTGAAATTCTGATCGTCTACTACAGCCGCAACGGCAGCATCGCCCAGTTGGCGCGCCTGATTGCGCGTGGCGTCGAAGAAGTTCCGGGAATGCAGGCACGTCTGCGCAGCGTGCCGCCCGTCGCCGCGACGACGGCGACCGCACAGGCCCCGGTTCCCGAAGATGGCGCACCCTATGCCACCCTTGCCGATCTGCACGAGTGTGTCGGACTGGTGTGTGGTAGCCCAACCCGTTTCGGCAACATGGCGGCACCGCTCAAACATTTTTTTGATTCGACCATTGCCGAATGGGCATCCGGCACTCTGGTTGGCAAACCTGCTGCGGTATTCACTTCCACCGCGACCATGCACGGTGGCCAGGAAACGACGCTGATTTCAATGATGCTGCCGCTATTGCACCACGGCGCGCTGATCGTGGGAATTCCCTACACCGACCCCGCGCTCAACACCACCACGAGCGGCGGAACACCCTATGGGGCCAGCCACGTTTCCGGCATCGATGGTACGCGACCCATGAGCGAGGACGAACGCAGTCTGGCGCGCGCATTGGGCCGACGCATTGCCACCATCGCGGCAAAGCTCACGCCATGACCGCATCAAAGCGTAACGTGCTTCACGCCGGCCTCGCGGCACTGATTGCGCTGGTCGTGTTGCAAATCGTCTGGCACGGGCTCTTTCTGCCAGCAGCAACGCGAGCACAAACCGGCCTGACGCTGATTGTTGCCGTCGTCCCACTGCTTCCCGGATTGTGGACTTGCCGCCGCAACCTGCGCCGTGGTGTCTTGATTGGCGGAATTGTGTGCCTGTTTTATTTTTGCCATGGCGTCAGCACCGCGTACGCTGATCCCGAGGCACGTGTTCCGGCACTGATCGAAACGGCATTGAGCCTGATCGTGATTGGCGCACTGGGCTGGGATGCGAGGCACTACAAGCGCAAGCCAAAGGCTGAGGGCTGAGGGGTGAGATCCCCCGCTCGTCATTCCGGCTTTCGCCGGAATGACGAGCCTTCATGCTTTTCCCATGTTGCGATTGCCGATTCCCGATTCCCGGCTCTGAAACTCCTTGTCCATTTTTGGGCATCCGTGTAAGTTTCATATGTTCGCTTCGGAATTCCACCATGCCCTTTGTGCAAGCCGCGCCGGTATTGAACAATCAGTACCTCGATGATCGGGTCCTGCGCTCGTATTTGCGTCGAGTGCTGCCACATGCAGTCGTCACGGCAATCGAAGGCGATCTGATGGACCTGGGCGATTACGCTGCCAACGCGTGGGCTGCGGCAAGGTTGCGCAGCGCGAGCGAACCCATCCTGACCCGCTGGAGTTCATGGGGCGAGCGCATCGACCGGATCGAGTTGACGCCCGCCTGGCAAGCCGCGCAACCGCTTGCTGCGCGTTACGGGCTGGTCGCTGCAGGACATGAAACGACCCACGGCAGCGCCGCGCGGGTACACCAGTTTGCAATGGTTTACTTGTTCCATTGCGCCAGCGAGTTTTACACCTGTCCATTGGCGATGACCGATGGCGCGGCTGTGGCGATCAAAGCCTCCGGAAATCAAAGGCTGATCGAGCATGCGTTGCCGCATTATTTGAGTCGCGATCCGGAACAATTCTGGATTTCTGGCCAATGGATGACCGAAAACATCGGCGGATCGGATGTCGCCGGAAGCGAGACCGTGGCACGCGAGAAAGACGGACATTGGCGTTTGTTCGGACGCAAATGGTTCACCTCGGCGATCAATGCCAATACGGCACTGGCGCTGGCGCGCCCTGCCGGGGCCGTAAAAGGATCCGACAGCCTTGCCCTGTTTTACCTCGAACCGCGCAAACCCGACGGCCAATGGCGCGGAATCAGACTGGACCGACTCAAGGACAAACTCGGCACGCGCGAGTTGCCAACGGCGGAAATCCATCTGGATGGCGTACCCGCGGAACTGGTTGGTGCAGCAAAATATGGTGTGCGCCAAGTCGCACCGATGCTCAATATCACGCGGACCTGGAATGCGATAGGCGCGCTGGCCACCATGCGTCGCTGCATTGCACTTGCACGCGATTACGCCAATCGACGTGTCGTGTTTGGCCGTCCATTGTCCGAACACTCGCTGTTCCAGGACACGCTTGCGAACATGCAGGCGGAGTTCGAAGCCACGTTTCACCTGACTTTCTACGCCACTGAACTGCTTGGACGGGTGCAGAGCGGTCACGCCGATGAAAGTCAGCAGAATCTCTTGCGCCTGCTCACCCCGCTGGTGAAATTGTGGACCGGTAAACTGGCGGTAACGATCGCATCGGAAACCTGCGAATGTTTTGGCGGCATGGGTTATCTCGAGGATAGCGGCATTCCGCAGCTGCTGCGCGATGCCCAGATTTGGCCAATCTGGGAAGGTGCGAGCAATATTCAAGCGCTGGATTTCCTGCGCGCATTCCGCAGTGTCGGTGGTTTGCAACCTTTGCTCAGTGCGCAACGTGCGATTCTCTCGCAGGTTCAGGCAGACGAACTCGAAGCGTGCGCGCGTCTGGCTCGCGTCGCAGCCACCCGCATCACCGAATGGCTGCAACAAGCCTCGGCCGGCGATCGCAAACGCATTGAAGCCGGCGCTCGCGAAGTGGCGATCAGTCTGGCGCGCACGTTGGCGTTGAGCCTGCTCGCGCGGCACGCCGAATGGGCTTTGCATGCAGAAAGCGATCCGCGTCCGGCGGCTGCGGCACGGCGTTTCGCCGAGCATGGATTACTGCATCTGAAAGGCAATGGCCTCGGCGATACGCAAATGCTGGCCAGCGACAGTTTTTGAAGATCCGGGATTGGAGATGGGGGATTCGGCAAAGGCAAGCCGTCCCGTCATTTCCGCGAGAGTATCTTCCCTCGATTCCCGCTTTTCGCTTTTCGCTTCTCGAATCCGCAATCTCCAATCCCGGCTCTTTGCTACACTCCGTGCACTTTTCGCGGACCCGATCCCATGCTCCAACACCTGACCATCATTGCCACTGGCGGCACCATCGACAAGATTTACTTTGACGATAAATCCACGTACCAGATCGGCGCGCCACAGATTGGCGAGATACTTGGAAAACTTGGGGTCGCCTTCACGTTTGATGTCGTGGCGTTGATGCGCAAAGATAGCCTGCACATGAACGCGGCGGATCGCGAATCGATTCGCAACGCCATTGCCGC
This sequence comes from Rudaea sp., assembly GCA_035703725.1. GTDB lineage: Bacteria > Pseudomonadota > Gammaproteobacteria > Xanthomonadales > Rhodanobacteraceae > Rudaea. The sequence goes on from DASSXQ010000313.1 coordinate 19,268, forward strand.
ACAACCGCATCGACACGTGTTGGTCACCCACGGTACCGATACGATGGTCGAGACCGCACGCGCGCTGCGCGATTTGACTGGCAAGGTGATCGTGCTTACCGGAGCGCTCAATCCGGCGCGTTTTCAGGGCTCCGATGCGGTTTTCAATATTGGCTGCGCCGTCGGTGCGATACAAGCGTTGCCTGATGGTGTGTATATCGCCATGAATGGCCGCGTCTGGGATCCGCAACGGGTGCGCAAGAATGTTGAAGAAAATCGGTTCGAGGATGCACCTGGCTGCAATTGAAAAAAAACCCCTGTCGATTGACAGGGGCTTTTTCGGTCTTCATTTTGGCAACACCGCCCCTGCATTGCGCAGGGACGGTTTGTTGCATCAATGCAGCTTACGGCGAATAACTGCCGGTCAGGGTTACGCCCGTGAATGCGGCGTAGGCGCGAACGCTCACGTAGTACGTGCCTGCCGTGGGTGCATTGAACGTGCAGGTCTCGTTGTCGCCGGTCAGATACGGGCGACAATCGTACGCTGACGTGGTCGCTGCCGAACCGCGACGAACATACAAATCCGCATCGCCGCTGCTGCCCGAGATCGTGAACGTGGCAACCGACTGGCCGGCCGGAACCGTGAGCGTGTAAGCAGCGGTGAAGGTGTTTTTGGTCGCATGCAAGCCGGCAATCGGCACGCCATTTTGCATGGTGTCACCGTTGCCACCGCCACCGCCACCTGTCGTCCATGTCGCCTTGATGGTCACGCCCGAGAATGCCTGATAGGCGTTCAACATGACGTAGTAGGTGCCAACTTGCGGACTGGCTGTGGTACAGCTCTCCTCGTTGCCGTACTGATACGGACGGCAATCATAGCTGGACAGAGTCGGAGCCGATCCGAACTTCACGTACAGGTCGGCATCACCAGTACCACCGGATGCGGCGATGACCAGATTGCTCGCACCAGCCGGAATCACAACCGTGTAGGTGAGCTGAGCGTTGGTTGCAGCCGACTGGCCAGTGAGGGCCACGCCATTTTGCAGCGAGCCACCGCCACCACCGCCGCCGCCGCTGGTCACGGTAACCGATTGCGTCTTGGACGCACTCAGCCCGCCATTGTCCGTCACCGTTTCCTTGACGCTGTACGTGCCCGCACTGGCGTAGGTATGGCTTGGATTGGCCGACGTGGACGTACCGCCGTCACCGAATGTCCATGCGTGCGATGCAATGCTGCCATCACTATCGCTGGATGCATCGGTGAAGCTGACGGCCAGATTGTTGGCCGAGAAGGTGAAATTCGCCGTCGGCGGATTGTTGCTGGACGCCGTGTCGAAACTGCCGGTCAGGCTCACGCCGCTGAACGTTGCGTAGGCGTTGACCATCACGTAGTAAGTACCGGCCTGGGCACTGGAAATGTTGCAGGTTTCGCTGTTGCCCGACACATAAGGACGGCAGTCGTAGCTCGACAGCGTTGGTGCAGACCCGAACTTGACATACATGTCCGCGTCGCCGCTACCACCGGACATCACGAACTTCAGGTTGGTGGCGCCAGCCGGCACGACCATCGTGTAGTTCACTTGATTTCCCTTGCTGGCCGACAAGCCGGTTGCCGGCACGCCGTTGGTCAGCACATTGCTGCCACCACCGCTACTGGCGACGGTCACTGACGAAGTTTTCGACGCACTTGCACCATCGTTGTCGGTTACGGTTTCCTTGACGCTGTAAGTACCAGCGCTGGAATAGGTATGACTTGGATTGGCCGCAGTGGAAGTACCACCGTCACCAAAGGTCCACGCGTGCGAGGCAATGCTGCCATCGCTGTCAGTCGAGCTGTCGGTGAAGCTGGCAGACAGGCCATTGGTGGTGAAGCTGAAATTGGCCACCGGCGGATTGTTGCTGCCGCCGCCACCGCCACCGCCAATATCGGCGAGGGCACCCGCGATTTTCACACTACCCAGGCCGGTTGCCAGATCGTATCCCGGACCGGCGGTTGAGCCGTTATTGTTGCCCGAGGTTACATCGTGCAGGTCCGACGACGGCAATTGATACAGCAACGGTGCTGCAAAGCCGACATTGGTACCTTTGGCGGCAATCACCCGGGACCAAAGCCCGGAGAACAATGGGGCGGCCAGGCTGGTACCACCAATTTGTTGAATGGATCCATTGACAATGACTTTGGCGCCACTGTTGGGGTCGGCATCAAACGCGATATCCGCCACACCACGATGGCTGCCCGAGAATAGACCGTTCTGCCAGCTTGGCTGCGGCTCGAAATTGCTTTGGCTGCCGCCAGTGCCGCTCCATACCGTTTCGCTTGTCCACGTCGTAGTGGACGCATTCAATGTCGTACCGGCTGCAGCAACCACATATTGTGATGCGGCCGGCCAGCTGGGCGTGGTGCCACCGTCATTGCACTCATCCGCACCTGAATCGCCGGTGGAGACCGAGAAAGTCTGGCCTTGCGCGACCGCTTGCTGGAAGCTCTGATCCTGCGATGCCGCGGAACCATCGCCTTGCGCCGAGGTTTCGCATTCACCCAATGATACGTTGATGATCTTCGCCGCATTGGCGTTGACGGCGGTATTGATATCGGCCGTCAGATCCGAATTGGACAGGCTGGGAATGTTGTAGAAGATGATCTTGCCGACTTGGCCACCGGCCATGCCAACGATGTCCTGACTATCCAGGTTCCACTCACCGACGCCACTCGCATCGTTGCTGGTACCGCCCGTATTGACCGTTTGCGTGGTAACCGTGGGCAACCCATTTTGCGACGTGAACGCATTCAGATCGGTGATCGTCTGCGAAATTTTGCCTTGGGTGATGATACCCACAGTCACGCCGGCGCCCGTGGTCTGGCCACTTCCGCCGTAAATTGACGAAAACTCGGTCGGGTTATGGCCCGTAACGGACTGCGTACTGGCGTTCGGGTTGGCAGGCACGAACATGGTATGTGCGTGATACACGTTTTGCAGACCAACAACCGCCAGCACGACGTCTTGAAGGTTGCTCGGCACATGAACGGTACTGGTGTTGGCAAAACCCAATTCCCCGTTGGCCGTCTGTACTTGACCAAAGCTGGTGCCAAATGCGAGTGCAGCGGTGGCTGTGGTACCGTCGGCCGTTACCAGCATGCGATTGTCCGCGATCACAATGTTGCTGAAACCGGATTCGCTCAGGAAATTCGCCACGGCCTGCGCTTGCGCATGAGTCGGGGCGAACTTGTTCTGGAATTGCGCTGGCGTCATTGGCTGCAACTGACTACCCGGCGCGGTGAGATCGGCAATAAACGCGTTGAGCTGATCCTGATGACGCAGCTTGAGCGAAATGGCCAGATGGGTCGGTTGCGCAACAGCAAGCGGGCCCAGAACCGCATCGTGCGGATGCAGGCTCATCGGTTGACCGACAACTGCATGGGAACCGAGGTAATCCGTGCCTGCGGCTTGAACGACGCAACCACCGCCAATGGCGAGCATGGTTGCCAACACGAGCGACGTTCGCCGCAACCGTGATTTGCATGAAAATGCGATCATTTGAAACCCCTACCTGTGAGTGGATGATGCACCCGCGGCATTCCGCGGTACCAATGGCGATCCATCGCTCTCCGATTACTTGTTGAGCCGCAATTCACGATCCCTGCCAAGGCTTGCGAGTCGCCTTGCATGCGAACTGTGTCACCAGTCCGTCCCTGTCGGGACACGACCGGCAACCAAGTCGGCCGGAGGATGGTTTTGTGGTCTACAGAACCCCAAAACGCGTCGCAACCTACCAGCCGTCGCACCACCCGTCAAGGCACTTGCACCGCCTAAGCATATGATTTTCTTGGTTTTATATTGCTGCGCAGCATAGCTGTACGGACAACTATCTTGCCTCACGGAACGACTGAATGGACGTCCGGACGTGTAGCCGTCCGAGGCTCGGCTGGTCGACTCCATCGTTGTCCGGCATGCTGCAACCCATGCGCCAATTGGCATTGAAGCTTCTGTCGGGATTCGGACGGGCCTGCAATTTGATGTTTTTGCCGTGGGAGCGCGCACGGTATACTTTTCCGCAATATCGCTTTTTACAATATATTGCGGACCAATTGTCGAACGCGAAAGCGATTAGACGTCAACGCGCCTTCCGGCACGAATTGCGAATTGCGGAAATCCCGCTGCCCCGTCGCAAACCCCCGGTAACCCGGCGTCCGCGATTCAGCGCGACCCCATCATATGCAGCTTTTTCGGCTTGCGTGACCAGAAAACCAGTGCCAGCACGCCAAGTATCGGCGCCGCCCAGTACATGAGTTTCAAGGTGGCGTGGGCGGAGTTCCAATTCTCGGAGAAAATCAGATCCATTGCCACGCGCGGGTCGTCCTTGATACGCGGAAATCCTTGCGCAAGGGCTGTCTGTATATGCCGGGTTCCCCAATCATCCAGCCACGGCACGGCCGCATCCAGCGCGCTGCCTGCAGTCATGTACATATGCGCGAACAGCGCCTGGCGCTGCGCGGATTGCTGCAGTTTCGGACCAATGTCCGGCAGCCGAGCAGCCGCCCCCCACATGACCAGATCGTAGCCCAGGCACAGCACGAAAAGCAGGGTAATCCACCAGTGCAAATGGCGCTTCATCTTGTCCCTCCCGGATCGGATTCTTGCATGCTAAACCCAAATCAGCGCAATGGGCAGCGTGGGTCCGTTGGTTGTTGCCATCGTGCGAATTGCGAAAATGTGAGCGGCAGCACGTCACGACACGGCCGAATACTGCAATCTGTAATGCAACGGCGCTAGAATTTAGCGGCCTGACAGGGGCAGAAGATCCAGATGAGTGGTCAGGACACCACCACACGCGACGGTGCTCAGCATGCGCAAGAAGAACTGCGTGAGCGCTGCTTGTCGTTGGTGCGGCGCTGGCAACCGCTGGCGCAAAGCGGCTGGGATCACGCAGCCGCGCGCAAGCTCGGCGAAGAAGTTGATCAGATAGCCAATACCAGCGACCGCCTGGGTCTGGACGACGTCAATCTTTCGGCGCTCGAGCTCGAGGCCTATTTGTGCTCGTTTGTCGATGATCGCCTGATACCGAACGAACGCGATCTGGCGCGCCTGGCCGATATGGTCAATCGCCTTGGCGCCGTTCTTACCGATCTGTCCGACACCGCGACCGCGCAGATTCATCCCCTGCGTGGCGCGCGCGCAGACAGCGACCATGAAAATGACGACTCTGCTGCCGCAGTGAACATGGCCGATGCGGGCACACCCGATCCAGAAAATCCGGATCCGGCAGCGCCAACGCAAGACGAGTCTGCATCGACACGATTGGACGCACCTTCGAGCTCGGTCGCCATCAGACCTGACGCACGTCCAACCCACTTGCCGCGCACCGTGTGCATGGTCAGTTTCAATGCCGAAGTTGCGCCGGGATTGATTTCCGGATTGCGCGAACGCGGTTATGACCCGCGTGACTTCGTCGACGCCGATGCGCTGTTGGAGTTTCTTGCTCACGCAATTCCCGGCGCGTTGCTGCTGGATGCGCGCAAGCTGCGCATCATGTCGCGTATTGCCGTGTTGTATTCGCAACAAGGCCTGAGCGACGAACGGCTTCCGGCAGTCATTGCGATTTCGCCCGACGGCGACTTGGGCCATCGCCTGCTCGCCATGCGGTGCGGGGCCGCCGCCTTGTTCAGCGCGCCTCTGGACTCATTGCGCGTCATCGGCAAACTTGACGAATTGCTCGGTCAGGATTCGCAACCGGAATGGCGAGTGCTGCTGGTCGATCCGGATCGCGCGCAAAGCGCGGATGCGGCACGTTGTCTGGTTGAACGCGGCATGACCGCGCGTCTGGCCCCAAATGGCCAAACCGCGCTTAATGCGTTGCCGGATTTTCGTCCCGATGTCATCGTGATCGATTGCGAATTGCCGGACTTGCGCGGAATCGAATTGATCCAGTTGATCCGGCAACAACCCGAATATGCGGCTGTGCCCATCATCCTGGCTGCAGACTGCGCGGATATTGCGATGCGCTTCGATGCAATCGCTGCCGGCGGTGATGATTTTCTGCTCAAACCGGTCAAGCCACGCCATCTGATCGGCGCGGTTCAGGCGCATGTCAAACGTGCCCATTGGTTGCGTGAAGTCATCGGGACACCCGGCGGGCGAGATGCACGCACGAACCTTTTTTCGCGCACCACGCTCATTGAAAAATTGGAGGCCGCGCTCGGTGATCGGTCAGCGGCATTGCTGTATGTCGCGTTGGATCACGCGGCGATGTTGCGCGAGCAGATCGGGTTGGCAGGCGTCGCCGCACTGGATGCGCATATCGGCAATCTGCTGCGCAGCCAACTCGACGAAATGGATATCTCGGCGCCCTACCAGGATTTCCACTATTTTACTTTGCTGCATCGTCGCAGCCGCGGCGAGGTCACGGCAACGGCTGAACGCATTCGCGCCGCCATGAACGAACAACCGTGGCAATTCAATGGGCGCAGCTACACCTTGAGTGCCAGCTTCGGCATGGCTCTGCTGGGTGGCGAGCATGCCAATGTTGATGCACTGGTCACCAATGCGCAGGCCGCACAACTGGCGGCCGCCCACATGGGTGGAAACCGCGTGCTCTGGTTCGAGGCCAAGGAAGCCGCGCTGTTGCCGGCCGATCCCGGACTGGCCGTGCGTGCCATCCTCAGCCGACCGTTGGCGCGTGAACAAACCCAGTTCGAGTTCCAGCCGATCGCGCGGCTTGTCGGCAAACTGTCGGGGCAATACGAATTGGGTTTGAAGGTGACCAGCGCGCAACATCCGGGAGCCGCGATTGCGTATGACGAATTGGCGCCCGTCGCCGCAGAATCAAAGCAGCTCGCGGCACTGGACCGCTGGCTGTTGCAGCACGCTCTGGAAGTTCGCGAAGAACAATTGCGTCTTGGCCGCCAATTGCGATTGTTCGTGCCGCAAGCGGTCGGCAGTGTCCTGGAACCGGAATTTGCGTGGTGGCTGGAACGCGAGCTCAAGGCGCGGCGACTTTCGGGCACCGGCTTGACCATTGAATTGGCATGCTCGGACTTGATCGATACGGTTGGCCGCGGTGGCGAACTGATCAAGTCGATGCATCGCCATGGCATTCGCTTTTGCCTGATCGACTACGGACGCGACTGGGCCGCCGTACACGCGTTGAAAAACCTCAATGTGGATTTTGTGCGACTGGCGCCCGAACTGGTGGCGGAACTGGGCAACGCGAAATCCATCAGCGACACCATGCTCGCGCTGGTGCGCAAGGCCCACGGCAGCGGCGCCGCCGTAGTCGCGCCGGAGGTCGACAGCTTGCAACGCGCCCACCTGTTGCTGCGCCTGGGTGTCGATTACGGATTGGGCCCGGCATTTGCCCGTCCGCGACTTTTGCCGGATTTCGATTTCAATCGGCCGTTGTGGTAGCGAAGCCGCGAATCGGGAATCGGGAAAGGCATTGACGTTTCCTCATTCCCGCGCGGGCTGGAATGACGAGCCTTGGACTTTTCGATTCCCCATTCCTCGTTCCCGGCTCTAGAGCATCCCCGTTTCCAGCTTCGCCGCGTCTGACATCATCGATTGGTTCCACGGCGGATCGAACGTCAGCTCGACATCGACTTCGGCGACGGTGGGGATGGTTTCAATCTTGCTGCGCACGTCGTCGACCAGAATGTCGCCCATCCCGCAACCTGCCGCCGTCAAGGTCATCATGATCTTGACGGTACGAGCGCCGTCTTCGCGGTGACCAACGTCGCACTCGTACACCAGACCCAGTTCGACGATATTGATTGGAATCTCCGGATCGAAACAGGTCCGCATTTGTTGCCAGACCAACTTCTCCACGTCGCCATCGCTGGCGTCGCTGTCCAGAGTCAACATTTCCGGCGGTTGCTTGCCGATTGCATCGGCATCGCTGCCATTGATTCGAAACAGGTTGCCGTCAACGAATACGGTAAAACTGCCGCCAAGGGCCTGCGTGATGTAGCCGTTCTGCCCGGCAGGCAGAGTCACCTGCTGGCCTTGCGGCACCATGACTGCGGCGCAATCACGCTCGAAGACGATCGGTTCGGATGTTTGGCTGTAACCGGCCATGCGAGGTTCAAACGATTTTCGTGGAAAAGCTAAAGGCAAGAGCGAACTTGATCCGACATTATCGCAGTTTCAGTCAGGTAATGACCACGCGTCAGGAGATTTGGTCGTCACGGCGTGATTGCAAGGCAACGCGATCCGACTGCCTGGTTGCAACGCGCGACGGCCTGGGCAACGCTCGCAGACACTCGCCAAGGATTCCCATTGCCGCACGCAAGTCTGCCGGCGGCATATCCGCGTAACCGAGCAAAAGGCCGGGCCGCGGCAATGGTTTCAGACAATAAGGAGCCACCAGATACAAACCCAACCCGCGTTCATGCGCATTTTCAACCAGAGTTTTTGCCTGGGCATGATCCAGTTGCGTCAACCACGCCACGATATGCATGCCGGCGCTGGAATCGGCGACGTAGACGGCGTCGTCGGCATGACGTTGCAGTTCCATCAGCAAAGTGGCGCGACGCGCCTTGAGCGCCTGCGCGGCCTGACGCAAATGACGCTCGAATGCACCCGATGCAATCAACCGCGCCAGCGCGTTTTGTTCGATGGCCGGACAGCCGCGGTCGTTGAGCCATTTGGCCGCGACAAATGCTTGCCGCAAACCGGTCGGCATGACGACATAGCCCAGGCGCAACGACGGAAACAAAACCTTGGAAAACGTGCCAATGTAGATGACGCGATCGGCACGATCCAGCGATTTCAACGCGGCCAACGGGCGCGCCTTGTAGCGGAATTCCCCATCGTAATCGTCCTCGATCAGCCAACTGCCGCGCGTCCGCGCCCAGTCCAGAAGCTGTACGCGGCGCGCCAGACTCAACACGGCTCCAGTCGGGAACTGATGGGACGGCGTGACCAGCACCATGCGCACGTTGCCACGTTTCGGCAATGCATCGACCACCATTCCATTCTCGTCCACCGGACACGTGCGCACGCGCGCGCCACGCGACTCAAACAACTGCCGCGCACCCTGGTAGTGCGGGTTTTCCAGCACGACTCTTTCAGCGTCATCGAGCAACACGTCGGCACACAATGCGAACGCCTGCTGCGTGCCACTGACGATCAAGACATCATCGGCGCTCGCCACAATGCCACGCCTTCGTGCGAGATAAGCGCAAACCTGTTCGCGCAGAGCCAAAACCCCTTGCGCATCCGGATAATCGGTTTGCGCATGCGTTGCTGCAAAATTGAGCTCACGCCGCCACGCGCTGACCAATTGCGGATTCGTCATCGGCAATCCGTACTGCAAGTTGTAGCGCAATCCGCGATGTTGGCGTCCCGGGATCGAATGATCGTAAACGTCCAACGCACGTCGACCACGCCGTGCCAGCTCCGAACGCCGGGGCGTTGCCGCAACCGTCCGCGTTTGTGCTTGTGACAACGCAACACGGGCAGTGCCAAACGCGGCAACGTAGCACCCTGATCCGACACGGCCTTCGATGAATCCTTCCGCCGCAAGCTGCTCGTATGCCGCCAACACCGTGTTGCGCGACAAGGCCAGTTCGTTTGCCAGCACCCGTGTTGCAGGCAAACGCGTCGCGGGCGCACAGCGGCCGTCGAGTATCGCCTGCTTCAATGCTCGCGCCAATTGCAGATAGCGCGGTCCATTATCATCCAGTTCGAGAAACATATTGGCCCTGACACTTTTGCGCAAACCGGCGCTGGAAGGAGCCAATTTGACGCCTTAAGCTTGCCCCGTCAAGCATGAGGAAAGGTCCGATGAAAGTGCACGCCCGGCATCACGTTCAACGCATCAAGGATCGCGCGCGCTACGACCGGGAAACGGCCTACGCGATTCTCGATTCAACCTTCCTCGGCCACGTCGGCTTCTGCGTCGACAACCAACCCTTCGTCATTCCCATGCTGTATGCGCGCGCAGGCGACAGCTTGCTGCTGCACGGTTCCATTGCCAGCCGCTTGCTCAAGACCGTGGGCGAAGGAATCCAGGCATGTGTGAGCGTGGCGGCGATCGATGGTCTGGTGCTGGCGCGCTCACACTTTCATCATTCCGTGAATTACCGTTCCGTGGTGGCATTCGGAAAGGCACGTGAACTGACTGACAAATCGGCCAAAACTGCGGCGTTGGCCCATTTCGTCGAAGCCTTGCTTCCCGGCCGTGCCATTGAATCACGCGCGCCGGATCGCAATGAACTGGCGGCAACGTCGGTATTGCAATTCGACATCATCGACATCAGCGCAAAAATCCGTGCAAGCGGCGCCAAAGACGACAAAGCGGATTTGCGTCTGCCCTGGTGGGCTGGCGTCGTTCCGATGCATAACGCATATGACACGCCCATAGCGTCTGACGACTGCGACGTTGCCGTGCCGGAATCCGTCAAGCGCCTGCTCAATCTGTGCAGAGCTTCCCAAGGTAGTGCATGATCGACATTCCCCATCCGGAGTGTCCGCTTTGTCCGTTCCGACATCGACTGATTCAACGCCGCGGAAACACCCTCGCACATTCTCGACGATCGCCGGCATCATCCTGAGTGGACTCTGCGCTGGCGCCATCTGGTGTTTGCTGTCATTGATGACCGAGCGCAACACCGCGCTGCTGATCGTTGCGTTGGCAATCGGCATTGCCGCGTTCATGCGCTGGCAGCATTATCAAGGCGTGCATGGGGCAGTCTGCGCCGTCGTCGCGACCATGCTTGCGTTTGCTTACGCCCAATATCTTTTTGCCGCTGTGCACATTGCGCAAATGCTCGGATTTTCCCTGCGCAGCACCTTGTTCAAAATGGATTTCGCGTTGGCTTGGCAAGCCGCACGCGCAAACTTGACCACACTGGACTGCTTCTGGCTTGTGCTTGCGTGCGTGCTGGCGGCGTGGGTGATGCTGCGAAATCCGGAAACCAACGTTTGACACCGGCATTCCATCAGGTCGAACGCCATCGTTTTTTTGCGGGATAGCCTCCGTCGCCGCCCACGCAGCCTGAGCTGGAATCACGTCTGCGGCGGCCATTTGCCCAAGTTCTGATCACATAATCATCGCACTGCGAACCGCGTAGTACGGTAATCACGCAGGTACGGTAACTCTTGGGCAACATGAGTTACCGCATTACACGCAAGGTACAAGCGGGGATGGCGCCCAACCTGCACAAAGCACTCTTCGTTCAATGCCCGCCGCCACCATCCATCGCCTTCAGCCCGGCGATGAGCTTGTTCGCGGCTTCCTTGCCATCGTCGTAGAGCATGCGGCAGTTGTCCTGATAGAACAGGGCGTTTTCGATGCCGGCAAACCCGGTGCCCTTGCCGCGTTTGATGACGATGACTTGTTTGGCCTTGGCCACGTCGAGAATCGGCATCCCGTAAATCGGCGATGATTTGTCGGTCTTGGCGACCGGATTGACCACGTCGTTGGCACCAATGACGATGGCGACGTCGCAATTCGGGAATTCCGGATTGACGTCGTCCATGTCCGCGATCAGATCGTAGGGCACACCCGCTTCGGCGAGCAGCACGTTCATGTGGCCCGGCATGCGCCCGGCCACGGGATGAATCGCAAACTTCACATCTTTGTCGCGCTTGATGAGTTGTTGGCTGAGTTCCCAAATCTTGTGCTGCGCCTGGGCCACGGCCATGCCGTAACCGGGCACGATGATGATTTTTTCCGCAAGGTAAAGCAACGACGCGGCGTCGTCGGCTTCGATCGGCTTCATCGAACCGCTGATTTCCGTCGCTGCGCCACCGCCGCTGCCAAAATTCGAGAACAGCACGTTGCTGATCGAGCGATTCATCGCCTTGGCCATCAATCGTGTCAACAAGGTTCCTGCCGCGCCAACCACGATGCCGGCAATGATCAACAAGGGATTGCCTTGCACGTAGCCCTCGAAGCCGACAGCCAGTCCGGTGAACGCATTGAACAGCGAAATCACGACCGGCATGTCCGCACCGCCAATCGGCAGCGTCATCAGGATGCCGAACAGCAATGCCGCAGCAAAGAACAGTACGATCAAATGGGTCTGCAGATGCAATACCACCATCGCACCCAGCACGACCGCGGCAAGGAAGCACAAGCCGTTGACCAGTTGCTGGCCCTTGAAGCGAAATGTCTTGTCCAGCCAGCCTTGCAGTTTCGCAAAAGCAATCAGCGAACCGGTGAATGAGACCGAACCAATCAACGCGCCGATCACGGCAAAGATCGATTGGGACCGGCTCACGGATGGCATGTTGGGAACAAAATGCGCTTGCGCGGCGACGGCGGCAAATCCCAACAACGCACTCGCACCGATTGCCGCAGCCGAACCGCCGCCCATGCCGTTGTACAGCGCGACCATCTGCGGCATCGCCGTCATCGCCACGCGTTTGCCGCTGTACCAGGCCAGGGCGGTGCTGATTGCAATCGCGACGAAGATCAGCGCGGCATTCTCAATCAAGCGCACATGATCGGCGCCCGGGTGCAGAAACGTGACTAGCACGGCAACAAGCACTCCCACTCCGGCCCACTGGATGCCACTGCGTGCCGTGACTGGCGAAGACATGCGCTTGATGCCCATGATGAGCAACACCGCGGCAATGAAATAAATCGCCTGGATGCCGAGACCCACAAAATGCGCAATGTTCATTGCTTGTCCCCCGCTGCCGCATTGGAGCCGGGTTTCTTGCTGGACTTGAACATGTCCAGCATGCGCTCGGTGACGATATAGCCACCGGCGGCGTTGCCCGCCCCGAGAAATACGCCAATGAATCCGATTGTCTGCTGCAGCGGCGTGGTTGCCTCGCCCAGGGCGATCATTGCACCGACCAACACGATGCCGTGGACAAAATTCGAGCCCGACATCAACGGCGTGTGCAGGATAACCGGCACGCGCGAGATGATCTCGTGACCGGTAAACGCGGCGAGCATGAAGATGTACAAGGCCAGATACCCATCGATCATGACTGCGCTCCTTCAACCAGTTGCTTGGTAGGTTCGTGCTTGATTTCGCCCGCATGGGTGACGCAGGTCTTGGCGATCAGTTCGTCGTCCCAGTCCAGCTTCAACTCGCCTGCCTCGGCAATACTCAATTCAAGAAAGTTGTACAGGTTTTTGGCGTACATTTCACTGGCATGGATTGGCGTGGTTGCGGCCAGGTTGACCGGACCAATCACGGTCACGCCGTTGGGCGTGGTCACGGTTTTGCCGGCTTCGGTTACTTCGCAATTTCCGCCGGTTTCCGCCGCGATATCCACGATCACCGCGCCTGCCTTCATGCCATCGACCATTGCCTTGCTGATGATGCGCGGTGCCTTGCGTCCCGGTACGGCGGCGGTGGTGACAATGACGTCGACACCCTTGAGATGCTCGGCCAGGGCAGCCTGCTGTTGCGCGCGTTCTTCAGCGGTGAGTTCGCGCGCATAGCCACCGGTGCCGGCCGCGCTGACGCCCAGATCGAGAAATTTCGCACCGAGCGACTGGATTTGTTCTTTCGTTTCCGGACGCACATCGAATCCTTCCACTTGCGCGCCGAGCCGACGCGCGGTCGCGATTGCCTGCAATCCGGCAACACCCGCGCCAATAATCAACACCTTGCTGGGTCGTATCGTGCCCGCGGCGGTAGTGAGCATCGGAAAGAATTTCGGACTGGCTTCCGCAGCAATCAGCACCGCCTTGTAGCCGGCCACACCGGCCTGCGAGGACAGCACATCCATCGCCTGGGCACGCGTGGTACGCGGCAGCAGTTCCATCGCAAAGCTGGTGATTTTCCCATCGCGCAAGGCTTTGATGCGCTCAGGCGCCAGATGCGGCGCAAGGTAGCCGATGGTCACGCTGCCGGGTCTGAGTGCCGCGATTTGTTCGAGCGTCGGTGGCGCAACGGTCAACAGCACATCGCTGCGGGCCAGTGTGCCACGCGCATCGGCAGCGACCTCGGCATCCTTGTATGCAGCATCCGGAAAGCTTGCAGTGGCACCCGCATCGTGCTCGATCAGCAGTGCGACGCCTTTGCTCTTGAGTTTCCTTGCCACATCCGGAGTCAGCGCAACTCGCCGCTCCCCGGACGCAGTCTCGCGCACAACACCTATGGTAATCGCCATGAATCCCTCCCGATCATGCAATACAATCAGCGATGCTAACCGAGCTTGACCATATTCGCCATAGCAAGCGCACAAGGCGCGCATTGACCTGCGTCAATGCATGAGAGACAGTGCAACGCACAATGTCCAGCTGACTTCACGGATCCTGCATGAACAACATCGAGACTTACAACGACAAGGTTGTTCGCCTGTTCCTGTTGGCCTCGGCGGTGTGGGGCATCGTCGGCATGCTGGTCGGCATGTATCTGGCGGCTGAGCTGGCATGGCCATTCTGGAACCTGGACATACCGTTTCTTACCTTCAGCAAGCTGCGTCCGGACCATACTTTCGGCGTGATCTTCGCCTTTGGCGGATCGGCGCTGATGGGAACGTGCTACTACGTCGTGCAACGTACTGGACACACGCGCCTCGCCCTGGGCGGGCTGGCCGAGTTCACCTTCTGGGGTTGGCAACTGATTTGCGTGTTGGCAATGATCTCGATGCCACTGGGCCTTACCCAGAGCAAGGAATACGCTGAACCGGAGTGGTGGATCGATATCCTGATCGCGATTGTCTGGGTCAGTTTCGCTACCGTATTTTTCGCCACGCTGGCGCGCCGCCGCATTCGCCATATTTATGTCGCCAACTGGTATTACGGTGCTTTCATCCTTGCCGTCGGGTTGTTGCACATCGTCAACAATCTGGCCATACCGGTGTCGATGACGAAGTCGTATCCGATTTATTCCGGTGCCGTCGATGCCATGGTGCAATGGTGGTACGGCCACAATGCGGTGGCATTTTTCCTCACCGCCGGATTTCTGGGCATGATGTATTACTTCGTGCCGCGCCAAGCCCAGCAACCGTTGTGGAGTTACCGCTTCTCGATCGTCAACTTCTGGGCGTTGATCTCGATCTACATGTGGGCCGGCTCGCACCATTTGATGTACACCGCACTGCCGGACTGGGTGCAATCGGTTGGCATGGCGTTTTCGCTCGTGCTGCTGATGCCAAGTTGGGGTTCGGCCGCGAACGGGCTGCTTACCTTCAATGGTTCGTGGCATCGATTGAAGGACGATCCGGCTGCGAAGTTCATGGTGCTGGCGCTGGTTTTCTATGCGGCGTCCACCTTCGAAGGTTCGATGATGGCGATCAAGACGGTCAACTCGTTGTCGCACTACACCGACTGGACCATTGCCCACGTGCATTCGGGCTCGCTCGGCTGGGTGGCGATGATTACCATCGGCTCACTCTACGCAATGGCGCCGCGCGCACTTGGACGGCCGGCCATGCATTCGCGCAAGGGCATGGAACTGCATTTCTGGCTGCATTTGTCGGGCACACTGTTCTACGTCATCGCCATGTGGGCCGCTGGCGTTACCGAGGGCTCGATGTGGCGCGCAACCAATCCGGATGGCGCGCTGACGTATTCGTTCCTGGACAGTTTGATTGCAATCAAACCGCTGTACATGTTCCGCTGGTTTGGCGGCGTGCTGATCTGGCTTGGCATGTGGGTAATGGCGTGGAACCTTTGGTATACGGCTGCCGACGCACGCAAGAAGATCATCGTGCCAATTCCCGTGCCGATCCCGGAACCGGTTCCGCACCAGGTGCCCGCACCCCTGCCGGCCGCAGGTTGAGGAGCAGCCATGGCCTACCGTCATTTTGAGTTCATCGAAAAACACGTGTGGACGCTGGGTATTCTCACCGCGATCATGATCTCGCTCGGGGGCCTGGCTGAAATTACGCCGATGTTCATGGAAGCCAACAAGGTCCAGCCAGCCGACGGCGTAAAGCCGTACGCACCGCTGCGCCTGGCCGGAAGAGACATCTACGTGCGCGAAGGATGTTATTTGTGCCATTCGCAAATGATCCGTGCATTGCGCTTTGAAACGCAGCGTTACGGTCATTATTCAACGGCGTCCGAATCGGTCTACGATCGTCCGTTCCAGTGGGGTTCCAAACGCACCGGCCCGGATCTGGCACGTGTAGGCGGCAAATATTCCGACGAGTGGCAACGCCTGCATCTGATGAATCCGCGCCAGATGGTGCCGCAATCGAACATGCCGAATTATCCATGGCTGGCGAAAAACACGATTGACGCGAAAGATATCCAGGCACGCATGCGCGTGTTGCGCATGCTGGGCGATCCGTACACCGACGCGGAAATTGCCGCGGCACCCAAGGACGTTGCCGACAAGACCGAGATGGACGCGCTGATCGCCTATCTGCAAGGCCTGGGAATCGACAACGAACCGCAGACCAAACCCGTCGCGACGCATTCGACGAATCCGATATCTGCGGCATCGGCAGGAGACGCACCATGAATCCGGTCTGGGGGCCGATTGCCGGTACGTTCATCGTGCTGATGATGCTGACATTCATTGGCATCTGGATCTGGGCGTGGCTGCCTCGTCACAAACGCGTGTTCGGCAAGCTCGCGCGCATCCCGCTGGAAGATGAAGACGACGTTGCCATGGATTCCGACAACAACGGGGATCGCCCATGAGCAATTTCTGGTCGTGGTGGGTGATGGTGTTGGTGGTATTCAACCTTGGCGTCACATTCTTCCTGTTTTTGTGGGGACCGCGCGCAAAAATCCCGACGCTGCCCGATGGCACCACGGGTCACGTCTGGGCACACGGTTCGTTGCGCGAAGGCATGCACCGGTTGCCAACCTGGTGGATCGTGATTTCGTTCCTGATGTTCTTTGCTGCGTTCGGCTACCTGGTGTTGTATCCGGGATTCGGCAACAACCCCGGCAGGCTCGGTTGGACTTCGCATCGGCAACTGGCGAGCGATACCGCCGCCAATGCCAAACGTCTGAGTGCATCGATGCAACGCTTTTCGCTGTATTCAATCGACAAACTTGCCGACGACCGCGAAGCACTGGCAATGGGCAAGGTGCTGTTTGGCGACAACTGCGCCGCATGCCACGGTTACAAGGCACACGGAAACCCCTTGCTGGGCGCGCCGGATCTGACGGATGACGACTGGTTGTATGGCGGCGAAGGCAAGACGATCATGACCAGCATTCTCGATGGCCGCCACGGTACGATGCCTGCCTGGGGTCCGCAGTTTGGCGAGCCGGGCGTGGAAAATCTCGCCAACTACGTACTCAGCCTTTCCGGTGCCAGCCACGATCCCGCCAAAGCCGCCACAGGCAAGGCCTTGTTCGCGGTGTGCGGCGCATGTCACGGCGCCGAAGGCAAGGGCAATCCCGCACTGGGCGCGCCCAACCTGACCGATACCACGTGGCTGTACGGCGGCGATCTGGAGACCATCAAAAAAACCATACGCGATGGCCGCACGGGTTTCATGCCTTCCTGGAGCGAGCGTCTTGGCGAGAACGACGCACGCGTGCTTGCCGCCTACGTTTATTCGCTGTCACATGGAAATCCGACCGATACGCAATGATCCGCGCCGGCGCAAACGTTCCGACGCGTGGTATCGCCAGCCCATCGTCTGGCTCGGAACAATCGTATTTGCCGCGTCCATCGCGGGTTGCGTCTGGCTGATCGTCGTCGCACAGCGCAACGCAGATCCGCCAATAGCGGGTACCGGCATGCAGGTGCTGAAAATGCCGTTGTCGCGCCCACCTGCGGACCGTGCCGGGCACAAACCGTGAGCACGCAAGCCGCAATCTGCTGGCACTGCGGCGAACCACTGCCAACGTCAGACGTAGCGCATGCGGTCGTTGCCGGAATCAGGCAACCGGTGTGTTGCCATGGCTGCCGCGCCGCAGCCGAATGGATCGATCAACTGGGTCTGGCGGATTTTTATCGTGTACGCAGTGCCGCACCCGCGCGCGCACCGGATCCCGAGGATTCACGCCGCCATGCGCAGGCATGGCAGCGTCACGAACTGGTGCGGCACGTCGTGCGCAATTTGTCCGATGGACGCTGCGAAACACTGTTGCTCATCGATGGGATTCGCTGTTCGGCATGCGTGTGGCTCATCGAACGCTCACTGCAAACCGTTGCGGGGATCGAATCCGTGCAGGTCAATGCAAGCGCGCAACGCGCGCGTATCGTATGGGATCCGCAATCCACGACGTTGCCGGTAATTCTGCAAATCCTGGCGCGCACCGGATATTCGGCGTTGCCGCTGGACGCGCGCGCGCTCGACGACGCGCGCCGGAAAGAATCGCGCGATGCACTCAAGCGCCTGGCTGTCGCCGGTTTCGGGGCCATGCAGGCAATGATGTACGCGAGCGCGTTGTATCTGGGCGGCAATGGACGCATGGACGCGACCACACATGAGTTGATGCGGTGGTTTGGTCTGCTGGTAGCCACTCCGGTCGTGTTTTATTCCGCGCAGCCTTTTTTCGCTGGTGCATGGCGGGCCTTGCGCGCACGTACACTTGGCATGGATGTCCCGGTCGCCACGGCGATTGCCTTGACTTACTCGGCAAGCCTTTTCGTGGCGCTGCGCGGCGGCGGCGAGGTGTACTTCGATTCGGTGTCGATGTTCGTGTTTTTCCTGCTCGCCGGGCGCTATCTGGAAATGCGCGCACGTCATCGCGCCGGCAATCTCGCTGACGCCCTGGCCCGCCTGACCCCGGCATTTGCGCAACGTTACCGAAGCGACGGCGCGCTTGAACGCGTGGGCGCAACCGAGCTGGCTTGCGGCGATCGTGTGCACATCGCGCAGGGAATGCTGGTACCGGCCGATGGCGTGCTCGAAACTGCTTCGTGTCGGGTCGATGAAGCGCTGCTGTCCGGCGAATCGTTGCCGCTGACCCGATCTACTGGCGACTGGTTGACCGGCGGCAGCATGGTGATTGATGGCCCCGCCATCATGCGCGTGACACGGGTGGGTGCGGATACGGCGCTGGCCGGTATTGCCGCACTGGTAGCCCGCGCACAAAGTGAGCGGCCACGTCTGGCGCGCGCCGGCGAACAGGCTGCTGGCGGCTTTGTTGCCGCGGTGTTGATCCTGGCGACAATTTGCGCGATTGGCTGGAGCCTGATTGATCCGGCGCGTGCATTTTCGGCAACGCTGGCAGTTCTCGTGGTGTCGTGTCCGTGCGCATTTGCCCTGGCCGTACCTGCAGCAATCACGCGAGCGCTTTCAGTGTTGGCAACACGTGGCGTATTCGTGGTGCGAACCGATGCAATCGAGAACCTGGCGTTGGCCACTCACGCCGTTTTCGACAAAACCGGCACATTGACGCAGCCGAGCCTTGAGCTTGCTCGAATCGAATCTCTCGACACTGAAGCGGCGCTTGCACTTGCTGCAGCCATGGCGCGCGGAAATCCACATCCGGTCGCCCAGGCACTGGTGCGTGCTGCGGGCCCTTGCGCACTTGCCGCAACGGCCGTGCGCACCGTGTCTGGCAGCGGCCTGGAAGGTGCAATCAACGGTCGCACGTTGCGCCTGGGACAGCCGGAATTCGCGCTGCGCAGCGCGCCCACGGACGCTGCCGATGATGCCGTGATTCTGGCCGACGACAATGGTGCGGTTGCCACCTTTCATTTCAGCGAACGTTTGCGTAACGGTGCGCGCGAGGCCGTCGTTGCGCTGTCGGCAACGGGGATGGAAATCGAAATTGTCAGCGGCGATGCGAGCGCGAAGGTGTCTGCCATTGCCGCGCGTCTGGGCCTGAAACGCTGGCGTGCGCGTCAAAGTCCGTCAGACAAACTTGAGCGACTGCGCCAATTGCGCGCCGACGGCGCGCGCGTTGTCGCCATTGGCGACGGCATCAACGACGCGCCGGTGCTCGCCGGTGCCGATGTCGCCATCGCACTGGCCTCGGGGACCGAACTTGCCCAGGCCGCCGGCGATGTGATCATCGATGGCAATTGCCTGGCTGCGCTTGGCCAGGCACGCGTGATCGCACGGGGAACCCTGCGCGTGTTGCGCCAGAACCAATACTGGGCAATTGCCTACAATCTCATTGCAATCCCGCTGGCCGCACTCGGCTGGGTGCCCGCTTGGCTGGCTGCGCTGGGCATGTCCACGAGCTCACTCGTGGTCGTGCTCAATAGCGTGCGCATCGGTGGCCACGAACCCGCGGCGCAGTCACCAATCCCGGTCGCGACCGATTTGCGCACCGCGCCGTGAATATCCTTGTCATCATGATTCCCCTGTCGATCCTGCTGCTGGTAGGTGCCGGCATCGCATTCTTCTGGGCGGTGGATCACGATCAATTCGACGATATGGAAACGCCGCGGTTGCTGCCATTGCTGGATAATGCCGGCCCACCGCGGGCAAGCGACCCCGATGATCCCGATCCGGTAAGCGCCGAACCGGTAAGCGCGGAACCGGACTCGCGTGAGCCCACGCCATGACCGATTCACTTACCCTGGGCGCGGCGTTGTTGTTGGGACTTGCGGCGAGCGGACATTGCCTGGTCATGTGCGGTGGCATATCCGCAGCGCTCGGCATTGCCACGGCAAAGCGCGCCGATGGTCGCCCGCGTCCCGTGTTGCTTGTTGGCTACCAATTCGGTCGCATCACATCGTATGCGCTTGCCGGGTTGCTGCTCGGCGGCGCGCTGGGGGGATTGATCGACCTGCTCGATATCCAGGCAGTGCGGCGCTCGCTCCGCGCGTTGTCGGCGTTCGCACTGCTGCTCGGCGCACTGGTCGCATTCGGTCGGGTACGCGATCCCGGATTTGGCATCGGGCGTCGGCTGTGGCCAAGACTTGCCCCACTGGGCCGCAAGTTGTTGCCGGTGACCAACCTGCCCCGCGCCTTTGCCTTCGGCATGATCTGGGGCTGGATGCCGTGCGGTTTCGTCTACACGGTATTGCTGATCGCAACCCTGCAACTCGATGCGGTCAGCAGCGCGCTGACCATGGCGGCGTTTGGCCTGGGCACCTTGCCGGGAATGTTTCTGGCCGCTTTCGGCGCACAACATTTTGCCGGATTCAGCAGCCACCCCGCAGCACGACGCATAGCCGGATTTGCACTACTGGCCGGAGCTGCGCTGACTGTGGCTGGCCCCTGGCTACCCATGTCCGGATGGATGCATGCGTGGCTTCCGTTCGCTTGCCGGTCACCTTGAATGCCGCGACTGGTATGCTTGAAAATCCCGATTCCGCATACCTGCGCATGGACCCACTGAATCTGCTCAACACCCGCCATTCAACTCCCGCGCGTCAGCTTGGCGACCCGGGCCCGAATGCGCAACAAATCCGGCAACTGCTCGCTGCAGCCATTCGTGTACCCGACCACGGCAAGCTTGTGCCATGGCGATTGCTCACAATCAGCGGCGCCAGGCGCTTTGATCTGGGCGAACGTCTCGCGCAAATCCACCAGCGCAAGCAAGCCGATATTGCGCCTGCGGTACTGAACAAAGATCGCGAACGCTACACGTTTGCACCGCTGATCGTCGCGGTGATTGCCCGCATTGAAAGCGATCATCCGAAAGTACCGGAACAAGAACAGATTCTTTCAGCCGGTTGCGTCGCCTACAACCTGTTGCTCGGCGCACACGCGCTGGGTTTCGCTGCACAATGGTTGACCGGATGGGCCGCGTACGACACCGATGCGGCAAAGCTGTTCGGTCTTTCTGCACAAGAGCGCATTATTGCCTTTGTACACATTGGTACGCCGCGCGACGTCGCGCCGGAACGCACACGGCCAGTGCTTGCCGAGGTAGTTCGGGAGTGGACTGAAAGCTGAAAGCTGAGAGCTGTTGCTCTTGCGCGATTCCCGACCCCCAATCCATCCTCATCGAACCACCAATGCCCAATACCCTGCACCTCATCGACGCCAGCCTGTACGTATTCCGGTCATGGCACGCCGTGCCAGCGCAGTTTCATGACGGCGACGGCGCGCCAGTCAATGCCGTTTATGGCTTCACCCGGTTCCTGTGCGATTTTCTCGAACGCGCGCAACCCACGCATCTTGTCGTGGCATTCGACGAATCGCTGACAAGTTGTTTCCGCAACGCCATCTATCCCGAGTACAAGGCCAATCGCGAGTTGCCGCCGGCGGAATTGAAAGTGCAGTTCGACTATTGCAAGCAAGTCGCTGCGGCATTGGGCTTGTGCGTGCTGACCGATTTGCAGTACGAAGCCGACGACTTGATCGGCAGCGCCGTGCACATGGCGCGCTCGCACCAATTCCGCAGCGTAATCGTCTCGGCCGACAAGGATTTCGGTCAGTTGATCGACATCGACGACGAACAATGGGATTTCAGCCGCGACGTTCGCTGGAATGCCCAAGGCGTCAAACAACGGCTGGGCGTGCGTCCGGAGCAGGTCGCCGATTACCTTGCCTTGACCGGCGACGCCGTAGACAACATACCCGGCGTGACCGGCATTGGCCCAAAATCCGCGGCTGCCCTGCTCGCGCATTTCGGTACGCTCGACGCACTGTACGCGCGACTGGAGGAGGTGCCGTATCTGCGTTTGCGCGGCGCTGGCCAAGCTTACGTGCGACTCAAGCAATACCGCGATCAAGCCATGCTGTCGCGCAAGCTGACCGGTATTGCGCTGGACGCCCCGGTACCATCCAGTGTCGACGCAATGCTGCGCCAGACACCTGATTTCTCTACGCTGGATGCACTGTTGGAACGACTGCGCTTCGGCCCGCTCACGCGTTCGCGCTGTCGCGCAGCAGCGAACCCGTGAGCAACCTGTGCACCGGCTGACGCAGGCGCCAGGCGGCGCAGAGGTTTCTCACCATCACTGTTTGCCGGGATCCTTTACCGGTAACGGATGTTTCGTTGGCATCGGCTTGCCGCTGGATACGGGCAAAGGCGACGCTCCATGCCCGACGCCGCTTTGGCCCCAGGCAAAGCGCAAATTGCTGGCGTAGACGATAGTGGGCTGAAGTTTTCCGGAATCACTCAAGACTCCATGGGTGTCATACAGCGCATCCTGACGATTTGCGATAAAGTATAATTTGTCGCCTGCCACCGTGCCGCTGCCCAGCGCCACGAATGCGGATTGGGCGACATCCAGCGGCATCGCGCCGGTTATCGATCGCCCATCCTTGGTCAACTGCAAGCGCATTGCGCGTTTGGGTTGCATGCCATCCTGAATCACGGCCAGGGTACCGTCGTACCAATGCATGCCGACGATACCGCCCAGTACCAGTTTGCCCGCGTCGTGGCGCGGTTCGAAAGCCTCGGCCTTGGTCAGGTCGTAACCGAAAATACCCAACGCATAGTCCGCCAGGTACAGCGTGCGTCCATCATCCGAAAGCGCCAACGCGCTGATGTTGGTCAGTTTCGGATTGGTGATGATGGGCTTCAACGCGTCACCGTCGAGCTTGTATACGCGTTTGCGCCGACCGTCCGCAGCGTAGAGCTGGCCATCCTTGCTTACGACCAGACTGACAATCACGTCGCCGCCCGAAACGCGCGCCAGCGGGTATTTGTTCAACAGTTTGCCGGAACCCAGATCAAACGCAAAAATTGCGCTTTTGTTCGCGTTATCGGCATTGAACCCGCGGAATACCGGCGTGGATGCACCGGCGACATAGACCTTGGCATGCGCCGCGTCCACGGCCAGCGCGGTGACCCCACCAATTGCATTTGCTGCATCGGGACTGATGAAATCGGCCAGCTTGCCGTGTTCGTCGACCCGAAAAACCTTGCCTTCGCGAGCGCTGCCGGCGAGCAGTTGCTTGTGCGTGGAATCCCAGGCCAGCGCGTCGAACAAATAGTCGCCTTGCGGCAACGAAACCGCAACCTTGCCTTCGCCAAACGGTTTCGCATTGACTTGCAGATTGGCGACGATGTAATCCCACACCTTCGTGCCGTGAATGGGATCAAAGCGCGGGTCGTTGGCAATGTCGTAACCAAACCCCTGCATCTGCATGTGGATCAACGTATCGTACGCGTTGGTCTTGTCGTCGGCTTTGGCGTAGGCCAGCGCCAATTGAATCTTCAGGTCGCCCGAATTCGGCATCAATTCCACGACGCGTTGCAGCACCCAGGTAAAACGTTGCAAATCGTTCCGGGCATTGTAGATCTGCGCCAATTTGGTCAATCCGCGAATGTCATGCGATTGCTTGATCTGGCTCTCGCTCAATGCTTCTGCCTTCTTGATCATGGCCGCTTCGGCGGCAGCCCTGGCTTGCTCCGGATCAGCCGGCTTGTCTTGCGCCGCCGCAGTGACGCCGAGAAGCGCGAGGGCTGCGGCTAGAATGCACGATTGAATTTTCATGACTGAATCCGGGAAGATGACAAGATGGGATAAGACAGCCGCGGTGCGGCGAAGTTCGCAACAGATATGCGGCCTGTGTACCGCATCAGTCGCGACAGCCTGTTCAGACCGCAAGAGTGAAACCGGTACAGATGATACAAACGGGGGCGAACAATGAATGAAACGCAAACACTTTTCAATGGCCGCTGGCTGCGTCTGCTCAAGCGCGGACGCTGGGAGTACGCAGAGCGCACCAACCCCGGCGGCGGAGTAATCATTATCGCACTGACACCGCACGATTGCGTACTGTTCGTCGAACAATGGCGCGAGGCGGTGAACAGCAAGACCATCGAGATGCCTGCCGGACTGGTTGGCGATCTGGAAGGTGATGCAAATGAATCCGCCGTCGCGGCTGCAGCGCGTGAACTGACCGAAGAAACCGGCTACCGCGCCGGTACGGTGGAATTTCTCATGGCCGGACCGTCTTCAGCCGGCATGAGCAACGAAATTCTGGCGTTCGTGCGGGCGCGGGATCTGGTGCGTGTCCATGCCGGTGGCGGTGACGAGACCGAGGACATCATCGTGCACGAAGTGCCACGCGCAAACGCCGCCGACTGGTTGCTCGACAAGATGCGCGAAGGTTATTCGATCGACCCGAAATTGTTTGCCGGTCTGTATTTCATCGAGCACGGTGAGCACTTGTTTGGCAAATCGATTGGCGCAGATTGAGCGTCGTGCTCGGCGCGCATGCCGGCCGGTAACGCCACGGCTAGCCGCTATCGGGACGGACGCGTGGATGCCACGCGACGCTTGCACTCCGCTCGCTGCGCGAGCCACGCTCAACGCGAACGGGCTTTTTCAAGAACGGATTTTCCAGTTGAAACTTGAGCGCCCCAATCACCAACGCCGTTCGCGCCGAGCGCAGGCGCGCAGCACCGGCGTCGAAAGGTCGTAAAGTCTGACCCCCGGGGTTCTGCACCGATCAATGCGCGATCAGCGTCCGCGCGCCCCACTGCCACAGCAGCAACGCAGCCATCACCAGCAACAACGTAAACGTGAGCACCGTTCCAATCATGCGTCCCGGCGACACGCCGCTGTGGCGAGAAACGCCCCATGCGTGGGCGACGCGCGCCACGATGAGCGCGATGCCAAACCCGTGCAGCAGAATCGGCGGTGTCTGGTTGAGTTCCAGCAGCAGCAGCAAAATCAGGCAAAACGGCACATATTCGACCGCATTGCCGTGGGCGCGAATACGCTTGCGCAGCTCGCGGTCGTCCCCGTCACCCAGGCCGATGCGATGCGAACGCCGATACCTGACCACGCGAACGCTCAAAATCACGATGAGTATTGCAGCCAGTGCGGCGTAGATTCCGGTGATGTGCATTGCCTGGCTTTGTATGGGCGAGTTTCTGGTCGGGATGCGTATCAGTTGCGGGAAAGATGC
>DASSXQ010000093.1:0-15496 GCA_035703725.1 Rudaea sp.
CCGACCAGTGCGCGGATTGATTTGCTCGGGCAGCTTTTCGGTGTAGGTCGAGCGCAGCTTGGCCAAGGTGCGATAGTCCAGGATCAAACGCGGCAATTCATGCTGGCCAGCCAGCGCTTCGAGTGCCTCCTCGTTGGTCGAGGGTTGTCCGGTTGGCGTCTTGAATGCCACCGGCAATTTCAATTCGTCGTACAACAAACCTTGCAACTGCTTGGGCGAATCCAGACTGAAATGGCGTCCCGCCAGGGCGTAGGCATGTTGCTGGAGTTCGAGCATGCGCTGGGAGAGTTCGCTGCTTTGCGCCTTGAGTTTGCCGGCATCGATCAGTACGCCACATTGCTCGATACGTGCCAGCACCGGCACCAGCGGCATCTCGATATCCTCGAACACGGCACGCAGCTTTGGTTCGGCTTCAAGCCGTGGCCACAGCGCGAGATGCAATTGCAGGGTAATGTCGGCATCTTCTGCCGCGTATTCTGCCGCGCGTTGTACATCAACCTGGGCAAACGAAATCTGTTTGGCGCCCTTGCCGGCAACATCCTCGAAATGAATCGTTTCCACACCGAGATATTTTTTCGCCAGCGTATCCATGTCGTGGCGATTGCCGCTGGCATTGAGCACGTAGGATTCAAGCATCGAATCAAAGCGCACGCCGCGTAACGTGATGGCATATTTCTCCAGCACGTTCATGTCGTACTTCATGTGCTGGCCCAATTTGGCCTTGTCGGCATCTTCAAGCAACGGCCGCAACGCTTCGAGCACCGCGGTGCGATCCAGTTGCGTCGGTGCACCGGCGTAATCGTGCGCCAGCGGCACGTAAGCGGCGTGGCCTGGTTCCACTGCAAACGATACCCCAACGATTTCGGCACGCATTGGATCAAGTCCGGTCGTCTCGCTGTCGAATGCAATGAGGTCGGCAGCGCGCAGACGTTGCAGCCACGCGTCGAATCCGGATTGGTCGAGGATGAGATGGTAGTGTCTGGCGGGACTCGGGACTCGGGACTCGGGACTGGGTGAAAGCGAAGCGGCCGCTTCTGTCGGCCGCTCCTGATCCACGATTTCCAACTTCCGATTTCCGATTCCAGGCTCGTCATCCCCGAGTCCGGAGTCCGGAGTCCCGAGTCCCGTGCTATCCAGTTCTTTCAAAGCCGCCTTGAACTCATACCTTCGATAAAACTCCCGCAATGTCCCCACGTCCGCATCGCGCAATTTCAATTCAGACGGTTTTACGTCCAGTTCGACATCGCGTTTGATCGTCGCCAATTGCTTCGACAGCGGCAATTGCGGCAACGCGGCGCGCAGGCTCTCGCCGATTTTTCCGCCAATCTTGTCGCTGTTGGCGACAAGGGCATCCAGCGAGCCGTATTCAGCCAGCCATTTTGCCGCGGTCTTCGGGCCGCATTTGGGTACGCCGGGGATGTTGTCGGCGCTGTCGCCGACCAGAGCCAGATAGTCCACGATCTGGTTCGGCCGCACGCCGAATTTTTCAAACACGCCGGCTTCGTCCAGCGTTTTGTTGGTCATGGTGTTGACCAGCGCGACTCGTGCATCCACCAATTGCGCCAGATCCTTGTCGCCGGTCGAAACCAGCACATCGATATCCTCACGCGACGCCTGCGTGGCGAGTGTACCGATGACATCGTCGGCTTCGACTCCGGACACGCGCAGGATCGGAAAGCCGAGTGCGCCAACCAGCATCAACATCGGCTCGATCTGCGCACGCAAATCATCGGGCATCGGCGGACGCTGCGCCTTGTATTGATCGTAAAGCGCGTCGCGGAAGGTTGGGCCGTGCGCATCGGCAACGAAGGCAACGAAATCCGGCTTGTCCTTGAGCGTGGCGCGCAGCATGTTGAACACGCCGAACAATGCGCCGGTTGGTTCGCCGTCGCGATTGCTCAACGGCGGCAGCGCGTGGAATGCGCGATACAGGTAGGCGTAGCCATCGATCAGGGTGAGCTTGGGGCGCGACATCGGCACAGACACAAAATGCGGGAAAGCGAGAATGGGACACGCGCACGCGATTTGCAACGCAAGAGCGCGTACGCTCGTCAATCACCTATGAACCGCACGTATTTGATATGCTCGTGTGCAACCACGGAGGTGTGCCATGAAAGTCACCTGTTTGCTCTCGATCATGTTGTTGGGCATGTCAGTTGCGGGTATCGCGCAGGATCGCGCAGCCGACAAGACCGGATTGCCGCCGGTGCAGTCGCCGCCGGGGATCAATGATCCCGGCGTCAAGCACGCTCAACCCGCTACTGCCGCCCCCGCAGCCAAACCCACCAAAGGTGTCGAGAAAATTGCGCGAGCGCCGGAAAGCCCGGGTTTGCCGGCCAACGTTCAGGCCGCAGCCGAAGTGGCTGAATTGCCGGTGATTACCGTGCGTCAAAGTGGTTCGGACACGGTGGAGGAATACCGCAAACACGGCAAGCTGTATTTCGTGCGTGTCGTAACCAAAAACGGCCCGACAAAATATTACGTCGACAATCCAGGCGACATTCCGCCGAATCTGATGCGCCAGATGACTGCGCCTTCCGGTGTCGTACAACCTGTGTACTACAAACTGTACCAGTGGAAATAGGTCCATCGTGATCCGCGACCAGCGACGCCAGCAGCGCAACAGGTCGCGGCAATAAAGCTTTATCGGTGCGCCTTTCTGCGCCGTTGCCAGCCCAAACCGGCGACACCAAGCAACAATCCCGGCAACACCGACATGCGGTCGCTCATCGTCGGTGTTGCCGCGCGAGCAGCCTGAACCGGAAAACTGATACTGACTGGGGCGGCTGGCGCAAAATTGGCGTCGCCAGCCTGATTCGCGTTCAACGTGCCGGTACCAACTGCGACCAGCATCAGGGAAAACGGACCAGTGCCGGAAACGCCACTGTAGTCGTAGCTGAAGTCGGCGGCACTGAAACCGGATTGACTCGCAAATTTGACGAACTTCCGTACCGCCTGACGCAGGGGTCAGTCCGTGCTGAGCTTGCGCAATGAAGTTCATGGCGGACTCACGCCAAAAACCGCGTTCGACAATGGACCTGCGGCGTTGACCGGGCAACCGTTGCCTATCGGAAATCTCGACGATGGCTCAAATCGCTGACCAATGGTGCGCGTTCAAGCGGCGCTGACGTCGTGCCGGGTACTTGTTGCAGCCAGGCCATCAGTTGGCCACGCTGAGTCGAGTTGAGCAGACGCAGCAGGGGCAGCAGGCGTTTGACGATCAACGGCATTCCCGCCACGGCCGGCTGCGTGTGGCCCAGGTCGAGTTGATCCAGGATCGGGTCCAGACGCAATGCCCGTGTCGGTTGCCTGGAGATTGCGCCGACTGGTGCGCGTGTTGATTCGGACGGCGACGAAGCCGGTGTCGATGCAGGTGCGGGTACCGATGTGTTCCTGGCGGCGGTCGGCGCGGCAACGCGTACGTCGGCACTGACGAGCTTTGCCTGGCATTGATCGAGCGCATCTTGCGCGCTCGGATTGGCCGCGACGTCGAGCCGCAAGATCGCCGCATTCAGGTGGATGCGCGCATCACCAGCGACATCGCTCGGCAATTCGGCCGCCTCTGCACGAAAACGCTCGACCATCCGCTCGATGCCTTGCTGCTCGCCTGCGGGAAGCGAAAGCGCAAAGCCGCCCAGGTTGATGCGACCCGCAGTGTCTTCCTTGCGAATGCTCGCGCGCAACATGCGCGACATGTGCATCAGTACACGCTCGCCGATGTCTTTGCCATGGCGCAGGAAAATGCCGCGGAAATCGGTAATCTCCAGCCGTACCACGGTGAGCAGGCGTTGATGGCGGCGTGCGTACGCGATGTCTTGCTGCAGGCGATCCAGAAAGCCGGCCTTGTTGGCCAATCCGGTAAGAACATCGAGCGTGGTTTGCGCCAGCAATTGTCGGGTGATGCGTTGATGCGCGGCATGGGCGCGCGCACGCGCCAGCAGGTCGATCGTCGCGAATGGCTTGGAGACAAAATCGGTGGCACCCAATTCCAATACGCGCGCGCGCGCCGCGTCGCTGTCTTCCACCCCGGTTACCACGATGACCGGCAGGCGCTGGATGTCGGCGGAAGTCGAATTGCGAATATTGCGCAGCAATTCGTACCCATCCAGATTCGGCATGGTCAAGTCGGTAAAAACCACGCGAATGGACGGATCGAAACCCAGCATTTGCCAAGCCTCTTCGCCGTCCTCGGCCGTGACAACGTCGAATTCGCAACCCAGCATCTTTTGCGCGGCGTTGCGCACAACCCGGGAATCGTCGACCACAAGGATGCGCGGCGGCGCTGCATCGGTGCTGGCCGAAGCGGGCTCACCTGGTCTGCTCACATCCCCAACTGCCGAGTCCATACGTCTCCCCGTTTTGTTGGCACAACTTTAACACTCGATCCGGCATGCCCGTCCACCATGCCGAGTTCCGCACACGATTGGTTGTGCGAGGCTCTATCGGGCACGTTCTCGCGTTCGTGCATGGCTCGTTGCGAGGATACGCAACACACGTTCGTGTTCACGCGTAACGGCAATGGTGTACTCCGCGATTTCAGGTTGGCGACATCACCGGCGCAGGCATGATCAGCGCGATCACTCACGATCAGGTAACCCTGGACGTGGCTGGCCAGCAGCGTGTCCCGGGCATCGCTTTCGCCGCACGTGCACAGCAACAACCGCCGTAGCGTGCCACTGCAGGCGCAGACGACACGCGCTCGATCACGATGCTCGATCGGGTAGCGGGTGCTACGGCTCGAATCCGTTGGCGAAGATGCGATCCGTGATGATGGCCATCTCCACTGCACCAATATCGCAGAGGATGTTGGTGCCTTCAAACCGAAAGACTCCGCGCTGGTCGACACCGTTGACGGGCGCGCTTATGCACGCAATGGGGTCACCGGCGTTGATGGCCGAACTGTTCGCGCCAAGCAGACGGGTCGCCGTAGCGCCGCCGTGGTTGCCGAGTGGACCCAGGATGGGATCAGCGTCAATATTGCCGCCGCCATCGATGCCCATTGCCGCAACCCATGTGCCGCCGCTACCGCCAGAACCTTGCACCACGCTGTTGTAGATGGTGGCCGGTGTGGCATTGACGTCATTGTAGATTTCCGCGCCACCGGCGGCAGTATCGTTCCACAAGATCACATTGCTCAGGCTGGGACTGCTGCTGCCGGTCGCACCGAAAAAGTCGATGGCACCGCCTTGCGTACCGGCAGAGTTGTCGCTGAACGTTACATTTCTCAGGATCGGTGCGCTGCTGAAGCTGTACAGTGCTCCGCCTTTTTTACCAGCACTGTTGCCGCTGAACGTGACGTTGCCGAGGACTGGATTGCTGGCGCCATTACTGCCATTGTTGGCCACAGCACCGCCACTTTGATCGGCACGATTGCCACTGAAAGTGATATTGCTCAGGCTTGGACTGCTATTGCCATGGAATGAGCCATCGTTTTCCAATGCGCCGCCGTAGCCGGCAAAGTTGCCGCAGAAGGCAAGATTGTTCAGCGTTGGACTGCACTCGTTGCCGGTATCTTTGCCATTGCACAACATGCCGCCGCCGCGGTCTTGTGGCGTTGCTGCATCAGCGCGGCCGCCAGTGATGACGAAACCGTCCAGCACCGTCGCGCGGGTAATTGGCGCAGTGGGAGATGAGGTCATGACGACGACATGGAAACTGTTGCTGCCTTGAATTTCGGCGTGAGTCTCGTCGATGTGGTTGCCATCCAGATTGGTGTCGTTGTCATCAATATCGCCGGACAAGACGGTGACATGGGTGAACGGGTCGCGGCTGTCGCGACTGGTTTCATTGGCAATGCCGGCAAAACCGCCATAAACGCCAACGCCGGACGCAATATTGAACGCGTCTGTTTGTACCGCACCGGGTTTGTAGACGCCTTGTGCTACCCAGATTTCCGTGCAGGTGCCCGTGCTCAGCGCAGTTGGCAGATCCATTGCCAATGACCAGTCAGCGCCCGAGTTGCCACTTTGGCCGACCGTCGTGACCCGACAAACATCCGCACGGGCAGGACCGGCCCCGGCGAGGATCAACAGCAGGCAGCACACCAACTGCATTGGCACGCGTCCACGCGACAGCAAACATCCTTGCATCAGCATCGTCATTTCCCCGCTGCGGTCTGCAGCATGGTGCATGCGGGCGACACCAGCTTGTGTCGGCCAGCGCGACGCATCATGGTTTCATGCGTGCGTTGCGCCATCGTCTAGCCTTTCGAAGCCGAGGCGTCACGCAACGCAAGCAACAGCGCATCGCGCGGCAATTTGCCCGTGGCATTGCGCGGCAGCGCATTGATTTTGCGCAGCGGACGCGGCAGGAAAACCGGGTCAACTGCCTCACGCAACACCGCCAGGATTTGTGCTTCGCTCAAGCTGGGCGCCACCGCCAGTGCGGCCAGACGCTGCACGCCGTTGTGGTCGGCGTCCAACTGGAAAATCACCGCATCATCGACGCCGTCGATGGACAGCAGGCGTTGGGTCAATTCAGTCAGGGACGCACGCTTGCCGACAATTTCCAGCAGGTCGCTGTTGCGCCCGCGCAGGATGAATTGGCGTGAAGGCAATAATTCCACAATATCCTGCAGGCCTACCGGCGCAGTGAAATGTGCAGCTTCGACCAGGGTTCCATCAGGTTGTGGGTGCAAGTCGACGCCCGCATACAAGTGCCAGTTTGATTCGAGCGCACTGCGTCGATGGGCGATGACGCAGGTTTCAGTCGAACCAAACATTTCAATCACGCGGGTCGAAAAGCGGGATTCGGCCGCCGCAGCCAACGACGCGTCCAGCGGAGCGGTAGCGCAGACGATTGCGTCCAGCGAGGGTAACGACGACATTTCGCGCAGCAACGCCCGCAAATGCACGGGCGTGGTCACCAGCATGCGTGGCGCGGGGACGTCGGCCAAGGCGTTGTCAACGTCGGCAGGGAAAAACGGTTGCGCGGCATGAATGCTTGCATGGCTGCGCAACGGCAGCAGCACGGATGTTTCCAGACCATACATGTGTTGAGGCGGCACGGTGGCAACAATATTCAGTCCAGCGCAATCTGCACCCAACACGTTTGCATTCAACGCGCTGGTCGCGCAAAAACTGCCCCATGTCTTCGGATTTGCGCTGGGCTGTCCGGTACTGCCGGAGGTGAAGCCGATGCAGACAATGTGATCGGTCGCGATTTCGGGATTGCCAATGTCGCTGGTGCCTGACTCGATATCGTCAATTCGATAATGGCGTGTCGACGACCCGGTTGATTGCGCGTCAATCAACGCGTAGCTGTCGGGATAATCGCGCATGACCTCACGCACTGCCAGCGGGGCGCGCGACGCCGGCAAAAGATTGGTCTGGCCGGCGACCATCGCAGCGCAGAATGCGACCAGAAAACGATAACGATCAGAACACAAGTTCACGGCGTAGCGACAGGCCGGCAAGCGCTGCGCATGTGCCTGTACGTCGGCCAGAAATTTGCCTACGCAAATGGCGTCGCCTGCGCGCCATACCAGCATGCGTTGCAGATTTGCATCGGCAAGCAACGGCAACGAGCGCAACGCGGTGGCCATGCGTTGTGACTGAACAGCCGCAACCATCTCCTTTCCCCCATCAAGTCCTGATCGATTTCCCGCTGACGGCATCGCGAATCGGCGTCGGCTGCGCCTGTCCCCCCGTTGCGCCATCGAGAATATACGCGAGTTTTTCGCCAAAGGCAGCCCGAACCTCTGCGCTCGTGCGTGCGGCGGGGGCGCCATGGATATTCGCACTGGTCGAGACCAGTGCACCTCCGAATGCGCGGCACAAAGCTGCCGCCAACGGGTGAGCGCTCACGCGCAACGCAATGCCGGCATGGGCGCCGGCAATCCAGTCCGGGACGTTCGACGCACGCGGAACGACCCAGGTATGCGGTCCGGGCCATGTGGCGCGCATGCTGCCCAGAGCAGCGTCCGGCAGTGCGTCCAGATCGATGTATTCAGCCACTTGATTGAAATCGGCGCCAATCAGTAATACACCTTGGGTTGGTGGGCGCTGTTTGAGCACGAACAATTGCTCGAAAGCTTGCCGGTTTTTCGGATCGCAGCCCAGCCCATATACCGCTTCGGTGGGATAGGCGACGACGCCGCCAGCGCGCAGGGCAGCAGTGGCGGCGGTGAGGGCGGCATCCATTGGCTTCAGGACGCGATGGGCTTTTTGCGCGCGACAGATTTTTTCGCTACGGACTTCTTTGCGGCAGCTTTCTTTGCCGAAGGCTTTTTCGCCGCCTTTTTCTTCGCCGCTTTTTTCGGAGCTGCTTTTTTCGGAGCTGCTTTCTTGGCTGGCGCAGCGGCGTCGGCAGATTTCGCGCTTTTCGCGGCTTTGCCGAAGCGTCCCCCACGTTTGGGCCGGACCGGTGCAGCCGCAAGCAATTCGACACATTCGTCTTCGGTCAACGATTCGGGCTCACGTTCCTTGGGCATGCGTGCGTTCTTTTCACCATCGGTGATGTAAGGACCGTAGCGCCCGCGCAGCACCTGGATGGCGCCATCACGGAAACTGGAAATGACCCGGTTGCGTGCGATTTCCGCTTTCTCGTGCAGCAATTCGACCGCGCGCGGAAGCTCGATGGTGTACGGATCGTCTTCGGCCTTGAGCGATGCGTAAATTGTCCCGTGTTTGATGAAGGGACCGAAACGACCAATTCCCACGCTGATGGTTTCGCCGTCGTCGGCCGTGCCCAGATTGCGCGGCAGCTTGAACAACTGCAGTGCGTCTTCCAGCGATATGGTGTGGATGCTCTGGCCCGGACGCAGGCTGGCGAAGCGCGGTTTTTCTTCGTCGTCTCGCGTGCCGATTTGCGCCATGGGTCCATAGCGCCCGAGGCGTACGGTGATCGGACGTCCCGATGCCGGATCGATGCCAAGCTCACGCGAACCGCTGGCTTCAGCGCGATCGACGGTTTCGCTTTTCTCGTCGACCAGCGTTTTGAATGGCGTCCAGAATCGCCGCATCAACGGCACCCATTCTTCTTCGCCACGGCTGACCGCATCCAGTTCGTCTTCGAGTTTGGCGGTGAAGTCGTAATCGACGTATTGGGTGAAATGTCCGGTCAGGAATTTCGCCACCGCCCGTCCGACGTCGCTGGGGCGAAAGCGCCGAGCATCCAGAGTGACGTATTCGCGTCCGAGCAGAGTCTGGATGATGCTGGCGTAGGTAGATGGTCGGCCGATCCCGTACTCTTCGAGCGTCTTGACCAGACTGGCTTCGGAATAGCGTGGTGGTGGTTCGGTGAAGTGCTGCTCGGCAAGAATATCTCCCAGCGGAACGGCTTCGCCGATTTTCATCGCCGGCAGTTTGCGCTTGGCGTCTTCGTCCTCTTCGTTCTTTTGATCGTGCCCTTCCTCGTAAACGGCCAAAAACCCCGGATCCACGATTGTGGTGCCGCTGGCGCGGAAACTCGAATCGCCACCGGCATCCAGATCAACCGAAACCGTATTCAGCGTTGCATATTGCATCTGGCTGGCGACAGCACGTTTCCAGATCAGCTCGTACAGCTTGCGTTGATCGTCATTGAGAAACGCGGCGATGCTTTTCGGCGTGTGCAATGCCGAAGTCGGACGGATGGCTTCGTGCGCTTCCTGTGCATTCTTGGATTTGGCTCGATACAAGTTCGGTGATTCAGGCAATGCTTTTGCGCCAAAGTCGCGCTCGATGACGCGGCGCAGCTCGGCGATGGCATCATTTCCCAGACTGACCGAATCGGTACGCATGTAGGTAATCAGACCAACCGTCCCTTCGTCTCCGAGCGCGACCCCTTCGTACAAACCTTGCGCCAGACGCATGGTGCGACTGGTGGTAAAGCCGAGTTTGCGCGCGGCTTCCTGCTGCAGGGTGGAAGTGGTGAACGGTGGCGAAGGCCGCCGTTTGCGCTCCTTGGACTGCACCTCGGTGACCACCAGCCGGCCTTGCGCGGTCTTGAGCAAGGCATCGCGCGCAGCGTGCGCGTCGGTTTCGTTGGTCAGGTCGAACTGCTCGAATTTCTTTCCACGCAGTTTCAGCATGCGCGCGGAAAAGCGTTGATCCGGATGTACGCAATCGGCCTCGATCGACCAGTATTCGCGCGCCGTGAATGCCTCGATTTCTTCCTCGCGCTCGACAATCATGCGCAGTGCCGGCGATTGCACGCGTCCAGCCGACAGACCGCGCTGCACCTTGCGCCACAACACCGGCGACA
This sequence comes from Rudaea sp., assembly GCA_035703725.1. Classification (GTDB taxonomy): domain Bacteria; phylum Pseudomonadota; class Gammaproteobacteria; order Xanthomonadales; family Rhodanobacteraceae; genus Rudaea. Next base: position 10,186 of record DASSXQ010000093.1, read on the forward strand.
GGTTGAATCCGACCAGATAATCCAGCGCGCGCCGAGCTTGCTGGGCATTGACCAGATCCAGCGACAATTCGCGTGGGTTGGCTACCGCTTCGCGAATGGCGTGTGGCGTGATCTCGGAGAACACCACCCGATGCAGTGCCTTGCCGTCGAGCAGGTTGCGCTGGCGCAGAATCTCGGCAATGTGCCAGGAAATGGCTTCGCCTTCGCGATCAAGGTCGGTTGCCAGATATAGCGCTTCGGCCTTGCCGGCAGCCTTGGCAATGGCATCGACGTGCTTTTCGTTGCGTTCGATGACCTCGTAGGCCATGGCGAAATCATGGTCGGTATCCACTGCGCCTTCTTTTGGGCGCAAGTCGCGCACGTGACCGTAGGAGGCAAGCACGGTGAAGTCGCGGCCGAGATATTTGTTGATCGTCTTTGCCTTGGCGGGCGATTCGACGATGAGCAGATTTTTTGCCATGAGTTTTCCGTTGCCGCGTCAAGGCGGGTCGATTCGCAAGGCCGCGTACCCCTCGGGTAAACGGCAAAAAGGGCGCGGCTTGCATCCACGCCCTTATTCAGTGTGGTCACAGAGCCCGGCTTGCTGTCAAGCGCGGCGCTTCAGCGCGTGACGTCGAATGGCCAGGCGCACCAGTGCTCGTCGAACGATTGTAGCCGCACCGGTGTGCCCGGGCCATGCAATGCAGCAAGGTGGCCCGTGACGATGAAAGCCCCGACTGATGGTCGGCAATTCAGCAGCGTGCGTAGCGCCCATTGTCGCTGCTTACCGTGCCATCGAGTTCAAGCATCAACAGCATCGACGACAATGACGCAGCAGGCAGACCGGTACGAGCGCTCAATTCATCCAGTGCGCACGGTGTGGCATCGAGTGCAGCCAGCAGGCGGGTGTACTCCGGGTCGCGATCCTGTGCGGATATGGTCGGATTGGCGGTAGCGTCATCGGCTGCGTCCAGGCGCGCACGCAATCCTTGCGCCAGCAGGCCACTGACGCCATGCAATTCGTCCAGCACTTCTTGTGCGGTCTCGATCAACTTGGCGCCCTCACGAATCAGTTTGTGGCAACCGCGCGCCAGGGGGCTGTGAATCGAGCCGGGCACGGCGAACACTTCGCGACCTTGCTCGGCGGCCAGACGTGCGGTTATCAGCGAGCCGGACTTGAGACCGGCTTCGATCACCAGCGTACCCAGGGCGAGACCGGCAATGATGCGATTGCGGCGTGGGAAGTTTTTTGGCTTTCCCGGCGTTCCCGGTGGAAATTCCGAGACCAGTGCCCCGCGTTCGATAATGCGCTGTGCCAGTTGCGTGTGTTGTCGCGGGTAGATCACATCCGGGCCGGTACCGAGCACGGCGATGGTTATTCCGCCGGCATCCAGTGTGGCGGCGTGGGCGGCGCCGTCGATGCCCTCGGCCAGTCCGCTGGTAACTACATTGCCGGCCTGGGCAAATGCGCGGGCAAACGCACGTGCGTTGGCCAAGCCGGATGGCGTGGCGCTGCGGGCGCCAACAATGGCGATCTGCGCCGACCACAAGCACGTTGGATCGCCGACCACGAACAGCGCGGCTGGCGGGTTGGGCGCATCGCGCAGTAACGATGGGTAATCGTCGCTGGCAATCACGATCAGATGATGTGCAGGGTCGTCCAGCCAGGCCAAATCGTTGGCGATGATTGCGGTCTCGGGTGCGGCCAGCCACGCGCGGGCCGACTCCGGCACGCGCGGCTCACCGCGAACATGGGCAATGGCGGCATTGGCGCTGCCGTGTCGGCTCAACAAATCCCGGATGATCGATGCGCCCAGTTCAGGAGCGCGCAGCAGGCTCAACCAGGCGCGGGTTTCGTCGTGGCCTAGGGTAATCGGCATGCGTCGCAGTGTAGTTGGCGACGCCGGGAAGGCAAGGGGTGCAATGTCTTGTGCTTATCCCGATTACCGATTACCGATTACTGATTACCGGCTCTAACTGTGATCCGGCTCGTGCAGCTTGTCGCCCAGATGCACCGGACGGATGCCATCCATGATCAGGCCATAGCTGACCTTGCCGAACGTGCGGAAGATCATCACGTGGCCAATGTATTCTTCGGGCAATTGCACTTTTGCGTCACCGGGATGGAAGAACGCCCTGGCGCTGTCTTCCGGATAATCGGTGCGGTCCATGGTGACATTGCCTGGCGCGAAGATCGAGTAGGTCTGGCCGTTTTCAACGCCATCGTTCGAACCGCGCGACAAGGCAACAACCTGCAAGCGACCGACAACATTGAGCGCGTCGGCGAACGCAATCACGTACATGTCGGGCGGCAGCGTAGATGGCGCGTGCGGCACATACTGATAGTCGTAGGAGGTGTTGGACGGCGGCAATACAAAATCGCCGGGGCTTACTTCAAAGTCGGCGTTCATCACCAGTGTGGAAGTCGGGCTGCCGGACTTGGTGACTTGTACGGTGCCGTATTGCAGCATCTCGTAACCAATCAGATGCACGTCGCCGTGCAAGGTGAAGTGATCCGGACCACGATGCCACAACATCGATGGGCGACCGTCACGATCGAGCATGTTTTGCCGGACGATGCGACTGGGTTGGCCGTCTTTCGAGGTAATTTCGTAGTAGCGACCAATCACGCGCGCGAGCGCAAATTGCTGGCCGGGTTGTCCGTCGAGTCCTCGCACATACGCGAGTTGTCCGGTGGTGCCCTGGATGTGGTGATCCTCGAAGGCAATAACATGCGGCGCATGTTTGAACTCATCTTCGTTGAGCAGGCGCGTGTCTTTGAGAAACCCCTTGACCGCGGTCAGGGGAATCGGTTTGATCGCGTCTTCCAATTGGGTGGCGCGTACGCGCGGACCCGAGCCGCTGCCATCGTTGGTGATGCGCAGTTTGCCGTTCAGGTAGGCAAGGCTGAGCACGTCACCCGGATAAATCAAATGTGGGTTGGCAACTTGAGGGTTGGCTTGCCAGACCTCTGGCCATTCCCACGGATGCTGGAGGAACTGCGCGGAGATGCTCCACAAGGTATCTCCCTTGCGCACCGTATAGGTATCCGGGTGATTCTTGTTCAACTGTACCGTCGCGGCAAATGCCGTGAGCGTGAACAGCAACCCAACGCAAACTGCAGGTAGTTTTTTAAGCATGGCCGCCAATTACCTGATTCCCCTAAGGACTTGGTGAGTGTATACGAAAATTTTACCGGCGCAAACGGCCGTAGCCGCCAAAATGCCGACCAGGACACAAAATTGCCCGCCAATTCGCGCCAAGTGTCGAATTAGCGTAGAATTTTCGCCAAATTCTTCGTATTTGCCACTTTGATTGTCCGGTCTTGAGACTTGGCCGCGGCGACCCGATACTCATGACCATGCTGACGATTCTTGAATTTCCCGATCCACGTCTGCGCACCAAGGCTCAGCCTGTAACCGTGTTCGACAAGCCGCTGCAGGACCTCATCGAGGCAATGTTCGCGACCATGTACGCCGCGCCGGGGATTGGCTTGGCCGCGACTCAGGTGGATGTGCATCACCAACTGCTGGTGATGGATGTTTCCGAGGAACATGACCAACCGCTGGTCTTGATCAACCCGCAAATTGTTTCGCGCGAAGGCAGTCAGGTGTATCAGGAAGGCTGTCTTTCGGTACCGGGAATCTTTGCCGACGTGGAACGCGCCGAACGCATCGTTGTGCAAGCACGCGACCGGAACGGCGAACCACTGCAATTGGAGGCGGACGGATTGCAGGCGGTTTGCATCCAGCACGAAATGGATCATTTGATCGGCAAGTTGTTCGTCGATTACCTGTCGCCGCTCAAGCGCGAACTGGTGCGCAAGAAGCTCGACAAGCAACGTCGTTCGGCCAGCGCAGCCTGACTCACCCATGCCTGCGCGCCTGCGCCTGGCGTTTGCCGGCACTCCGGAATTTGCCGTGCCGCACCTGGCTGCGTGTCGCTCCGCGGACGTGGAAATCGTCGTGGTCTACACCCAGCCGGATCGTCGTGCCGGCCGCGGCCGCGCATTGACGCCCAGTCCGGTCAAGTGTGCTGCGATCCAGGCTGGCTTGCGCGTGGAACAACCCGAAACGCTCAAGGATGTGGATGTCCAGCGACGCATGCACGATCTGGATCTGGATTTGCTCGTGGTGGTCGCCTACGGCTTGATTCTGCCGCGCAAAGTGCTGGCGATGCCGCGACGGGGATGTTGGAACGTGCACGCGTCGCTGTTGCCGCGTTGGCGTGGTGCGGCGCCGATCCAGCGCGCGGTGCTTGCCGGTGACAGCGAAACCGGCGTTTGCCTGATGCAAATGCAAGCGGGTCTGGATACCGGTCCGGTGCTGTTGCGCAAGGTTACGCCAATTGCTGCAAACGACACCGGCGGCAGCCTGCATGATCGCCTGGCTGGACTTGGCGCCAACTTGCTTGGCGAAGGTTTGCAACGCGTGTTGCGTGACGAACCCATGTCGGCGCAGCCACAATCCGAACACGGCGCAACTTACGCGCACAAACTCGACAAGCGCGAAGCCGTGCTCGACTGGAATGAGCCGGCACCGATGCTCGAGCGCAAGGTGCGCGCGTTCGATCCGTGGCCGGTCGCTGAAACCCAATTGGGTGGTGAGCGCTTGCGCGTGTGGTCGGCGCAGGTTTGCGAGGTGGACCCATCCTCGTCGAAGGCGCTGATCCCCGGAACCCTTCTGGCGGCAAATCGCGATGGCATTGTCGTTGCGTGTGGCCAAGGCGCTTTGCGCATCGTGGAATTGCAACGTGACGGCGGCCGACGCATGCGCGCGGCGGATTTTCTGAACGCGCGCCCCGACCTGGTCGATGCCGAATTGCCGAGTCCACCCAAATGAGTGATGCACCCAATCTGCGCGCGCTCGCGGCGAGGGCGTTGGCGCAGATTGTCGCCGGCGCGTCGTTGCGCGCGACATTTGCCGCGCAGGCCGGCAACGTGCGCGATTCGCGTGACCGCGCGCTCTTGGCGTCGCTACTGCATGAAGGTGCGCGCTGGTGGTTACGCTTCGACCCGGCTGTCGATGCGCTGCTGGAGCGCCCGATTAAAAAGCGTGAACCGGCGTTGCATGCTCTGGTGGTGCTGGGGCTTGTGCAATGCGAGATTCTGCGGTTGCCCGATTATGCCGCTGTCGCTGCGACGGTCGAGGCAGCGCGCGCACTGGGGAAACCGAAGTTTTCCGGTCTGGTCAACGCGGTGCTGCGCCGCTGGCTGCGCGAACGTGATGCGCGCAACGCAAAACTCGACGACGTTGCGCAGACGCGCAGCGCGCATCCGCAGTGGTTGATGGATGCGATCCGGAAGGATTGGCCTGAACACGTTCCATCGATT